>CBDUXU010000009.1:0-28394 GCA_965371285.1 uncultured bacterium | reverse complement strand
GGCAAAAGGTATAGTGCCTGATATTATAGTAGAGGATTAGAATAATAAAGGTTATGGAATAAAAGAAAAGGACCTTAAGGGACATTTAGAGGCAGAAGGTTCTGCCGCGGAAAGTAAAAAGAAAGAAACTAAAAACGATAAGAAGCCTGAAGAAAAAGAAGATAGCAAAAAAAGCAGTGATAATGGTGATGACGAAGAAGACATAGACATTCAATTGGAAAGGGCAGTAGAGTACCTGGACCTTTGGTATAAGGAAAAAGGCCTGTCACTAAAAAAGTCTTGATATGCTACCGGGAGTTTTGATGGTAACTCCACTGAGAGGAAAAAGCTATGGCAGCAAATAAAAACTCGATTAAAGGGTCTGCCCGTTTGGCAGGCCTTTTCTTTTTTATATTTTTTCTTGGTTTTCTCATCGTCTATTTATTTAAATATTATAATGATGAGGGCGGCGGGTTTCCCGTCAGTGATACAGGCCAAACGCCCATAGAAGCCGCCATAGAAGGCGGAGAGATTCCGGAATCTATAACACCGCCAAAGTACAAGGCTAAGGCAGTTATAATCATTGATGACATGGGTTACAGTGTTGATAAGGTCAGGGAGATTGTAGATTTTGAATTGCCTATAACAATAGCAGTAATACCTTTTTTGCCCCACTCCGAAGATGTAGCTTATGAAGCAGGGGCCAACGGGTTAGAGGTCATGCTGCACTTGCCAATGGAGCCTTCCAATTTAAGAGAGAATGATCCGGGCAAGGGAGCTCTGCTTACCACTATGAGCAGCGCCGAGATTAGGTCCGCCACACTCAGGGCACTTAGGCAGGTGCCGGGAGCTGTTGGTATAAATAATCATATGGGTTCTAAATTTACCCAAAGCCGCACTCACATGGATGTTGTTATAGCCGTTGCGCGGGAGAAGGGTTTGTTTTTTATTGACTCCAAGACATCCCCAAAATCCGTTGCAGAAGATGCTGCAAGAGAAGCGGGGCTTAAAACAGTTAAAAGAAATGTATTTCTTGATAATGAGCAAGAGGAAGATTACATTAGAGGGCAAATTGAGAGGTTTAAAAAGATTGCACTGAGTAAAGGCGTGGCTGTTGCCATAGGCCATCCTTATAGTGAAACATTAAAAGTTTTAAGGGAAGAAGTTAAAGGTTTTGAAGATGATGGGATTGAACTAGTTACCCTGTCGGAAGTTATCTTTTAGGTAAATTTTATAATAAGTGCAGTAAATCTTAGAAAGTTTTATATATTCCTATTGCCATACCGGTGGCGATTTTCTTGATAGCCGGTTCTGTCCATGTGTAGGTACCAATAGGAGTACCGTTTAGGGAGACATCAAAAGCCATTTGATCTTTTTCTACTGTCTGCATTATGTCAACCCATGGTGTTATTATATAGGACCAGCCTTTTGAGTTTGATGTTGTGTATATAAATGGAATCTCTACTCTTCCACCGACTCTTCTTCCCAGGTTTGCGCCGGGGTTTGTATTAGCAGTTATTCCGTTACCGGCAGCGCCGTTGAGGTTTGCTCTAAGTCTTGCTCTTGTAACAAGTTTTGCCGCTACATCCAACCCAACTGAGAGTTTGGATGTCATATTATAATTTATTTTAAAACCTACAGGAACATAGCCCCATGTGTACTCCTGCCTGAACTTGACTGAATTACCTTCTCCGCTAAATTTCCTCTCCCAAATGTGAATTCCATACCCTGTGTATAAGGTGAAATCAAAAGGCAGTTTGTTAAGGCCTCTTTTAAAGATGAGACCAAGCTGCAGTTCATAGGTTTTAAGGTCATTTTCAACTTTCATTATTTCGGGAATTAAGGTCTTGTTTTGAGGGTAGCTCATCATGTTGAACCCTTCAAAATCAGTGGTGCCTCCTGCCCATTGTTCCAAAAAGAGTTTGTAGTGAAGCTGACTTTTTTTATTGCTATGGGTGTAAACAATCCTGACCCCATCTAGGTTGCCTGAGTCTTTTCCATGACCAGAGTCAGGAGTTGGCGCTCCCTCTAAGTTGTCAGTAGTTTTTAGATAGTATTTATTATAGCTAAGTTCAAGGGAACTCTCCTCTGATTGGAAGACAAATGCAGAGTGTGAAGTCTCCTGTAAGAGTGTTAGAAGAAAAAATAAGGAAAAAATCGTCGTTAAAAGCGGAAAAATCGTAAATTTTGTCAAGACCTGTCCTCCCGAGATTTGTGGATAATTTGGTTAAAAACTCTGCACATTTAAAGTATTATTATACATATAAAGGGAATTGTCAAACAAATATAAGGGGTTAGGGGTAAATTGTATAAAACCTGTTAATAGTTTTAGTTGGTATTGGGGGTAGGGAGATTAGTATTTTTTTACTATTATTTTAGGCTGAAAAAAATGTTAAAATATTTTAATAAAAAACTTGACAGTACATATCCGCCTTGATAGGATTGTTTGTAAGGGAAGTTATCGATTAGTTTGATATATTTTCCTTACAATAACTATCAGGTACTTTTTCAGGTAAAATGCTTTTTCTCTACTACAATATTTTAGTTTAGAACATGTAAGCCATGCAGGTAATAGTTATTACTTGTGCGGCTTTTTTTATGCTTGAAAAAACCACAACAAAAGGAGGTTCACAAATGGCAAGAGGTACAGTCAAATGGTTTAACGACACAAAAGGTTTTGGATTCATCCAACAAGAGTCTGGTGAAGATGTATTCGTACATTACACATCAATCGGCGGAGATGGTTTTAAAACTTTAAAAGAAGGCGAAGAAGTGGAATTTGAAATCACTCAGGGTCCAAAAGGCCCACAGGCTTCTGAAGTAGTTAAAGTTTAATTACTGAAACCTTGCCAAGGATTGCCTGATTTATCAGGTAGTTCTGGCACATGTAGTTTGAAGTGTGGTCTTTTCAGGTCTTTATAGGTTTTAAACTTAAATGAATTTTTAAGAACTAACTTATTTAAGAACTAATTTAATGGTTTAATTGCCAAGAACCTCCACATCAAGCTTTACATATTAACCCCCTAAGAGTTTAAACTCTTAGGGGGTTTTTATTTGGGGGTGGGGTGGGGTGGTGGTGGATTTATATTATTTAGGTTATAAATAGGCTATAGCTCCCTTTGATGTAATTTTAGATAATTGTAATCATAGGCTTATTTTGATACAATAAAAACTTCCGACTTTTTGGATTATTGCTAAAGAATATACTACTATACTGAGTTGATAATTAAATTATGGTTTTAACTGACAAGACAATGGATTTTAAAAGCTACCTAAGAGGTAGGTGTGACCTTGTTAATAAGGTATTAGATGAATTGTTGCCCCCTGCCGATAAGTTCCCGGCGAGGGTTAACTCTGCTATGAGGTATTCACTCTTTGGCGGAGGTAAGAGGGTAAGGCCTATTTTAACTCTTGGAGCGGTAGATGCCCTTGGCGGTGATATTAAAAAAGCCATGAACACAGCCTCAGCCCTAGAATGCATACATACTTACTCTCTTATTCATGACGACTTGCCGGCTATGGATGATGATGACCTTAGAAGAGGTAACCCGACTTGCCATAAAAAATTTGATGAAGCTACGGCTATACTCGCCGGAGACGGTCTTCTTACTTTAGCTTTTGAACTTATTGCCGATACAAAGGATGTAGCTCCCGAGGTGATTGTAAAAGTTGTCAAAGAGGTGTCAGGGGGAGCTGGGGTTAGAGGCATGGTAGGGGGGCAGATTATAGATATGGAGAGCGAAGGGGCTGACCTTAATCACGCCGAGCTTCAAAACATTCATATACACAAAACAGGGAAACTTATTGTAGCATCTGTCAGGTGTGGGGCAGTCCTCTCTGACGCGACGGACAGCGAGTTGGAAAAACTTACCGAATACGGAGAATGTATCGGGCTGAGTTTTCAAATTGCCGATGATATACTTGATGTTACAGGCGACTCAATTGAGCTTGGAAAAACTGCAGGCAAAGACGAGGTCCAGAATAAAGCAACTTACCCGTCTATCATGGGGCTTAGTGAATCAAAAAAGCTGGCAGAGGATTTAACAGAGAGGGCGCTTGGGGCATTATCTGATTTCGACGAAAAAGCCGACCCGCTTCGGAGCTTGGCAAAATATATAGTAGAAAGAACGAATTAAAGGTATATAAAAAAATGTCAGAAGAAACAATAGAAGAAAAATTTAAACTCTTAAATAACATCGACAGCCCCGATGACTTAAAAAAGCTGGATATAAAAGAGTTGCCCCAAGTTGCAACGGAACTGCGGGACTTTATGATAGAAAACCTATCTAAAAGCGGCGGCCACTTAGCGTCCAGCCTTGGGGCAGTGGAATTAACTCTGGCTCTCCATTATGTTTTTAACACCCCCGATGACAGAATACTTTGGGATGTGGGGCATCAGGCATACCCTCATAAGATTTTAACCGGCCGTAGAGACCGTTTCTCCACTATTCGCCAGCATGGGGGTCTAAGCGGTTTTACTAAGATAAAAGAGAGTAAATATGACGCCTTTGGAGCAGGCCACGCAGCCACTACCATCTCCGCAGGTCTTGGCATGGCAGTAGCCAGAGACGCAGTAGGCAAAGACAATAAAGTGGTTGCCGTAATCGGTGACGGCAGCTTTACAGCAGGCATGGCTTTTGAGGGTCTTAACCACGCAGGAGATTTAAAGAAGGATTTAATAGTTGTCTTAAACGACAATGAAATGAGCATTTCAGAAAATGTCGGCGCCTTCTCGTCTTTTCTTAGTAGAAAGATTACAGGCCGCTTTGCAACTAAGTTGAAAAGCGAAATCGAAAAACTTGTAAAACATGTACCACTAATCGGTGACAGCCTTGCCACATGGGTTAAAAAGGCAGAGGATTCTCTCATCTCTTTATTCACTGCAGGCATGGTTTTCGAAGGTCTTGGTTTTCATTATGTAGGGCCGGTTAAGGGGCACGACTTAGATGAACTTATTTCGGTTTTTAAGGACATAAAAGATTTGGACTATCCTGTTCTTATACATGTGTTAACAGAAAAGGGTAAGGGATACGCTCCGGCAGAAGAAGACCCATGTACCTACCACGGCGTTGGGCCATTTAATATAGAAACAGGTGAGGTTAAAAAATCATCAGGGCTTTCTTATACAAGTGTCTTTAGTACAGCCATGATAGAACTGGCAGAAAAAGACGAGAGGGTTGTTGCCATAACCGCTGCCATGCCCGGGGGCACGGGGCTCATTAAGTTTGGCGAGAAGTTTCCCGATAGGTTTTTTGATGTAGGTATTGCCGAACAGCACGGAGTCACTTTTGCAGCAGGGCTTGCCAAAGACGGCATAGTACCGTTTTGTACTCTCTACTCTACATTCCTTCAAAGAGGTTACGACCAGCTCATCCATGATGTATGCATTCAGGACCTGCCTGTAATTTTCCCAATGGACAGGGCGGGGATAGTTGGAGCCGATGGGCCAACTCATAATGGTCTCTATGATATAAGTTTTTTAAGAGCCATACCAAATATTATAGTTTGCTCGCCAAAGGACGGTTCGGAACTTCGTAACATGCTCTATTCTGCTACTAAATACGACCACCCTGTGGCTATTCGTTATCCTCGTGGTAACTGCATAGGTGAAGTCCCAACAGGCAGTTTCGAAGAAATTAAACTTGGCACTGCCGAGGTATTAAAAGATGTCGATGGCCCTGCCTCAGGCAGGTCTGATTCAGGTGAAGTTGTTATATTTGCCTACGGTCATATGGTAGAGCCATCTATGGAGGCTAGCGAGATACTGGCTAAGTCAGGCATAAATGTAGCAGTAGTTAATGCAAGGTTTGTCAAACCGCTGGACGAGAAGACCCTTCTTGATATGGCTACAAAATGCTCTAAAGTCATTACCGTTGAAGAGGGTTGTATAGAGGGCGGTTTCGGCAGCGCAGTAGCGGAGCTACTGGTAGACAACAACCTCAAATGCGACATAAAAAGAATTGCAGTGCCCGATAAGTTAATAGACCACGGTGCGCAGGACATACTTCGCCGCGAACTGGGACTAGACCCAGAGGGCATTGCAGAGACGGTAAAAGAGTTTGTAGAGTCTGATGCAAAACAAATGGCCAACTAATTATATCACCCCCACCGTATGCTTGTTTGTCATTCTGAACTTGATTCAGAATTCAGTGTCTTTTTTTTAAAGCGGGGACAGACCTCCTTTAAATAATATTATAACCTAGAAATTTAAAGGGGTCAGTCCCTCGCTTATGACAACAAAACCAAAACCTAAAAAAATTCCACCCAAAAAAACTCCAAAGGAGAGAATCGACAAACTTCTTGTAGCTAGAGAACTAGTGGAAAGTCGCGAAAAGGCTCAGGCTCTCCTTATGGCAGGGTCTGTTACTGTGAACGGAGAAGTTGTCACTAAAGCAGGCACCTCTGTTAAGGTGGACTCCGAGATTAAGCTAAAAGAAACCCTTAAGTATGTGAGTAGGGGCGGGCTAAAGTTAGAAGGTGCTTTGGACTATTTTAATATTGATGTAACAGGTATGACTGCTATGGATATAGGAAGCTCCACTGGGGGGTTCACCGATTGCCTCCTCCAAAGAGGAGTTACGAAGGTGTTTTGCATTGATGTAGGTAAGGGGCTGCTCCATTACAGACTTCAGGGGGATGACAGGATTAAGCTCTTGGAAGAGAAAAACATCCGCTACCTTGAGTTTGAGGAAATAGGAGAAAAAGTTGACCTCATTGTAATAGATGTATCATTCATATCCCTTACAAAAGTACTTCCTAAGGCAAAGGAATTTTTAAAAGAGGGAGGTCGTCTTATTTCCCTTATAAAACCACAGTTTGAAGTGGGCAAGGGCGAGGTAGGCAAGGGCGGCATAGTCCGCGAACCTTCCAAACAGGTCGCCGTTCAAGAGGATATAAAGGCATTTGCCGAGGAGTTGGGTTTTACTGTGGAAGGCATAATCGAATCGTCCATAAAAGGCACTAAGGGGAACAAAGAGTTTTTGATGGTGGCTATTATAAAAACGCCCGCTGGGCGTTGACTAAAGCTATCAACCCTATGTTTGTCATTCCAGCGTAGGCGGGAATCCAGCCAGCGAGTCGCTGGTGACACTTAAATAAACCAAAAGACACACAGGAATCCCCTGTCGTGGCAGGGTATGACAATCAAAAGAGTTTGTCATTGCGAGGAGCCCTGTAGGGTGGCATAGCCCACTGCTATACTCAGTTAATGGGTATAATCTACAATCCCATAACCTTACGGTCTTACAGGTGTAAGATTTGTCTTTACCTGCCAGTGTCCCAGCGGGCGTTCATATAACGACAGGCGGTCATAATATCTTAGTTTTAGTCAGCGTCCCGGAGGGCGCTCTTATAATGAAAACCACTTGACAAAACCCCTGTATATACATAAAATATCCTCTTTCACAGTTTAGCCCTCTCTTAAGCTTACTAAAGGGGGCTATTTTTTTAATCGGAGTTTTAGGGCGGCATTTGCTGCCTAGCGGAAGATTCAGCCAACGCCCAGCGGGCGTTAATATAAATAGATAATTTATAAGGGAAAGTTAAATGAAAATTTGTGTAGCTAAAGAGACATTAGACGGAGAAAAAAGAGTAGCCCTTACCCCTAAATCGGTAAAGGCGCTTATTAAAAACGGTTTCGAGGTAACAGTAGAAAAGGGTGCAGGAGAAGGCTCCTTTTATACCGACAGCGACTATGAAGCTGCCGGCGCTAGTACGGCTGATACAAAAACAGTTTACGGCTCAGGCGACCTGCTTGTTAAAATTCAAAAACCAACTGATAAAGAAATCGACATGATGAAAGAGGGCAGTGCCTTTATAGCTCTCTACTTCCCCCTTGTTAACACTGATACTACAAAAAAACTTGCAACAAAGAAGGTTAACTCTTTCGCCCTTGATTCTATACCAAGAACAACTCTGGCTCAGGCAATGGATGTACTAAGCTCCATGAGTACTGTGGCAGGTTACAAGGCAGTTCTGCTTGCAGCAACGGAGCTTCCAAAGTTCTTCCCAATGCTCATGACAGCTGCAGGTACTGTGGCTCCTGCAAAGGTGTTAGTCCTCGGCGCAGGTGTAGCAGGGCTTCAGGCTTGCGCTGTTGCAAAAAAACTTGGCGGTGTTGTTGAGGCATTTGACCAGAGACCTGCTGTTAAGGATCAGGTATTGAGCCTTGGAGCTAAGTTCGTTGAAGTATCATCAGACGAAGACGCAGAAACAGAAGGGGGCTACGCAAAAGAGCTCTCCGATGAATATAAAGCAAAGCAGGCTGAGCTTATTGCAAAGCATGTTAAAAAGAGCGATGTAATTATTACAACTGCCCTTATCCCCGGCAAGCCTGCTCCGGTTCTTATAACCGAAGACATGGTTAAATCCATGAAAGAAGGCAGTGTTATAGTTGACCTGGCTGCAGAGTTCGGCGGAAACTGCCCACTTACAGAGAGCGGAAAAGTTGTAGTTAAACACGGTGTAACCCTTATTGGCACTACCAACCTGCCTGCTACAATGGCAATTAACGCAAGTGATATGTTCTCAAAGAATGTTGAGAACTTTATTAATCACCTTGCTCCTAAAGGCAAGGGAGATGACGACAAGGTTGCTTTAAAGTACGATTTAGAAGACGAAATAACAAAAGGTTCTCTCATTACATATAATGGTGATGTAGTAGACCCTAGAATTAAATAGAATCAGGTATTCATTTATTTATACCTAGGAGGAATTAACAATGGAAGGTCAATTAATTTTTAGTGTTTATGTTTTTGTATTAGCAATCTTTGTAGGAGTGGAGCTTATCTCAAAAGTTCCTCCTACCTTGCATACTCCGCTTATGTCGGGAGCTAACGCTATCTCTGGAATAGTTATAGTAGGTGCCATGATAGCCGCAGGCCTCAGTAACGACATGGGTGTTACAACAGGGGTCGGGATGGCTGCCATGATATTCGCTGCGATTAATGTTGTGGGCGGATATATGGTAACGGACAGAATGCTTGAGATGTTTAAAAAGAAAGACAGAAAAAAGAAACAGTCTGAGACTGGCACAGCCTGAGACTGAAACAGCCAAAGGCTGATTTATCTTAAAGACAGGTACTTTTTAGACTGTTTGTCTAAGATGGCAAGTTGATAGAAATATAAATTAAAAAAATAAACAATAAAGAGAAGATAAAATACAATGGATCAAATAATAAGTTATGCATATTTAGTATCAGCAGTCCTGTTCATGGTGGGGCTTAAGAAACTAGGCTCACCGGCAACAGCAAGAGGGGGTAACCGCCTTTCAATGTTGGCAATGGCAATAGCCATAGTAGCAACAGCATTTAACGAAAATATGAGTTTTAACTACATCATCATAGGCGCAGTTATCGGTGCTTTAATAGGCGCAGTAGCAGCCAAAAAAGTAGAGATGACCAAGATGCCTGAGATGATCGCACTCTTTAACGGTTGCGGCGGTATCGCTTCAGCACTCGTTGCAATAGCAGAGTTCTACAGGTTGAACCCAAATTATGACAACTTTCTTTTAGGTACAATTCTTCTCTCCGTTATAATCGGCGGACTAACTTTCACAGGTTCTCTTATTGCTTTTGCAAAACTTCAGGAGCTTATGACAGGCCAGCCTATTACCTATAAAGGTCAGCAGATAGTTAATTCCCTCTTCGGTATAATTATGATTGCCCTTGCAGTAGGTATATTCTACACACCTTCAAACTTTATGTATTTTTATATTATGATGGGTCTTGCGCTTCTTTTAGGTATATTATTGGTCATACCAATTGGCGGAGCGGATATGCCTGTTGTTATTTCTCTTCTTAACTCATATTCCGGCGTTGCCGTGTCTATGACAGGTTTTGTTTTAAACAACAACGCACTTATTATTGTTGGTGCTATGGTTGGTGCCGCAGGTTTAATCCTCACAAAGATTATGTGTGACGCTATGAACAGAAGCCTGGGAAATGTTCTCTTCGGAGCCTTTGGCGCAGCAGATGACTCGGTATCTGTAGGTGACGATGGAAGCCCTCAGGGCGCTGTTAAGTCCTACACAGTTGAAGATATGGTTATTGTTTTAGAGAACGCAGATTCTGTTATAGTTGTTCCCGGTTATGGTATGGCTGCAGGCCATGCCCAGCACGCTGTCCGTGAGCTTGGTGACATTCTTGAGCAGGAAGGTATTGATGTTAAATACGCAATCCACCCTGTGGCAGGTCGTATGCCAGGCCATATGAATGTACTCTTGGCAGAGAGTGATGTCTCTTACGACAAGTTATATGCAATGGAAGACATTAATGACGACTTTAAAAACACAGATGTTGTTTTAGTTGTAGGTGCTAACGATGTTGTAAATCCTGCGGCAAAAACAAATCCTGCTAGTCCTATATACGGCATGCCTGTTCTTAATGTGGAAGAGGCAAAAACATGTATAGTCTTAAAGAGGAGTATGAGCGCAGGTTTTGCAGGTATTCAGAATGAACTTTTCTTCTATGATAATACAATGATGGTATTCGGTAATGCAAAACAAACCATTCAAAGTGTTATTGAACACCTTAAAGGTTAATTTTGCAGAATAAAGTTTTAATCAGCTTGAGAGAAATACAAATGAACGCATAAGAGGCTAAGAATTATAAAAAAACTCTTATGCGTTTTTTTATTCCAGCAAGGATTGCTTGGCAATCATTGCCGGACCAAGTTTAAGGTTTACCACGCAGTTAAGTCTTATATTATTAGTTTTGTTTTTTATTATTTATAGGAAATATATTAATATTTAGGAACATATTATGTTTGGATTTGGAAAAAAGAAAAATTCTCTCCCTTCTAAAGTTTTCGGTATAGACTTTAGCGGAGTTACCTATGCCAGTAAGAAAATATGGATAGCTGGGGTAGAGATTAATAGCGGCAAGCTCGTTATAGATTCCTGCCAGAGGGCGGAAAGACTCCCCGGCGGCTCCACTGACAGGGATTTATCTTACGAGGCAATAAGGGAGTTTATTACCTCCAGCGATAGAGCTGTGTTTGGAATGGATTTTCCCTTTGGTATGCCGGTGGGGCTGCTGACATCGGACAATAGAAGAGTTGAAAGCTGGGCTGGTTTTATCTCCAGCTTCCCTTGGGGATTTAAAACTCCTGAGGACTTTAGAGAGGTAATTTTAAAAGAAT
The DNA here is from genome assembly GCA_965371285.1 of uncultured bacterium. Taxonomy (GTDB): domain Bacteria; phylum Desulfobacterota; class GWC2-55-46; order GWC2-55-46; family DRQE01; genus CBDUXU01. The sequence goes on along the minus strand of CBDUXU010000009.1, from coordinate 17,276 downwards.
CTGGCGATGAAGAGCTGAAGCGAACTACAGATGAGGAAGTTAAAGCGCCATTTTCCCCTATTAGCCTTTGGATTTATAGGCAGACTTTTTTTGGCATAAAAGATATACTGGGGCCACTGGTCTTGGGCGACCTTGTCAGGGTTCTTCCAATGCAGGAATATGACCAATCAAAGCCAGCTCTTATGGAAGTGTGCCCATCAGTGCTGCTTAAAAAAGAAAAAATTTATGACCAGTACAAAGGTGCTAAGGGGGAGTTTGACGGCGAGAGGGAATCTATATTAGACAAACTCTCCGAGATGGGGCTTAGTTTCTCCAGTCCCGATGTCAGGCAAATTGCCATTGATGATAATGAGGGCGATGCAATAGATAGTATTCTCTCAGCTTTTATTGTTTTTAAAACCATAAAAGATAAAGGCAAATTTGATGTAGGGTGGAACGAGGCCTATTCATTAGAAGGTTATATATATAAATAAATGAGTATTACAAAAGGAGATTAATATATGTCTGACAAACCAAGACACGATTTTACAATTTTTTGCGATGATATTAGGGAAGAATCCAGTGGTAAGTTAATTATTATAGGTCTCTATGCAAAGGACATAGTGCTCGGAAGTCCGATGCCAGTGACCCTGCCGAAGCTTTGTTTCCTGACTCGCTTAACCGGCGGCAGCGGCGAGTTTGAAGTTGCCCATAGTTTAAAAACCCCCGAAGGCAAGGAGCTCCTCTCTGAAATGACACCTGGTAAGATTCAGGCTAGTCCGGAGGGAATGGGAAATCTTGTGGTAAATGTTGCACCTTTTCTGGCAGAAAAAGAAGGCAGGTATACCTATAGCGTTGTTATAGATGGTGAGACCGTGCATACCTTGGAGTTTAACCTGTCCGTTAGAACCGTGCAGTAGGGGGTAGTTTCTTAAAACTCTATAAGTTTGTTTTGTTTGTAATATTGTTGTAATATGATTGTAACATCGTAGTGTTAAGTTATTTTTAAGTACAAAAAAAAGGGAGAAAATAATGGGAATAACATTAATGAGATTGGCAAGAGTGGTGTTAGCAGTATTTTTGGTAATGGGGACTTTTGGTCCATCAGAGGCAGCCTTCAAGTACGGAGAGCCGACAGACGGTTATAAAGTTAAGGTTGATGGTAGTGAATTAAAATTCCGCTTCCGCCTTCAGCCAAGGTTTGATTTTGGCCATGTTTCAGACGATGGCGATGATTACAACACTGACAGTGATTTTTATATGAGAAGAATAAGGTTCGAAACATCTGGACAGATGATGAAAGATTTATCTTTCAAACTGGTTTTTGCAGGAGACAAATGGGATAAAAATCAGCAGACTAGTTCTTTAGACGTTTACTACGCTTATGTTGATTACAAATTTGCAAAACTTGTAACTCTTAGAATGGGTAAACATAAACTGCCTCTTTCCAGAGTATCGCTGACCTCTTCATCAAAGCAGCTTTTAATCGAAAGGCCTGTCACCGCAGAGGCAGAAAAAGATTTTTTTGGTGACAGTAATCAATTCATTGTAGCATTTCATGAGTCAATAAATAATAACTCAATAAACTATATTGTTGCTGTTGCCGATGGTTGGGACCCTGCCGATACAAGTGATCCGGATGCAGCTATATTTGATGCAGAAGACTTTGGTGGAGTTCCTACTGACCCTGATAGTTTTGTTACTGACTCGGAAAACCTACTTTTGGCTAAGTTAACATTTTCTCCAAAGGGATGGGAAGAGAAGGGTCAAAGTGACGCACATCTTGGCAAGGGACAGCACCTTACATTCGGGGCCCATGTTGCCCTTCAAAAGAGTATTAAACATGAAGGTGGGATTTTTGGTTCAGAAGATGACAGAAGGGCATGGGGTGTTGAGATATCTGGCCATATAAAAAATGTTACTCTCCAGTACGAGATTATCCGCCTGAAAAATACTTCTACAAGTAATCTTGTACAATTTAAGGCTTCCGGCTGGTATGTCCAGGGAGGGTATTTTGTACCACAGGCAAATATTGAGCTTGTTGCAAGGTATGAAATTTTTGATGAGAATATAAATAGTCCAAGTTATGAAACAGAGACCAGGACTGTTGGGGCAAACTGGTACGGTAAAGGCCACTCTTACAAGTTAGGTATAAACTGGGTACATAGCCAGTTTGATTCCAATGTAAGAGAAGTTGGTTTGGAAGACGAGAAAAATGTATTCCAGACACAGGCGCAATTTTATTTCTAGAAACATATGTTAATTGAATAAAAAAAGGGGGCGCTTTGATTTTATCGGCACGCCCCTTTTTTTGTGCTGTTAACTGGTTTTGCAGTGGATATATTAAATGTTAAAAATATATTATAAAATTATTAGGAGAATAGTATTTAAATGGATAAAGTAGAGAATAAAAACAAACCAACTACTATCTTATTCCTATGTGTAGGCAATACCTGCCGCAGCCAAATGGCAGAGGGTTTTGCAAAATCTATAGTGCATAGGGAAGGGTCGGGTGTCAGGATTTTAAGCGCAGGAACTTCGGCAATGGGGGTTGTTAATGGCGATTCCATTCGCGCAATGAGTGAGGTGGGGATTGACATATCTCATCAGACCTCAGACCAGGTGACTGATGAAATGCTGGGCGGGGCAGATGTTTTAATCACACTCGGCTGCTGCTCTATAGACGAATTGTGCGGTATTATAGGGAAGAGTAAAGACATAGAAGCTGCTGATGATAGGGTCAAGGAAGATTGGCCGATTAAGGACCCACTAGGCAGGCCCTGGGATTTTATGGAAATGGTTAGAGATGATATTGATACAAGGGTTCATAAACTAATGGACGAACTTGGTATTATAAAATAAAAATGACAGACAAACACTTAATACTTGCCGTAGATGATGAAAAGGATATTTTAAACCTTTTAGAATTTAACTTAAAAAAAGCATCTCACAGGGTTATTACGGCTATGGATGGCCCCGAGGCCATTGAATTGGCTTTGCGGGAAAAGCCGGACCTGGTCCTCCTTGATGTCATGCTTCCTAACATGGACGGTATGGAAGTTTTAAAGACTTTAAAGAAAAATAAAGATACAGAAGACATTCCTGTAATCATGTTAACCGCCAAGGGTGAAGAGCTGGACAGGGTGCTTGGTTTTGAACTGGGGGCAGATGATTATATTACAAAACCATTTAGCCCCAGGGAGATGCTGCTTCGAGTAAAGGCTGTGCTTAAAAGGTCCCGCGGCATAATTGATAGCGGTAGTGAGCCAAGCGAAATAGTTTATAAAGACCTAAGATTGGATTTATCAAAATATAAAGTTTACCTGAAGAAAAAAGAAATTGAATTAACTATTACCGAGTTTAAAATGCTTAAATTGATTCTTACCTCTAAGGGGAATGTCCTCTCCAGGGATACTATTTTGGACAAGGCTTGGGGAGATGATAGTTTTGTAACTCCCAGGACTGTGGATACACATATGAGGAGGCTTAGGCAGAAGCTTGCCAGTGCCGGTGATTATATAGAAACAGTCAGGGGAGTAGGTTACAGGTTAAAGGACTAAATATGTTATGGCTGAGGTGAAGTTTTAATGGCTAAAATGATGGGAGAGAAATTACTGGCAGAAACAATTGCCAAAGAGATGACCCTTGGGGTTCTGGCTCTTGACGAAGAGTTGTGCGTTCGGTACAGTAACCCTTTTTTTTATAAATGTTTCCCCACATTAGACAATGTTAAGGAAACGACAATAGAAGATATTATAACTGACAGTTCTCTCTTAGATGCCTTGGGTAAGTTTAGAAAGAATAAAAAAATTGACCCCATAGACATAGATATTTCAGACAAAGACAGATTTTTTAAAGTTAGTTTGGTTTCCATGAACAAACAAGAAGGCAAGGGAGTGCTGCTTTTCTTTCAGGATACTACTGAAGAGAGAAGGTTAGAGGAGATTAAAAAAGATTTTGTTGCTAATGTCAGCCATGAACTTAGAACCCCTCTGGCAAGCATTAAAGGCTACTCAGAGACCCTGCTTGACGGTGGAATGGAAGATGAGGGAACCTTAAAAGAATTTCTCGGCATCATAGACCGTCATGCAACCAGGATGAGTCGCCTTATAGATGACCTTCTTGTTCTCTCCAGAGTTGAGTCCCATCAGATGTCATTCACTACAGAGAGAATTGATATTTGTGAGGTTATTAAATCCATTGCTTCGGGGTTTAAAAAGCAGGCTCGTGATAAAGAAGTTGATTTTACGCTGGACTTTGAAGAAGAAAATATAGTGGTCCTTGGTGACGGCTACCGTTTGGAGCAGGTCCTTGTAAACCTCTTTGATAATGCCATAAAGTATACTCCCAAGGGAGGTTCTGTGGTGGTAAAAACCAGGGAAGAGGGCATCGGAGTGAGAGTCGATGTGACAGACACAGGTATAGGTATTCCTGAAGGGGACCTGCCAAGAATATTTGAGAGGTTCTATCGCGTAGATAAGGCAAGAAGCCGCGACCTAGGCGGCACGGGGCTGGGACTCTCTATTGTAAAACATATTGTGCAAAGCATGAACGGCACTGTCTCAGTAAAAAGCCGCCCGGGCAGGGGTACTACCTTTACCCTTATACTGGGAAAAGAGTCCTGATTTCCCTTTCCTTCCTCCCTAAAACTACCATTTTATCCTTGTACAAAACACTCTAATGTTTTAATATTCTTAAGATAAAATACAAAAACATAAAACAAGGAGGCAGTATGTTTGGTTTTATACCAAAAAACAACGATTTTTTCGAATTTTTTGACAAAGCGTCAAATAATATCGTAAGGGGTGCCAGGGTTCTGGAGGAACTTTTTTTAAACCCCGGTGAAAGCAAAGAAAAATCTGAACTCATAAAGGACATTGAACACGCAGGTGACAAGATTACACATGAGACCATGAATATGCTCAACCAGACTTTTGTTACACCAATAGACAGGGAAGATATACATGGCTTAATTTCTGCCCTTGATGATGTAATGGATTATATTGACACCGCTGCTAATAAGTTTCATCTCTACAGGTTTGGAGAATCTACTCCTGAGATTAAGGAGATGGCTGCTATCTTAATGAAGTGTGCAGAAGAGACGGTAAAGGCAGTGGCAGGCCTGGAGAAACTTGACACATCAATTAACCATATTTGTATAGAGATAAACAGTTTAGAGAATGAAGCTGACCGTATATCAAGTACTGCAATAGCAAAACTTTTTGAAAATGAAAAAGATCCTATACAGCTTATAAAGTGGAAAGAGCTTTACGAGACATTAGAAGATGCAGCCGACGGGTTTGAAGATGTTGCTAATATATTGGAAGGTATATTGGTTAAACATGCCTAAGATAAAAAATCTGGTTCAAAGTCATTGGAATTTTTGGTGGAAAAATGGAAATTAGTTTTTTAATAATAGCGGTGGTAGTGGTTGCCCTGCTTTTTGACTTTGCAAACGGCTGGAACGATTCTGCAAACGCAATTGCAACGGTTGTATCTACAAGAGTATTAAGCCCTCTTAATGCTGTGCTTCTTGCAGGGGTCTTAAACTTTGCAGGGGCGTTCTTTTCAACATCAGTTGCAAAAACAATTGGTAAGGGAATAGTTGACCCAACAATTATTAGTCCCGTAGTAGTATTAGCTGCTATGTGTGGGGCTTTTACTTGGACAGCTCTAATGACTCTTAGGGGGCTTCCGATTAGTGGTTCTCATTCTCTAATAGGGGGTCTTATTGGCTCAGTTATATTTGCTAAAGGCGTTGCAGTGCTTAAGATGGCAGGAGTAAAGAAGATTGGTCTTGCACTTTTATTCTCCCCAATATTTGGACTTGTTATTGGGTTTCTCCTAATGGTGACTATAATGCATATTTTTAAAAATCGCTCAACAGGTCTTGTTAATAAAATATTCGGAAAACTTCAATTGGTTTCTGTTTGTGCAATGGCTTACAGCCACGGGGCAAATGATGCCCAGAAGGTTATGGGCATTATCACCATGGCACTCGTAAGCGGTGGTTACCTTACGGAGATGGAAGTTCCTTTTTGGGTAATTGTTGCTTGCGGAACTGTTATGGGATTTGGTACTGCCATGGGTGGTTGGAAGGTTATTAAGACCTTGGGACTTCAACTCTCTAAGATTCAGCCGGTACATGGGTTTGCAGCCGAGAGTTCTGCTAGTATTGTATTAATGGGAGCAGCCGCTATAGGGGCGCCTGTAAGTACCACTCATGTTATAACCTCATGTATTATGGGAGTTGGGTCTACAAAAAGGCTTTCTGCTGTCAGGTGGGGTATAGGCAAAAAAATCTTATACGCATGGGTGTTTACATTGCCTGCTTGTGGTATAATGGCTGGGTTGTTTTATATGGGACTAAGCCGTCTATTCTAGGGTTTCTCCCTTATAAACATTAAAAAAAAACAGCTCGGTTTTATACCATGTCTATTATAGAAGTTAAAAACCTAATAAAAAATTACAATGGTAAACGCTCTAAGGATACTAAGGCAGTCAAAGGTGTTTCCTTTTCAGTTGAAGAGGGGGAGACCTTTGGTTTTTTGGGACCCAACGGCGCGGGAAAAACTACTACCATAAATATTCTTTGCACCCTTCTTAGCCCAACCAGCGGCAGTGCCCTTGTGAACGGTTTTGACTGCCAAAAAGAACCTTCCAAAGTCAGAGCTTCCATAGGTCTAGTATTCCAGGAACTCACATTAGATAATGAACTAACTGCCTTTGAAAACCTGAAATTCCACTGTTATATGTATAACATGGACAACTCTGTTACAGCAAAACGAATAGACGAAATATTTGAAGTTATAAACTTAAACGACAGGCGAAATGATTTGGTCAAAGAATTCTCCGGTGGAATGAAAAGACGGCTTGAGATTGCCAGGGGGCTTCTTCACAGGCCTAAGGTGCTTTTTTTAGACGAGCCGACTCTTGGCTTAGACCCCCAGACCAGGAGCCACGTTTGGAAATTTATTAAGACATTAAAAGAAAAAGAAGGCAATACTGTTTTTATGACTACCCATTATATGGACGAAGCGGAAAGCTGCGACCGTATAGCTGTTATTGACAACGGTGAGATTATTGCCTTTGACACTCCCGAGAATTTAAAAAGCGCCCTAAAGGGAGATGCGATTTATATAAATACGACGGACAATGATAAAGCTCTCATTGAAATAAAAAACAAATTTTCCATTGAAGCAAAAAAAATATCCAGCGGACTGGTAATGACTGCGCCGGAAGGTGAGAAGTTTATACCAAAACTCTTCAGCGAGTTGGATCCAGATATTTTGTCAGTAAATCTTAAGAGGCCTACACTGGATGATGTGTTTTTAAACCTCACGGGCAGGGAACTGAGGGAAGAAAACCAAAACGGCTTAAAAGACAGGAGAATGAAACACTAATGTTCCCTTACAAGGCTATATATGTAATAGTGCTTCGCGAGTTCAAGAGGTTTTTCCGTCAAAAGGGGAGAATGCTCGTAACTGTTGCAAGGCCTCTTATTTGGCTTGTAATAGTTGGAGCCGGGTTTGTTAATATTATAGAGTTAGAAGACCAGAATGCAAATTACATTCAGTTTGTTGTGCCGGGAATTTTAGGCATGACCATACTGTTTAGTTCTATCTTTTCTACCATGAGTGTCGTCTGGGACAGGGAGTTTGGATTTCTGAGGGAGATGTTAGTTGCCCCTGTTCCCAGGTATGCAATAGTTATGGGCAAACTCTTTAGCGGCTCGGCTTTGGCTGTATTCCAAGGTGCACTACTCCTTTTTATAGTTGCCCCAATCTTGGGTATAGGTTTAGGAATAAAGGGCTCTCTTGCTATGATGCTTTTTATGACCCTTCTCTCTCTTGCTATTACAGCTTTTGGGCTTTTTATTGCAGCCCACCTTACATCACTGGAAGGTTTTAATGTGATTATGAATTTTATAGTACTGCCTATGTTCTTTTTAAGCGGGGCTCTTTATCCCGTAAGCTCTATGCCGGAGTACATGAGGTATTTAACTCTCATTAACCCTATGAGTTATGGCGTTGATTCTTTCAGGCATGCAATGAATGTAGGAGGCAAGAATTTAGGCGCTGAAATGGATTTATATACTGACATTGCCTTTTTGTCAGTCTTTGCACTTGTTATGATTATCCTTGCTGCCATATCTTTTGAGAGGAAGAAATAATGGCCGCCGGGGGAGGGGGAGAGTCAATTAAGCCAGGCAAGCCGGGCAATAATGGTATTTTATATGTAGTAGCCACCCCTATAGGGAACCTTGAGGATATAACACTTAGGGCACTGTCTATTCTAAAAGAAGCCGATTTAATCGCCGCAGAAGATACCAGGCACAGCAAAAAACTGCTTAATCACTTTGGTATTGTAACTGCGCTAATTAGTTATCATGAACACAGCGAGGACAAAAAAACTGCCTCCATTATAGAAAAAATAAAGAGCGGGAAGAAAGTAGCTTTAATTACAGACGCAGGCACACCTTGCGTGTCTGACCCTGGTTACGGCCTTGTGAATGAGGCAATTAAGGCGGGGATTAAGGTTGTTCCCATTCCCGGCGCCTCGGCAGTTATTGGCGCTTTAAGTGCCTCGGGAATGCCAACAGAGAGTTTTACCTTTAAAGGTTTTTTATCATCTAAAGAAGAAGCAAGGAAGAAACAGCTTACTTCTATGGCAGCAATAGAGGCAACTTATATACTTTATGAGTCTCCCGCCAGGCTTAAAAAACTTCTGAAAAATGTTGAAGAAATTATGGGAGATGTTAATATAGTTGTAGCTCGCGAGCTTACTAAGATTTATGAAGAGTTTCTAAGGGGCAGTGTTAGCGAAGTTCTCAGCCAGATTGAAGATAGAGCCGTCAAGGGCGAGGTTACTGTAATTATAAGGTCTAAGCCTGTGGTAGTTGATAACGATTATAGGGAGACTTTAAAAATGCTGCTCTTAGACGGCACAACTGTTAAGGATGCAGCAGATGCCATTAGCCGTGATTATAATGTTTCTAAGAAGGAAGTATATAAAATGGCTCTTACTATAAAGGATAAGAAAGGTTTTAAGGGGGAAAATTGAAAAGAGTTTTTCTTGGATTTACATTAGGGATTTTTATGTTTATAGCTTTTATTTTTTTTGGAGGGGCTGGTTTTTTGCAGAAGTTTGGAGAAAATACAATTGATGCAGGCAAAGAACTTGAACATTACGAGATCCAGCTTAAAGAGTCTAGCGACAAGTTAAAGGATAAACTCGATGAGGCTAGGATTGCTGCCAAAGAAAAAATCGGTGAAAAAGCTGAAGAAGTTATAAAAGAAGTGGTAGAAGAAACAAAAGAAAAGATTATGGAATCTCTTTAGGTCCTGTTTTGCCGGTTCCTTCCTTAGTATCAATGCCTGATGTTTCTATTTCCAGAGCGTCAAAGGGAAAAACCACAGATAAAGTCTTCGTACCCATATAAATCTCGCCCATTATAAGAACCGCCTTTGTAGTTTCTTTTTCATTAGGCCTAAAAATCAGGTATTTTGTCACAGATTCTTTTGGCGGGATTCTTGTCATGTGGTCGTAGTATTTATCTTTTAATTTTTTTAAATCTTTTTCTTTGCTAAGATCATGAGCCTTGCCTACCACTATGGAGTAGAGGTCTGTGAAGTTAAGCGGTTTTCTGTAATCAAACTGAGCCCCTTGAAGGCTGGTGAAAGAAGTGTTGTAGGTAACTCTTTTCTCTGACTTATTCATGAATGTTAACTCCATAAATATGTAATGGTTCTCTTTTAGTGCTGACAGGGTCTCACCTTTTACTCCATCATCAGGGGAGAGTGTTTTAAGTGATATTACAAGGTTGTCTTTCTCGAAAGTAGCCCTGCTTCCCAGTGCTTTATAGTCCTTTGACACACCATAAGTAGGCACAAGGTAGGTAGGTCTTTTGGGTGGAGTGGAGCAGCCGCTTATAAGGGTAGTCCCAATAAACATTATTAATAAGTATTTAGTATTGTATGAAAAAAGTCTCATATTCATTTTGATATTCTTCCCATTTGGTTTTGAGCTCTACAACAGCAGCTCCCCGTGGCCCATTTCGGCACCACTCTATCATACCTTTTATAATTTCCTCATCGCCTTCAAAAAGGGCTTCCACTATGTCATGTTTATCTATTGGTTTAGTGTGAATGTTTCTGACCCAACCGGTGAGTCCAAGTTTTAGAGCCTCCGATTCTGTAGAGGCTCTAAAGAAAACTCCCTGCACAGTGCCCTTTATTGTAACTCTTGCTCTGCTATTCATTATGATAGAAAGTTACCATACTAATTACTTAGTGTCATGCTATAATGTTCCATTATATTTAAAAGAGTAAGGACTCTATATTCAAAAGAAAGGGTTATACATTGAGTTTTGTAACAGTAATAGGAGGAGGGCTTGCTGGGTGCGAGGCAAGTTATCAGCTTGCCAAAAGAGGAGTAAGAGTTAAGCTCTATGAGATGAGGCCCGTAAGGAATACGGAGGCTCACAAGACAAATGATTTATGTGAGCTGGTTTGTTCTAACTCCCTTAAATCCGATGACGGAGGAACCTCACACGGGCTTCTCAAATCCGAAATGCGCCTGCTTGATTCACTTATTATAAAATGCGCAGACTTATCGAAGGTGCCGGCAGGAACAGCCCTTGCCGTAGATAGGGAAAAATTCAGTAAACTTATAGAAAGTAGCCTTACTGAGCTAGGGGTGGAAATTATAAGAGAGGAAGTTAAAACTATTCCAAAGGATGGAGTAGTTATTATTGCCTCCGGGCCCCTGACATCAGATAGTTTAAGCGAGAAGATTCAAGAGCTTTTAGGAGAAGATAACTTATATTTTTATGACGCTATCTCTCCAATTGTTTATAAAGATTCCATTAATTTTGATATAGCTTTCATGGGTTCCCGTTATGGTAAGGGTGGTGACGACTATATAAACTGCCCTATGAATAAAGAAGAATATGACCATTTTTATAATGAACTTACAAACGGCAAACAAGTTGTTCTTAAAGAATTTGAAAAAAAAGTTTCCTACTTCTCGGGATGTATGCCTATCGAGGAGCTTGCCTCTAAGGGAGAGAAAACCCTGACTTTTGGTCCTATGAAGCCGGTGGGTTTTATAGACCCAAGAACAAAAGATACTCCTTATACCTACCATAAAAGAAGCGGTGAAGAGGTAGTGGAAATGGGTCGCCGTCCATGGGCGATTGTGCAGCTTAGGGCGGAGAACCTGGCCGGCACTGCCTACAATATTGTTGGTTTCCAGACTCGTCTTAAATATCCGGAGCAAAAGAGGATTTTCAGGCTCATCCCCGGTATGGAGAATGCCGAGTTTGCGCGGCTTGGGAGCATACATCGAAACAGTTATATAGACTCGCCTCGCCTGCTAGAGCCTACCATGGGGCTAAGGGGGAGTGAAAATATCTTCTTCGCCGGGCAATTAACGGGGGTGGAGGGATATACTGAGAGCGCACTCTCTGGGCTTCTTAGCGGAATAAATGCATACAAAGTTTTCACCAATAATGATACACTGGTCTTACCTGAGGGGACTATGTCAGGGGCGCTTTTTTCCTACATAACAGATGATATGTTCCAAGGTGGTACTGGCAGGGCTAAGAAGTTCCAGCCCATGAATGTTAATTTCGGCCTCCTTTCAGGAGGCTCGAGCAAGGTTATGAGGCAGGCTTTAGCTGAAAAATCGCTAGAAGTTCTAACAAAATGGAAGGATAAATACCTTGCAAGTAGTGAGGGTATTTGATATTTTTCTAATATATGAGCAACAGAAAAGAAGTCTTGGTTAATTCTTTAGTCGATTCTAATGATGATATTAGGCGCGCCGCAGCAGAAGCTCTTGAAGGATTGGATATTAGGGCAAAGCTTCTTGCCATTAGAAAGCTTCTTAAAGAAGGTACTAAGATTGAAAAACTCAGAGCAGTATATGCCTTAGGAAACCTAAGGGGAACTCAGGTAGAGTCAGTGCTTTTAGAAGCTGCTTCTGACGAGATTGAGGATGTTCGCGCATCTGCCATTAGGGTATTAGGAGGTTTTGCCGACTCAAGAATACTCCCCCAGCTCCTGGTGAAACTTCAAGACAAAAGTCTTGTCGTAGAGAGGGTTGTAATAGAAGCTCTCTTTAATTTTCGCGAACCGCAAATAGTGGGCCCTCTTATGAGTAAACTTAAAAGCCCGGATATGGGAGTTGTAGAGAGGGCGATAAACGCCATAGGCAGGACAGGGGACAAGAGGGCAGAAGAGGCTATGCTCTATTACGCCGTAAAAGGCACCACACCTATTAAAGCGGCGGCGCTTAAAGCGCTGGGAATGATGGAGACAGGCTGACCGGCGAGTCGCAGCGTGACGCGTAGCAATCATTGCTCCATTCTATTTTAGGCAGACCATGTTGCTGAGAGTTTGTTTTTAACATTATAATTTAAAAAGCCCCTGTTACTTATAAGTAACAGGGGCTTTTGTTTTACTTTGAATATTTTTATTTCTACTCGGCGATTTTTTCCGGTGAGTCCAGTTTTCCTACTTCTTCTATGAAAAACTCACCCATGTCAATATTCCTGGATAGAGGGTCAACGGGAGCTACTATGGATGGGGCCCCTTCGCCATTGCCGCTACTACCTATTTCTATTTCAAAGGGTTCGGCATTTTCGTTACCATCCCTGTCATAGATAACCCTTACGGTAGGTGTGCCTCCCTCTTCTTCGTTTAGCCTCACTACCACGCCTATTTCGTTTGTGGTAAGCCTGACCATTGTTCCTATGGGGTAGAGTCCCAGCATTTTCTCGAACCCTTCAATCATGGTCGGCTCAAAGTGTTTGCCTGACATTTTTTTTAAAACCTTAACCGCCTCTACGGGCTGGTAAGGTTTTTGATAAACCCTTAAAGTAGTTAAGGCATCATAAGCATCGGCAATACAAACTATCATTGCAAGAGGGTGAACCCTCTTATTGGACTTTGGGTAGCCGCTGTGGTCATGCCTTATATGGTGTTCATATACTATATTGTGAACTCCGTCGGGAACATTCTCCATCCTCTCAATAATCTTGCCACCAATTACGGGGTGTTCCTTTACCTTCTCCCACTCTTCTGTGCTAAGTCCGCCCGGTTTTTTAATTATATCTTCTGCTACGCCGGTTTTGCCTATATCATGAAGTATAGAGCCCATGCCTATTGCATGTATGTCTTTGTCCGGCAACTTAAGATACTTTGCAAAGGAAAGTGAAATAATACTTACATTTACAGAGTGGTTAAACAGGTATTCATCATAATTTTTTATCATAGTAAGGCCAAGCATGGCATTGGAGTCGGCAAGAACCATGTCGCTCATCTCTTCCACTACATGGGTTACTTTATCTGTCTGGGGAATTTTACCCATCCTTACCTCACTCATGACATTTTTAACTGCCATTAGTGCATCATTATAAACTCTCAGGAAGTCATTTTGCTCTTCAGGGACTTCTTTTATGGATATTTTTTTAACATTTCTGTTTTCCATCTCCTCTTGTATGGCTTTTCCCTTTGTCCCTGCCTCATCTGTAATAATATTTACAAACTCTGTGAACTCGTTAGCATTTAGGCCTTTTTCAAATATAATACTTTCGATATCACGGCTCGCCATAATTGAGATTACATCTTCGAAATTTTCCGGATCCGGTACAGGGACTTCCTCAAAGACCAGGGCTTTGTTGACAAAGGCTACGGCGACTTTTGGAACTGCATTTAATCTCATCGCTATTTTGTTTGTTACATTTTTTATAGGTCCTGCAATTGACGGGTGTCCTGGAGGGTAGAGCTTAAGGCTTTGCAGTATGCCGTTAATACTTTTTAAGAGAAGCGTATTGTCTTCGTGGGGATTCATGATTTTTTTATCCCTTCTATGACTCTCTTACAAGATTCTAATAATTTGCCAGAAGAGCCTTTGTAAGCTTTATGAACTATATTTATCGCATCGTCTGTGCCAATTTTACCTAGTGATGTTACGGCAATTGCTTTTAAGTCGTTAAGTTCATCTTTTTCAAACCATGCTGACTTTAAAACAACCTTCTCGAGGTAAGGTACAGCTTTTGCGTCTCCTATTATACCAAGTGCTTTTATTCCTTCTTTTTGCATTTCCATTGACCCATCAGATGCATGGCTTTTAGCGGTAATAATTTCACCAATGGTATCTATTGCTGATTCGTCTTTGAGCATTCCCAGAGAAATCATAGCTTGGCTTTTTATAGCCTGGTCGCGGTCCAAAAGGGCGCTCATTAAAATATCCTTTGAACGAACGGACCTTATCCTGGAGAGGCTCTTCAGAACTTCTCTTCTTACTCTTTTGTCTTCATGGTTATACAGGTACTCTAACTTATCTAACGATTCCTTGCCGCCAAGCTCGCCGAGCAGAGATGCAACTTGCCTTACTACAAACCACCTCGGGTCCGAAAGCCTGGTGTTTAAGTGAGGCCTTACTTTTTCACCATATATAACCAGCGTATCATATATCGCTCTTCTTAAGTGTGAACTATCATCATCTATTAACATGTCAAGAAGAGCTTCCATACCGTCATACTCACGAATTGCAATTATTTGCCTAAGAACTGTTAATTCTTTGTCATTTCTATTGGCAAGTTTTGCTATCATGTAATCCAGTATTCCTCTGTTTATTATACCTTCAATTGTTTCTATTGCCAAGTTTCTTATTTCCGGGGATTTTTGCATTAGAGTGTGAATCTCGTGATTTATAACTCTTAGAATTTCATAATTTTTGTCAAATTCTTGGGCTATAGCGACCTTTTTTGCCATCTCAGTAATTCTAACGCAGAGGTCTTGATACCTTAGAAGGTCTTCTTCTTTTTGAATGGCAAGCAGCAACTCATCAATATTTTTTACTTCCTGGGCGTCTAAGTGCTCTATCTCTTCTACCTCTTCAATTTCTTCAATCTCTTCTATTTCTTCTTCCATGAGTTCTTCTTCTACAGGTACTTCTTCTTCAATTTCTTCCTGGATTTCCAATGCATCTTCATAGTTCATGTCGTTTAGGAGTATGCCTGTGGCACCCTCGCTAATCATTATTTTTTCTGCCCCGCCTTTATCTTTTATTTCTTTAGGGTCCATCATAAGGAGGGACATAAGTTCTTGTATATCAATTGTATTAAGATTTGGGGAGAAAGTTATTAATTTGACAGATCTCAGGAAAAACTGTTTGGCAAATGTAGCGGCAGGAGAGTGAGCCGGAGCTATTGCCCTGTCGCCAACATAGAAACCGTTTTGGTCAACTCGCCACCTGAATTCACCTTCGCTGTCTAACCCTTCCTTAATAACGGCGTAACACTGCTCTAGTGCATCGTCGAGGTTAGGATGTCCTTTGGGATAGAACTTAAGTATCTTGACAGTTTTATTAAGTTCAATTAGTATGTTATTATAGTCTGTAGGCATAGTTTTATTAATCTTTTCACAGACTTATAATGATAACAAAAGTGTATTATTTGTCAATTATAATTAATTTTATATAAAAACCCACATTTTCAAGACTGTAACAAACACTTTATGGCAAAACTAAAAACTCAATTCAAATGTCAAAATTGCGGTTATAGCAGCCCCAAATGGCTGGGAAAATGCCCCGATTGCGGCCAGTGGGACTCACTTGTAGAGGAGACAAGCGGTGGAGTGTCCGCCGGATTTAAGGTGTTAGGCAGTGATACCAAGCCAAGCCCGATGACAGAGGTTCTCTCCGGCTCGGAGGAGCGTATTCCTACGGGAATAGGCGAACTGGACAGGGTTTTAGGAGGAGGAGTGGTGGCAGGGTCTGCCATACTAATAGGGGGCGAGCCGGGAATCGGCAAGTCAACCATACTTCTCCAGGCAATGATATCTTTGGCAAAAAGCGGAAAAAAGGTGCTTTATGTCTCAGGCGAAGAGAGTACTAAGCAGATTAAACTTCGCGGAGAGAGGCTTGGCGGGGCGTCTGAAAATTTATACCTTTGGAGCGAGACTTCACTGGAGAAAATCCTCGACGCCGTTAAAAACATTAAACCTGAGATTTTGGTTATTGATTCTATCCAGACCCTCTATAGCTCCCAAATTGAATCGTCCCCGGGGAGCGTAAGCCAGGTGAGGGACTCATCCGGCAAGCTGGTAAATGTATGTAAGAGTCTGGATATACCGGTTTTTATAGTGGGCCATGTTACAAAGGACGGGTCCATAGCAGGGCCAAAAGTTATAGAACATATGGTTGATACGGTTTTGTACTTTGAGGGAGAGAAGGGGCATAATTTTAGAATATTAAGGGCAGTTAAAAACCGTTACGGGTCTGTTATGGAGATTGGTGTTTTTGAGATGACAGGCAGCGGTTTAAGAGAAGTTAAAAACCCATCGGAGATGTTTTTAACAGACAGGGCCAAGGGAGCGTCGGGCTCGGCAGTGGTGGCGTCACTGGAAGGCACAAGAACTATACTTATCGAGATTCAAAGCCTGGTTTGCCAGTCCGTATTGGGAGTGCCAAGGCGTACGGTGGAAGGTGTGGATTATAACAAGGTACTTCTTTTAATTGCCGTACTTGAGAAGAAGGCGGGAATAATTCTGTCCAACCAGGATGTATTTATGAAGGTTGCCGGAGGGCTAAAACTTGTTGAACCGGCAGTGGACTTGGCAATCGCGGTTTCTATAGCATCTAATTTTTATGATGTTGCCATAGAGAGTGGAACTATAGTTTTCGGGGAAGTTGGTTTGGCAGGAGAGATAAGGTCTGTTAATCAAAGTGTGCAAAGAGTGAAGGAAGCAGTGAAGCTCGGTTTTACTAAGATTGTAATGCCTATAGAGTCCGTTAAATCGGTGGGCAAGGTCGGGGGGGCAGAGCTCCTGGGAGTTTCCACAGTAAACGATGCCTTTGATATTATGTTTCCAACAGTCAGAAAATAAAAAAAGTTTTTGGGAGTGAAGATTTGGATATGAACTTTAATGGGAAAAATTATCTCTTATCAGTAGTTAGTATATTTTTATTTAGTGTTTTAACTTCCGCGGCTTCGGCAGAAGATTACGGCACGATTTATATAACAGATAACAGCCAGTACAAATATGCAGAGTTTTTAAAGGCCAGCGGAAAGTATAAAAAAGCCTCTAAGGAGTACTCTCGTCTTATGGTTACTTATCCGGAGAGCAAATTAGTCCCAAAATCTCACTTCAGCCTGGCTGAGTCCCTTTTTAAAAATGAAGACTATGTAAAATCTTATAGGGGTTTTGAAGATTTTTCTAAAAAGTACAAGTCATCAAGACTCTCGAGCGACAAGATGATGGTTGCCAAGTCAAAGGAATATGTTT
>CBDUXU010000008.1:0-29081 GCA_965371285.1 uncultured bacterium | reverse complement strand
ATAAACCTTATTGATGATGGAGTAGTGCTGCCCTGAACGGTAATACTATAAACAGGTGAGGTTACGGTAAGAGGAAAACCAGATACATTATAACTGGCAACAGCTGTGTTATTGATTAATGTGCCAGGCTGGGTAACAGCCTCTGCGCTGCCTGAAGTCATTACAAAACATAAAACTAAAGTCGCCTGTACAAACCTGTAACCAAGTCTTATTATAACAAAGGTTACAAGTTTATACAGACGGGCAAAGAGGCCATGACTATTAATGCCCCCTTGCCTGCCTGAAAAACCAAACGCACTTGGGCATAGTGAGCCGGTGACTTTACTGGAAAGCCTTCCCGCCCCTATACCTAATGCGTTTATTATGTTACCGAGGAACCTCACGATTTACTGTATGGTTACCTCGAATGTTAATACTGCAGTATCACCTGGCGTTAGTGTTATTACACTTGAGCTTACAGTGTTACCGGTAAACTCACTATCGTCAGCCGGACTATCTGATGCGTTTGTCTGACAAGCAGCACCACCGCCGCCTGTAACATCAAGAATCATACCCTCGCCTGCAATACACACACCGCCGCTATGCTGAGTGTTAAAAACAATAGTACCGTTACCAATTTCAGTTGACAGGTCATCAGTAATACTGACATCAGTTGCATCACTTGCTCCTGCTGAATGGGTAATAGTGATAGAATACTGAATAACCGCTCCCGGAATAGCTATTGGGTCGGTTATTCCATTAATCGGGTCACTTATAACCGTTGACGACTTGGCAATTGTCAATGTTACAGAGCTTACAGTATAGGTAGCAGTATTAGAAGCGTTACCACCTTCAACGGTGTCCAATGAATGGTTGCCAGCTGCGCCGGCAAACTCATCGGCAAAGACAACATCAACTACCATTGGGTCAGCATCATCTCCTACTGTTTCTAAAGTTACAGTAGTAGTACCTGCATCAACAGCTGTAGCTAACAGGTCATAGGACTCTATATTGCCGTTTACTGCATCAAGCGGGATAGTTCCAACTATGAGAACATCAAGTGTGCCACCTACCGCAACATCACCTCCGGTAGAAGCGTCAACATATGCCACATCAGTTCCTGCCTCAAATGTACCTACTACACCAAGATCAATATAAATAGTTGGTGCCGGTATATTTGTGATAGGAAATACAGCAGCTCCCAGCTCTGAAGCCAGCGCATACCTCTGTGTTGAGTTACCTGTATTTGTAACAGTAAAGCCGATTGCCTGATCAGCAGCCCCCGGTATTACTATTGCATTTAAGGTTGTTGTAACTGTTAGATCTACCTTGTTATCTACAACAAAGGTATAAGCTGAACTTTGAGCAGACATAACAATCTGTGTCTGATCAACTCCTCCTACCTTGTAGTCAACAGTCACATCGTTTGATATGGTAGTACCTGCCGGTGTGTTAACAGCCAGGGAAGTCCCCGGCGCTGACAACACCATTAGGAAGGCACTTACCATAAGTGAAACAATGATTAGTATTTTATTTCTCATTGTTTTTTCCTCCTTACTTTCTTTCTGTTTTTTATTATTATTTAACTTCATTTTATTTCTCTCTTTCTTATATATAATTACTTGCTTTTTGATTTAAATGATTTAAAAACTTTATTCTTTTTACAGCTATGTTGTGTTCATAACCTCCTCCATTGTTGACCTTTCATTTTTTAATATCTTTTTATTACTTTTATATTTATATAAATCCGTCTCATTCAATCTTTGCTCGAAATAGTACATGGCCCTCCTTACCAGGCTCCACCTTAGTAACTACCCACTTTATATGTGTATAGTCTTCAGGCACGGCCTTTCTCTTCTTGCCGTCAGGACCTCTTATATTTAACTTTGACGGTTTATTAAAACTTTTACCTCCGTCAACTGAAAAAGTAATAACAGAACCAGCTCCTTTTGCACTACCGCCAATATAGATTGTGCTATCAGGCACGCGGTTTTGAATTACTACACCCTCGGCAGCTTGACTGCCGGAGTTTTTATAATAAATCGTTGACTGGATAATCTCTCCGGGAGTAACGGTTGTCTCTCTTGCCGGGGCAAGGACGGTTTCAATCTCACCCTTGTCGTTTACCTTCTTTTTCTCTACATGCATAATGTCGCTGATAGTAATATTATTTTCTGCCCTTGCAGGGCTAGAGATAAAACTACCGGCCACAAAAAACATGATGGTCGAGACAATAAACAGTTTTTTATTCATGTTTAACCTTCTCCTCTTTTTTCTGTGATATTTATTTCTTTAACCAAAAAAACTATCTACTGAATCCTTACTTTAAACTTAAGGTCAAAACTTGGATGGTTCACACCGTCTGATGCGTTAAAGGTACCCTTCAACTTAACTCTTATTGCAGTTACATTTGTGTCATAACCGCCAGGTGTCGGCTCGTATGTAAAGGCCAATGTACCGTCATCAAACTCAATGTCGTCAACGGTACTGGCAATGTCTATAAATGTATAACTAACTCCGCTTGCAGTAGCCCCGTCTATAAAGGTGACAGGAGAACCTGCACCTACATAAATTTCTGTGTTTGCCGGAATATTGTCAGTTAAAATAGTGGTATCTACATCAACAGCCCCTAAACCCTGATTGGTAGTCGTTATTGTATAAACTACATCAGCGCCGGGAATGGCTTGCGGGTTAACACCGCCGTTAATTGGGTCTGATAACACTACGGAAGATTTAAGAAGCAGGATATCAGGAACTCCTGTACCTACAGGGTTTATGTCAACACTTGCGCTGTCATTACCTGGGGTGCCGTCTGCCAGATCAGAGGCGGTAACTGCCGCGGTGTTTGTAATTGTGGAGCCGCCTGTAGCGGCGTCTACTGTCACTGTAATATCAAGCGTTGCAGTAGCAGCATTTGTTAGAGTTCCTACTGCCCACAAACCTGTTCCATTTGTATATAAACCCTGACTGGTTACATAAGAGACGAATGTTATTCCTGCGGGGAGAGAATCTGTCACGACTATGCCGGTAGAAGTGTCGGGGCCGCTGTTGTAAGCGGTAATTGAATAAACTATTGTGTCGCCCTCTGTAGGGGCAGGGTCATCAACCATTTTTGTTACTCCAATGTCAGCAGCCTGCACATCTACACTTGCGCTGTCACTGTCGTTAGCAACATTGGTCTCACTAACCCCCAAACCTGACATGGCAGCGCTGTTTGTAATAATTGTTCCGCCTGTAACTGAGTCCACCGTAGCCGTAATATCTAAAGTCGCACTGGCTCCATTTAATAGTGACCCTATTGCCCAAACACCTGTGCCGCTAGTATAAAGTCCCTGAGATGAAACATAAGATACAAAGGTCACTCCTGCAGGGAGAGAGTCGGTTACCTCTATCCCTGTTGCAGTGTTAGGGCCGCTATTTAACGCTGTAATTGTATAAACAATTGTGTCGCCCTCGGTCGGGGTAGAATCGTCAACTACCTTCGTAACGACCATGTCAACCTCTACAGTATTCGGCGTAACACCAATATTATCAGAATCGTTAGGTGAGTTTGGGTCAGACAGGCCCGACGAGTTAAGTGACGCAGTGTTTGTAATAGTAGAGCCGCCGGTACCAACATTTAAAGTTGCCGTAATGTCGAGAGTTACGGAGTCAAGTTTATTAACTGCCCCTATATCCCAAAGCCCGCTGCCGGAAGTGTAAATACCCTGACTGGCTGTGTAAGAAACAAATGTTGTTCCTGCGGGAAGAAGATCATCTACAATAACTCCTGTAGTGTTATTAGGTCCGAGGTTTGTAAGGGTTACAGTATAAACAACATTAGTCCCCTCATCGGGAGTTGCATTATCTACTACTTTACTAATTGCAAGGTCTGCTGCTTTTACATCTATACTGGCTGAATCCGAATCATTTGTGTCAACAGGGTCAAAAGCATCAAAGCTCCATGAGTTGGCATAGTTAATTATAGTAGAGCCGCCTGTGCCAACATCAACTGTTGCCAGAAGGTCTAGAGTTGCAGTATTCGACGGGCCCGTAGTAGTAAGAGTACCTACTGACCATATACCGCTGCCTGTAGAGTAGAGTCCCTGAGTTGAGCTATAAGAAGAAAATGTAACGCCGGCAGGCAAAACATCAGACACTTCAACACTTGTTGCAGTGTTAGGACCGCTATTTAAAACTGTAATGCTGTATGTAACTGTATCTCCAATGGTCGGAATAATGTTATCAACAGATTTACTAATTACAAGGTCTGTACCTCCCACATAAATAGGCGCTTCATAAACATTATTAAAAAGGTTGCTGTCACCTTGATCCAATGAAATAATTCTGCCTTTGTTGATAATGGTAGTTCCATTTGTAGCAGCGTCCACTGTTGCATTGATTGTTAGAGTAGCAGTTTCACCGTTTAAAAGAGCACCGATAGACCAGTCACCGTTATTTCTTGAATAACTGCCGTGAGTAACACTATCAGAAACCCAAGTCACACCAGCAGGCAGCAGATCTGTAGCTTCTACATTAGTTGCATCATTTGGTCCGTTATTAGTAACTGTAATAGTGTATGTAATTGCTTCCCCTTCTGCAGGAGTAAGGTTATTAACTGACTTAAGCGTGGAAAGTTCTGCCCCTCCTACATAAATATCCTGAGCAACAACATTGTCAAACCCATTAGGGTCTGTCACTATAGTTGCTGTTATGCTTGCAGTATTAGTAATAATATTTCCGTCAGTCCCGCCATCAACTGTCACAGTAATGTCCAGAGTTTCAGTAACACCGAATGCCATTGTATTTACTGTCCACACACCTGTCCCGGAGGCGTAACTGCCAATGCTCGCTACATCACTTACATAAGTTACACCGGAGGGAAGAAGGTCCGTAACTTCTACTCCGGGAGAATCATGAGGTCCATTATTGATTATTGTTATTGTATATACAATAGTATCTAACTCTGCTGGAGATAATTCATCTACAGACTTTAGCAGCTCAAGATCAGCGCTTTGTACTACAATATCTGTGCTTGGAGTGTTATTGGAAGTAACAGGGTCAAGCTGGTCTGAATTAGAAATAGTCGCTGAGTTTGTTATAGTCGCCCCGTAAGCATCTGCGTCAACTACTGCGTCTATTGTTAAGGTTTCGCTAGTAGAATCTACTACAGTTCCTATTGTCCATATACCGGTAAAACTTGAGTACATACCGGTCGTTGCAGTATAAGAAGAATAAGTAACCCCCGATGGAAGAAGGTCTGTAACTTCCACAGACCCTGCATCGTTAGACCCGTTATTGGTAATTGAAACAGTATAGGTTATCGTATCCCCTTCGTTGGGTGTAGAATCATCTACTGATTTGGTAAGGTTTAACTCTGCCCCGCCTACAGTGGCAGTTACGCTTGCACTATCGTTTGTGTTGTCTAAATCAATCTGGTCCACAGACCCAACTGATGCAGTATTGGTAAAAGAAGTTCCACTATCTACAGTAGCGCTTATTGTAATATTTGCACTAGCTCCATTTAGGAGAGTGCCTACTGTCCAGTCCCCTGTAGCGTCATCATAACTACCTTGGCTGGGAGTATCGGTTTGATAGGTAAGGTTTCCCGGTAGGGCGTCCGATATAACTAAATTAGTAACATCGTTTGTACCGTTAGTTGTGTTGGTTACTGTAACTGTATAGGTAATAGTATCGGTTAAACCGGGAGTAAGATTATCTACTGACTTTGCAACTTCTAAATCAATACCACCTACTGCAATATCTGCAGTAGCTGTGTCATTGGCAGGATTATTATCCAGAGGTGCTGTTGTTACGGTGGCAGTGTTTGTAATTATTGTGCCGCTCGTTCCTCCGTCAACGGTTGCAGTAATATTTAAAGTGCTCGTTACCCCTGTATTAATAGAAGCGATACTCCACACACCTGTTGTGTCGTTGTATGAGCCTGCCCCGTCATCTGACAGATAAGTAACACCACTAGGAAGGAGGTCTGTAACCTGAATACCTGACCCGGAGCTTGGTCCGTTATTTGTAAGAGAAAGAGTATAAACAATTGTGTCGCCTTCATCAGGAGTACTGGCATCAACTGCTTTTAAAATCTCAAGGTCTGTCACCTGCTGAATAGTTATTGTGTCTGTTCTAGGCTGGCCTAACTTAAGCCCATCATCAAGAGATTCAATAAGGTCTATAAAAGTAGCTGTAACAACTTCAACGGCAACTACCTGCATAACCCCGTCATCTAGGCTTACCGCGCCTTCAGATGTAACTATTGACCCTGTAAAAATTCCTGTATCTATGCCTGTCTCTGTTAAGGTAATAGTCTCGCTATCACCTGACGGAACAGTCAATGTGACTATAACAATATCGGGAACCGTAGCAATATAGTTTTGGTCATCGTCATCTACGCGAATGTAAAGAGTACCTGTTGGATAACTAGATGTTTCATCACCTGCCCCTGTCAGGTCAGATACAAACATAACTGAACCGGTTGTTGGAGTTGTACCTCCGGTTGTTACCGGAGGAGTAAGTCCGGCGCCTAATGTGGAGGCTAAAAGGTCTGTAGTTAAGGTTTGGGCGCTATTGGAACTTCCAAGGAAAAGTCTTATTGGCGTAGAATCATCTATACCCATGTAGGCATAAAGAAGGTCTGCCGGTATTCTAAAATCTATAAAATAATCAGGGTCGCCGTCAAAGGGGGCTGGGTCAAGAGTATCGGTAACTCTATAATTACCTGTTGCAGGGTCTTCACTTATCGGTTCAGTCCATACTAATGTCTCCGCCGTATCTGAAGGGTCGCTTATTCCGGTTTTAGTAGTATTCTCTGCAAGGAAAACATCATCACTAACACCGTCAACCATGACCATCCACTCATAATCAGCAGAGTCCATGTCCAAATCAAAGAGGATTCCCCAACCAAAAGGTTTAAGGTTGTTTGCTCCCTGCACCGGGTCGTCGTTAACTCTTACCCTGAAATTAAGGTAAGTGCCGTCATTGAACATGTAACCGGCAGGCCTTGTAGCATCTCCAACAAGGTCACGAGAGCCCTGGGCATCACCTGTAGGGTCTTCAATAGTTCCGGTACTATTACCTGGAAGGGCTACCCAATCGCTTGTCGATGGCCATGCGTGGGCATTACCACTGAGTAAGGTTACTAACAGAAGAGAAAGGGAAATTTTATTTAAAAAATTGGTTTTCAAAAGGAACTCTTAGTTAAAGGTTTACAATATTACTACCTACCAAATAGTGTAGTTCTAAAAAACTACCTTATACCCAAATACTAAAATGCCATAGGCATCAAAAAAACTCAGAGACACCTACAGCATCAAAAATGTATATTAACTATAGAAGGTATTAAAAATATCTATGGAGAAAATACAGTTAGACTGCTTACCACTTTGGCGTCCCTTCAAACCCTTTTTAAATGAAAATCGGGTCAATGGATCTGCGTCCTGCTCTTACGCTACAGGTTGCTCTTGTCTCGTGGTACAATTGACGAAACTTTCACCACAAATACAGTGTAACTAGTGGAACTGTCAATGTCAAACCCTCAATTTTGTTAACTTTTTTATTCAAATCACAGCTCTTGTCAACCCTATATCTGCCACTACATGTTGTATAAGGCCTCTAAATGTGTTAAATATATAGTGTTTTATAATTTCAAACCAAAAAACTAAAAAAAGGGACAAAATGGCAAATATCCCCCAAAAAACAAGTTTTAGAGATGATGTGAATAAAATGGTATCTCTTGCTATGGGTACTCTGGATTTAGATGAGGGCCTTGCTCATGCCATAAAAAGCTGCAATGCAGTTTTAAAGGTATCTTTTCCTGTTGAAATAAACGGCAAAATGGAAACTTTTACTGGATGGAGGGCAACTCACAGCGTACACAGGCTGCCTGCAAAAGGCGGTATCAGGTTTGCCCCAGAAATTGGTCAAGATGAAGTTGAAGCTCTGGCTTCTCTTATGACGTATAAATGCGCAATTGTTGATGTACCCTTTGGAGGGTCTAAAGGGGGTTTAAGAATTGACCCCACAAAGTTTGAGAGAGAAGACATGCAAAAGATTACACGCCGTTTTGCAAGAGAGTTAGCTACAAAAGGTTTTTTAAGCCCTGCAACAAATGTCCCTGCCCCTGACATGGGCACAGGTCAAAGAGAGATGGCATGGATAGCAGACACCTATAAACACCTCTACCCAAACGACATAAACTATATTGCCTGCGTTACAGGAAAGCCGGTTCACCTTGGCGGTATAAACGGCAGAATTGAAGCAACCGGCAGGGGCCTCCAATTTGCCCTGAGAGAGTTCTTTCGCCACAGCGAAGATGTAACAGACGCAAACCTTACAGAAGGACTGGAAGGTAAAAAAGTTATTATTCAGGGACTTGGCAATGTAGGTTTTCACGCTGCTAAATTTCTCACAGAAGAAGACGGTGTAAAGATAATTGCTGTCATTGAAAGAGACGGAGCCATAATTGAAGATGAAGCCAAGACTAAAGGCAAGGGAATTAACATTGAAGCACTCCATGCCTACATTAACCTTCATTGTAAGGTTGAAGGCTTCCCCGATGGAAATTTTGAGCCTAACGGGGAGAAGGTTCTAGAGGAGGAATGTGACATACTCATACCTGCCGCCTTGGAGGGAGTGATTCACTCTCATAATGCCAGTGCTATAAAAGCCACCCTAATCGTAGAAGCGGCAAACGGCCCTATTACTTTTGAAGCAGACACGATTTTAAAAGCAAAAGGAGTTACAATTCTGCCTGATGCTTTAATGAATTCAGGCGGCGTTATTGTTTCCTATTTCGAGTGGATTAGGAACCTAAACCATATTAGGTTTGGTCGTATGGGAAGAAGGTTAGAAGAAACCAGGGGCCAGTTGGTTGTAGATTCTTTTGAAGAAGCCACAGGCAAGAAAATATCAGAAGGCATGAAGAAGAAATTAATATACGGGGCAGATGAGTTGGATATGGTTCGCTCCGGACTAGACGACTCCATGAGGCTTGCCTACCAGAACATAAGAGAAGTGAAACTTAAAAATAAAAAAATACATGACTACAGGACTGCCGCATATGTTATTGCTATAGAAAAAATTGCCAAGTCTTATACAGACAGTGGTATTTACTAAAACCTGGCAATAATCACTAAAATAGAAATACCTAAATTACCCCAATTAAAACTCCCACTTACAACAACGAGCCGCACTGTTACAAAACAAAAATAACATCACTAAAAATATATACCATTAAATAAAACTTGAAAATTAAATTCTTTAGTTGTAATATAAAACAATACAGGATTCTAATTTTTATGTAATACCATGATTAGCCCATACATGTAAGGATGAGCTTTTTTGGTGCCGGAGGGGGGGATCGAACCCCCACAGGATTGCTCCTACGGGATTTTGAGTCCCGCGCGTCTACCAATTTCACCACTCCGGCAATCTGATTACAATGCTAATTGCAATACTAATGACTTAACTTTCAACTGTCAAGACATTTACCTTAGAATAACTAATGACCGGTAATTTTTCAAACCAAAAAACAATACTATTAAAAACCATACTACTTATTATACAAGCAAATGATAACTACACCTGAAATATTAGAAAGATTAAAGTGCGTAAGAGAGGCAGCCGAGCTAAGCCAAAATGAAGTTGCATCCGAACTTAGGCTTAACAGGACCACTTACGCAAGAAAAGAAAAAGGCGATATACCAATAACTACAGACGAATGGTTAGCCCTATCGAAAATATTAAAAAAAGACCTATTGTTTTTTTTCCTAAACAACCTCTCCGTCCGCTCCGGCGTCTTCCCGCCGCCGGAGCGCGAAGAGAGAACACTTCTCACACTCTATCGCTCACTTGACGCAGAAGAAAAAAGAGACCTTATTCACTCTATAAGGCTGCTGCTGAAAAGGGTTAACAGAAAAAAAGTCAGACAGTCGCTTGACTCTTTGGGGGAATCACTGGGAGACTCCCCTGGCCAACCGGAAGCAGCAGGGAAATAATCCTGCTATTATAGAGAACTTCCTAATAAAAAAACCGCCTATTTTAAAAGGCGGTTTTTTTTAATTTAACTATTATAACTATGAGGGTTTTATAAAAATCTCACTAAAAGAAATAACCACAATTGTTTACAGTTATCCCCCCTCAACTTCCTGCTGCTTTAAATTTGCCCGACTAACCCACTAGCCCAACTAATTTTTTATAAACTGGGCTCTCCTGTTTTTCTGCCAGCAGGACTCACTCGCCTGGGAGCATACACCTTGTTCCTCGCCATAACTTATGGTTCTAACCCTGCCCTGGTCAATTCCAAGACCTTTTAAATATCTCTTTACCTCATTAGCCCTTCTGTGACCAAGACTTATATTGTACTCATTAGTCCCTCTTTCATCACAATGGCCGGCTATTGTTATCATTAAATCAGGGTCTCTTGTAAGCCCGTCTGCATTATGTTTCAGAGCTCTTTTTGCATCACTAGAGAGGTTATACATATTATAATCAAAATAGACATCCCTAAAGTTAACTACAACTTTTGGCGCCGTCGGAGCTGGCACAGGCGGAGGCGGAGGCGCAACAACCACCTTATCCTCAACCTTAGGAGGCGTGGTCTGGCAGCCGGTTAAAGCAAAAACTGCCATAAAAATTATCAATAAAACAGAACTATATTTTTTCATAATCAATCTCCCGGTTTGTGAGTAGTTATCTTACCAGAAACTGTGCTCTCCTGTTTTTCTGCCAGCAACTATTTGTAGCAGCACTGCACTGGGGCTGCTCCTCGCCGTAACTGGTAATAGAGATGCTCATGGAATTGATGCCCAAGTCAATTAGGTACCTTCTTACGGTTTTAGCCCTGTCTTCACCAAGACCAAGGTTGTACTCACTACTGCCTCTCTCATCACAGTGACCGGCAATAGTAATTTTTAAATTTCTATTCTCTTTAAGTTTTTTAACATTATTCTTGATAGCCCTTCTTGCATCACTTGTTAAAGAGGCGCTGTTATATCCAAAGAAAATATCACTCAGGCCCAGCCTCTGTGCCTGGTTTTCATTATTTTCTATAATATCTTCGTTAACAGGTCTGCCGGCGTCGGCCCTGCCTGCCCCCCCTGCTCCTGCGCCGCTAGTTTTTGGCTTTGGCGGACAACCGGTAGCAATAAGACTTACAAACATCAAAAATACTATTAACTTCAAACTGACTTTCTTCATTAGTAATACTCCTTAAAGTAAGATTCCTTGAATTTTTTGGATAAGATTTATTATAAAAAAACAATACTTCCATTCAATATAAATCAAAAATAGCTCCTATCAAAATACCAAAGGGAGGCTGGTGTGTCAAGGTAATTGCCAAAAAAAGCCTTTATTTACCCTTATTTAGCCTAACAAAAAACTACCCTGTAGGAAGTGTAAATAAAGTAACTTAAAAAATTATACAATAAAAACCAAACATAAATACTGGGGGTTCTACTAATATTTCCAATAATGGGTAATTTATCAGGCCTCTATGAGGCTCTCTATGACGACACCTAGATTTTGCTTGGAAAATCATCCAATATGGCTTATCATTTAAGCATCTAGTTTATACACCTAATACTCACCAGACAATTCACCTCTGACAAAATCACCTCGCTATTAAAACAAAACAAAAAACGGTTTTCTATATATAAACCGGTAAAAATGCTAATAAATTCAAACAAACTACTAAAAATATCTCCTAGGTTAATAAAATTGAGAGAGGCAAAATATGGAAGGTAGTGGCGCAAAGAACCCAGGTACCAGGTTGCAGTACCTGAAAACTATATCCGATGAGGAAATCAAATCCTGCTTAAAACTTTGGCAAAAGGATTTATCGGATATGGCAAATATGCCCGATATGGTGGTCCTTGCCTTTGTTGCCGAATCTGATGCAAGCAAGGTACCTGACCTGCAAGATACTTTCAAGAGTGCTTCTGTGCCATTAATAGGCGCCATTTTCCCGGCTCTGGTTTACGGCTCAGAGTTTAAGTGCCAAGGGGTGCTTTTAATATGCCTGCCCGGTAGGCCGCTTTGGCATCTTGAGGCAGACTTGCCTCAAGATAAAGAGAAACTATCCACCTGTCTCGATTCAATATCCAAGCATTTGGAAAAAGGGATTAAGGACTCGGAAGACACTGCATTATTTATGATTTTTGATGCCATGGTTCCAAACATTTCCACTATACTCGATGACTTATATGTATCCCTTGGTGATTCTGTTCATTATATGGGAGTCAATGCAGGAAGCGAGACCTTCACCCCCATACCATGTTTATTCGACGACAAAAATATTATTCAAAACGGCCTCCTGACCATACTCCTTACCCCTCACAGGGGCGCCATACTGGAACACGGGTACCTTGCTCCGGAGAAGACAATAGTTGCCACTTCTACAAAAGCAAACTGCATTACTCATATAGACTGGAAACCTGCTTTTGATATATACAAAGAGAGAGTTAAAAACCAGTTCAACATAGAAATTACAGCAGAGAACTTTTATCAATACGGCGCACATTTTCCTTTTGGAATTATTCGCGCAGATGGTGAGGTGCTGGTCCGTATTCCCGTTATGATTGGAGAAGACAAGTCTTTATACTGCGTGGGGGAGATTCCTGAGAATTCAATATTAACCCTCCTTGACGCGCCGGAGCCCGCCTCTCTCCACACGGTAGAAGACCTGACATCCAAACTCGGTAATAGCCAGGAGAACATACTATTTTATTGCGCCGGCCGCCGCATGCACCTCGAAGACGCGGCATCTAATGAACTTAAAGACTTAAAAAATATAAACGGCAACAACACCTTTGCAGGCGCCCTCTCCCTTGGGGAGATTGGAAGCTCACAGATTGGCGGCTACCCTTTATTTCACAATGCTACTCTTGTAGTAATGCCATTAGGATCAAAAAATGATTAATCAAGAACAAATAATAACAATACTCTATGACCTCAGCCAAACAATAAGCTCCGAGGTAGAGCTGTCTCCACTCCTGAAAAAACTGCTTCAGCGACTCATGTATCATACCGGTTATTCATGCGGATTAATTTTAAGTAATGAGACAGGGGGGAGGCAACGGCTTCAAACCTCCATTGGAGACATAAAGTTAAAAAAACACAGTGGAGAGTTATTTGATATATCTAATATAACGGCTCGCGGCGAGGGCAACCGGACGCTTGATTTAACCATGTTGCCTGTAAGGCAGGATTATTACCAATCGCTCCTTAGGCTTCCCATACCAAACTACGGAGACATCTTACTTCTTGCTACCTGGGCAGACTCAGACAGCCCTCCCTATGAGCAAATCTTTGCTCCCGTACTGGCAAACCTGACTAAGACTATAACTTTATGTAAAGACAGCGAAGCTTATACTGCCGCTTTAATTAAAGATAAAGAGAAATTAACCGGCGACAACTTACTTTTTCGCCAGTCACTGGACACCTCCAGTGACTTTATAATTCTCGCTGATTTAGAAAGTGGCAATCTATTCGATTTTAATAAAAGCACTACTACTGCATTATGTTACAGCGATAAAGAACTAAATGGTATGTCACTGGAAGACCTTTTTACAGAAGATTCGTACAGAGGGTTTACAGATTCAGTAAAAGAAATCCAATACACTAAACAAAGTTTAATCTCAGAGTTTAATTTTAGATGTGGTGATGGCAGGTCTTTCCCAGTGGAAGCACACCTCTCAATACTGGCAGCCGATGACAGGTCACCGGTACTTATAATAGTTGCCAGTGACATTACAGAGAGAAATAGCATTGAGGAACAACTAAGGCGCAGCCAAAAAATGGACGCTCTGGGCAAACTAACGGGAGGCATTGCCCACGACTATAATAATATGTTAGGGGTTGTCATGGGTTTTACAGAACTGTTATCCATGGCACTGGAGAGTGACCCTAAACTCTCCGGCTACCTCGATAACATACGCCGCGCAGGCGAGAGAGGCACCTCTCTTACCAAAAAATTATTATCCTTCTCACGGAAAAAAGCCTCCACCCCTACCTCATTTAATATCAACAAAATGTTAGAAGACGAAAAAAGTATGCTGGAGAAAACCCTGACAGCACGCATTTCATTAAAACTTGACCTAACGGACAATATCTGGCCAATCTGGGTTGACAGCAGCGACTTGGAAGATGCCCTCCTGAATATAAGTATAAATGCAATGCATTCCATAAAAGACAATGGCAATTTAACCATTACAACAAAAAACGAAAGCCTTGACAGGATTCAAGCCTTGCCACTGCACTTAGACCCGGGAGACCATGTCAGCCTGAGTATTGCTGACAGTGGCAGCGGTATGGACGAAGAAACAATAGATAAAATATTTGACCCTTTTTATACAACCAAAGGAGAGATGGGAACAGGGTTGGGGCTTAGCCAGGTTTATGGTTTTATGGATAGAAGCGAAGGGAAGATACAAGTTGATTCCGTGCCGGGCCGGGGCAGCACCTTTACACTTTACTTTCAAAAATACCATGGAGCCCAAAGCGAAATGGACGAAGAAATAATTGACAAAAAACACTTAAAAGGCACTGAGAACATTTTGGTAATAGATGACGAGCCGTCTCTTGTTAGTTTCACATCTGAGGCCCTAACTCAAAACGGTTACCACATAACCTCTACAGGAGATGCAAAAGAAGCACTTGAAATTCTGGACAGAGAACCGATTGACCTTGTATTGTCTGATGTCATCATGCCGAAGATGAGCGGATTTCAATTAGCCGTTATAATAAAAGAAAAATATCCTGAAATAAAAATACAACTAATGAGCGGCTTTAACAGCAGAAATGAAATTGACAAACTTGATGATGCCTTACATGAAAACCTCCTCTCCAAACCCTTTAAAATAGCCGACCTCCTGACCAAAATTCGAAAACTCCTTGATAACTAAAAATAACCCCGCCCTAGATTCCAAATGTTTTTATAAAACATTACTAAAAAACAAAAACACTATGCTGGAGAGCCACAGAGCGACAAGCATAACAGAATAATAACTAAGAGCCATAATATGTTTACCACTATGGGCGCCAATAGGCCTGTATGTCAACCCTATAAGAACAACTCCTGTCATCATAATTGCTACAAGCGCTGTCATGCTATGAACCGGTGATATGGCAGAAAAAAGCGGCGCTTTATAATAAAAAATATCGTCTATAAAAAGTACAACCATATTAAACATGTTAGAACCAAGCATGTTTGCCACTGCCATGTCCTGAGCCCCAATCCTTAGAGCCGCCACTGAAACAACAACCTCCGGTAGTGATGTTGTCATCGCCACAAGCACCCCTCCCATGAAACTCTCCCCAAGCCCAGTTATCTCTGATAGATGGTCTGCAATAAAAGGCAGCCACCCGGCAGCCCCTACAAGGACTATGGCGTTTATAACATAAAGAGTCACTGCCTTATTTAGAGTAATGTTCTTATAGAAGTCCACTTTCTTATGACTCTTCACGGACTCTTTTAAAACTTCCTTAAGCAATTTTTTCTCGTAATAATAAACAGCCCTAACCCCTATTATGTAAACAATAACAATAACAGGAGTTGTAAGGCCTATAACTATACCGAATATATTAAGAGATGGAACAAAACTCGCAAAGAGCATAGAAAAAAGACCGATGGCAAGAAGCATAATGGAATAACCGCTGCTTACAAGATGCACCCTCCCCACACCTTTGAATATACTTTCCTTTCCATTTAAAGCGTCAAGGAGTGCAATAATTACCAGGTTGTACACGCAGCTTCCCCATACATCGCCAAGGGCTATATCAACGCTCCCTACCAAGCTCACAGAACTTATGCCTGTAACCAGCTCAGGAAGAGATGTAACTCCTGCCAGAAGCACAAGCCCAATCCACGCCCTGCCGATGCCGGTTTTTTCCGCTATCACATCTCCGTAGCGGGACAATTGAATGCCGGTAAAAACTATAACCGTAGAAGCAAGTAAAAACTGCAGCCAATAGTTCAGTGCTCCATATGTGAGAAGGTCGGTCATAAATTTTTTATAATTTTATTCTTTCCCGTAGTCATTAAAAGATTCAGGCGTGCCTATATAAGTTTTAGACTCAACATATTTAGATATATTTAACTCTTCTTGTTCAAACTGTTCACGTTTTTTAACTGCTTCCATATGAGGCCACTCTTCGACCCCTATATAGTCCCACTCATCGTTAGACCAACTACAATCTATCATTGAAAGGGCTTTCATGCCAAGCTGGTCTAGATTCTCCCTGTCTTTTTGCATAAACTGCGTCTTCTCCTGTTCAGACAAGGCAGTAAATGCTTCCTTTATTTTGGCAAAAAACAATCTAACAACAGGCCCTCTTTCTGGCATAAAACTTCCTCCTCTATTTTTTTACCTTACAATAACACCATCTTCTTTTTTATTGCCGCCATGGGGGTAAGAAGTAAAAACATAGGTCGAACCGTCTTTTTTTATGGCAAGGACTTCATAGGGGTCTTTTTTGTCATTTTGTTCATTCATCTCCATGCCTGGCGTGCCCCTAGGCATTCTTGGAACAGTCAAACCGATTATGTCAGGTTTTTCTTTAAGCATCCTCTCCACATCCCAACCAGGCACATGACCTTCCACTACATAACCTTCTATAAGCGCGGTATGACACGACGACATACCGCGAGATACGCCATACTTATTTTTGTAAGGAGTCACATCTTCTACATCCTCACTTGTTACATTAAAACCTTCATCTTTTAAATGACTAATCCAGGTCTTACAGCAACCGCATGTAGGACTTTTATATACAAAAATATCGGCCCCGCTATCACCTCCGCCGACATTCTCTGTACTGTCCGCATTTGTGCAGGAACTCACCGCTAAGGACAAAACCAATAAAAAAACCGAAAACAAAACTTTCATAATAATAAACTACTCCCTTGTTATATTGTCCAAATTTTACCTTATTTCTACAACTTATGCTCAGTTTTATTGCCACAAAATACCAAAAATTTATGATGCAATTAATAACACAATGTAACCTGAAATTGTCCCCGGCGACTCGCCGGGCGGTCCAGCGGTACGCTGGCGCAGGGGTATCCCGCGCTAATCATTGACAATAATGTCCTATACCCTTAAAATAGTAGGGATGGACACTAAGAAACTAACCACATACAGCAAAGTGCTTTTACTACTCCCTATCGCCCTCCTTATACTCTCAGGAAGTGCTCATAGTGCCGAAAACTTGTATAGCGAGCAAAACGGCACACACGGCCCAATTAAAAAAATTATAATCGACCCGGGCCACGGAGGTAAAGACAGCGGAGCAGTAGGGCCGTCGGGATTGAAAGAAAAAGACATTACCCTTGCCATAGCCAAGGAGATGAAAAGGGATTTGGAGAGAAACTTAGATGTAGAAGTCATACTGACAAGGTCTAAAGACAAATACCTGACCCTCACGGAAAGAACTGACATAGCCAACTTGGTAAGAGCGGACCTGTTTATTAGCCTCCACATTAATGCCTCCAGGAAAAGCCGCCCCGACGGAGTGGAAACATATTTTTTGAGCTTCGAAGCCACTGACGCAGAATCGCGCAAGCTTGCAGCATTCGAAAATGGAGAAGGAGTCCTGTCCCGTGAAAACCGTAACCAAATGAGCACAGACCTTGAATCCATACTATGGGACTTAACACAAACTGCAACTCATCACGAAAGCTCCATCCTTGCAGAAAATATACAAAACTCTTTAGGCAGGATGTGGCGAGGGGAAAAGCGGGGAGTTAAACAGGCCCCATTTAGAGTACTCGTTGGCGCCACCATGCCGGCAGTACTCGTAGAGATGGGTTTTATATCTAATCCAAAAGAAGAAGCCCTCTTAAAAAACAGACATACTCACCGCAGATTAGCCTACGCCGTTACAAACGGAGTAATAGACTTTGAAAAACAAACAAGAAACAACAAAAGAAAAGAAAGACTAAAAATAGGTTCGGCAAGATAAATAATCATAACTAAGGAGACTCACTAGAAAATGCAAAGAGCAGATGGAAGACAGGCAAACGAAATAAGACCGGTAAAACTACACAGAGACTACCTGCAACTAGTTGAAGGCAGCGTGTTAATAGAGATGGGACTTACAAAAGTCATCTGCACAGCAACCATAGAAAACTCTGTCCCCTCTTTTATGAGAGGTCAGGGCAAGGGATGGATAACAGCCGAGTACGCAATGATACCAAGGTCTTCACAGTACAGAATACCCCGCGAATCCCACAGGGGCAAAGTTAAAGGCCGTACCCACGAAATACAAAGACTAATAGGCAGAAGCCTTCGCGCCATAGTGGACTTTGACAAACTGGGAGAAAAGACAATCCTAATTGATTGCGACGTTATACAAGCAGACGGAGGCACACGCACAGCATCCATAACCGGTGCATATATCGCACTCTCGGACGCCGTAACACACATGATAGAGAAGGGCATGTTGGAAGAATCTCCCCTAACTGACTCAATCGCAGCCATAAGTGTCGGCATACTCGGCGGCAAGCCTGCGCTGGATTTAGACTACATAGAAGACTCGGCGGCCCATGTAGATATGAATGTAGTAATGACAGGAAGCGGAAAGTTTATAGAAGTACAAGGCACGGCAGAAGAAGAAGTGTTCTCAAGAGAAGAAATGGACGACCTGCTGGACCTGGCAACAGGAGGAATAGTAGAACTAACAAGGTTGCAAAAGAAAGCAATAGAGGTCACGGCGTGACCCCTGCACGCAATTTCAAGACAAGTTGCACCAAGCTTTAAATTTGTTTTTAATAAATTAATGTCTTTAAAATTCGGTCCAGCGGGATGCTGGTGGCACGGGCAATTAAAACTAAACTTATATGAAATTATTAATAGCTACAAAAAATAAAAACAAAGCAAAAGAGATTCAAGAGATATTAACTGGCCTTGACGTAGAGGTTCTCTCTCTTCTTGATTACAAGTTCGACCTCCCGCCGGAGACCGGACTAACCTTCGAAGAAAATGCACTTCAAAAAGCTCGCTACGCATTTAACGAAACAGGTCTGCCTACAGTGGCTGATGATTCAGGCTTGGAAGTAGATGCTCTCGGTGGCAAGCCTGGGATATACTCTGCACGCTTTGCCGCCCCTATAGCAACAGACAAAGAAAACAACTCAAAACTTCAATACGAAATCAGAAAAACCCCTCCAGAAGAAAGAACAGCAAGATTTAAATGTGCAATAGCATTCGTAGATAAAGGCATAGAGAAAACTTTTGAAGGAACCATAGAAGGACTCATCATAGATGAGCCAAGAGGAGAAAATGGCTTTGGATATGACCCATACTTCCTGCTTCCAGGCAAAGGAGTAACTACGGCGGAGCTCCCAAGTGATGAAAAAAACAAAATCAGCCACAGAGGCAGAGCACTGGCAGAGTTTACCGCCTGGTATAAACAAAATTGCCTGTAAATACCCGCTACTTACACCAAATCAATAAAATGTCTTGAATAATAACCTCTTATATGAGTATTATATACGTTTTACGGCTGGCGAGGAGCCAGGCAAACGTGACGTTTGCATCTATTGTCAGATACACAGTGCTATCAAGCTTTAACTTGTTAACTGTGTACTTTTAATTTTTTTGTATGTATGTATTTTTTACGGGGTGTAGCGCAGCCTGGTAGCGCACCTGGTTTGGGACCAGGGGGTCGGAGGTTCGAATCCTCTCACCCCGACCACTTACTTTGGAAGTAAGCAACAATTTCAAGGTACTATATGGTCGAGACCAAAATTTCCCACCAGCGTGAAGCTGGACACAAAGGTCAGGGACACTGTGCCTTAAATATTTTTTACAGTTAACGCTGGCGCCTGTAGCTCGAATCTGGATGAATAAGTTGCCTCTAAGCAGCACCCATGCAGGCAGTTTATTTTATTTTTTTCGTTTTGTTTTTGTTGTTTTTTATCTTGCGCCTGTAGCTCAGCTGGATAGAGCAGCTGCCTTCTAAGCAGCAGGCCATTGGTTCGAATCCAATCAGGCGCACCATTTTTGATATAAAAAATAAAGCGCCTGTAGCGAAGTTAAGTGAGTTAAGTTGCCCTAAGCAGTACTCATTTCGAATCCAATCAGGTATCTTACTATTAATTAGTTTAAATATTAACAATGAGCTTTAAAAGTTTTTTATTAGACCTATAAAAATTTTTACCCTATGGTGGGTGTAGCTCAGTTGGCTAGAGCGCTGGACTGTGACTCCGGAGGCCGCGGGTTCGAATCCCGTCATCCACCCCAACAAGCTTCCAGCTTGACCGAATTAAAAATACATTTACCGTCTTTAATATAATTACTGGAAATTGAACCAGCGTGACGCTGGCATCATCCACCCCAACAAGTGTCCCGCTTGACCAAATTAAAAATACATTCTGTCTTCAATATTAAATTCCCTTGCCTGCCCAACCCAAACCTGTTAAAATTTTTTATCAGTTGACGGGGAGATTAGACATGAATCAAAACATACAAACAAAGAAAATTCTTGGCTTTTTTATTTTACTTTCTATTTTGCTTCTCACAAACTCTTGCACTAAAACATCTCTATATCCCCACGATGCCTTAGCACCTCCTAACAGTAATGATTATGCTACAGTTCATATACTACGCCAGTGGGCTCTTACACATTCATTAAATACATTACCTATAAAATTCAATGGTACTAATTTATTAAAGATAAAAAATTCGAGTTATACCACTGTGCGTATTAAACCGGACACATATGAAGTGGTTGCAAGTTTTCACAGCACAAAACCACACACAACAACCTCAACAGAAACATACAGAACTTCTCACGAGACATCATATGGAACATCTCGTGTTAATAAGGTAAAAAAACATAGGAGCAATAAGTCTTCCAAGAAGATGGCTAATAAAAACTCTGTAGAAAAAAAATCTAACTCTAAAGATAAACAAGCTAACTCCAAATACAGGAATACTGGTGCCGCCAAAAAAAATAAAAAGAACAAAATAACAAAAACATCAGAAACAAAAATTACTACCGGAAGCAATACAGTTGATTACATTATTGAAAATAGAAAAGGATATAGAGGAAAAGATCGCCATATACATGAAGAAACCTACACTAGTACAAATACTACTACATACGGGACTGGATCAATAGAAGTAGAAATGATTGCCGGCGAGGTTTACTATATACTGGTTCGAGCAGACACTATAGGCGGAGGAGATAAGTTTGTAACAACTTCAATTAACCTGTTAGACAAAACTCTAGGCGAGGAACTAAGAGAAGAACTTAAATTCATAGCTGCGGTTCAGGAAAAATAATTACCAAGTCCGCCGTCACGGCGCGTCCCATTGGATCGAACAAGCGTCCCGCATGGCAATCACTGCGTATCAATCATTGCTTGACCGAATTAAATGCCCGATAATTTCAGGAACTACCTGATTACCCTTAAAATTAATTTATTCTAAAGACCTTCATTTTTAATTGTCTCCGGCGACTCGCCGGTTGACAACACCCTTTTAAAATATTAACCTGAACTAAAATGAACATGGTATTATTAAAGAGATGACTATGACGGCTAACATCGCAAGAAATATGTACAAGGGCTTCAGGGGGGTGCTTTTACTGCTCTTTGTTATATCTATATTCTCTCCGCTGCTAACACCCACTGCCCTTGCAGGAGACAACCTAACTCAAGGGATAAAAGATTACAATGATGAGAGTTACGAAGAAGCAATCCACTTCCTCTCTCTTGAACTTGGGGTAGAACCTGATTCTCTCGAGGCTAACTACTACTTGGCTCTTAGTTACAAGGAGATAGAAAAACCCCTTAAGGCAAAAGAGCACCTTTTAAAGACGACTTCCCTCTCACCCGGTTATAAAGAAACTCACAAAAAATTATCTGAAGTATATTTTAGCCTCGGCGGGTACAAAAACGCCCTGTCCGAACTGGGCAAATATGACGGCAAGGATGACGGCTCACTGTCAATGTTTCGAGGTATTATACTCTTAAAACTTAGAGACTATACAAAAGCAACAGAGTCATTTAAAAATGCAAAGTCTATAAATTCAAAACTCACCCAGGCTGCCGATTATCAAATAAGTATTGCTATGGTAGCAAGCAGCGAAATAGAAAAAGCAAAAACCCTTTTAAACGAAACCATATTAAGAGACCCAAATTCTGATTACGGAACATACGCAAGCTTTCTCCTTGATAGAATTAAAAAAGGAGAAAAAAGTAAGTTTCACCTGAACATAACTGCCATCCACGAATATGACGACAATGTAATACTTATGCCATCGGACCTGCCGCCGGGACTACTTAGCGGCGTAAAACAAAATGACCACAAACAAATTTATACTCTTACAGCAGACTATAAAATGAAACTTTCAACAAAATGGTCTTTAAAAGGAGGTTATGCATTTTACACAAGCGACCACTCTAACCTTGAGGCCTTTAACATTATCAGTAACACTATATCCCTAACTCCATCTTACAAAATCAAAAAAGGCACACTGAGTTTTGACTTTAAATATAACCATGTTGAAGTGGAACATGACAGCTACCTTAAACTATATTCCTTTACTCCCAGCTACTGCTTTAACATAAAGGGAGATACATGTTTCAGAGTGTCTGCCTTCGTAAAACAAAATGAATTCCTAGAGCCTGCAGCAGCCAGGGACGAAGAAAGAGACTCGCTGCAAGGCGGGGGGTCTTTATCCTATTCTAAGTTTATTTTAGGCAGGGAGGGTTTTGTTAAACTCTCCTACTCGGCATATAGAGATAACACGGAGGGAGTTAACTGGGATAGAAACTCGCAAGAAGGGCTAATCACCATACTTATACCTGTCGCAGTTAATGTTAAATTCCAAGTATTCAGCTCAGTAAGGCATGACCGCTTCAGGACAGAAAACACATTTTTTGGAATAAAAAGAAAAGACTCTACTTATACATCAAGTGCACTATTATCTTATAATATTGCACAAAATTTTAAACTTACCCTCCAGCATAGGTACATTCGCGGAGATTCTAACCTATTGGTTTATGACTACAAGAGAAATATTTCAACTGTAGCATTGGGGCTTGTGTTCTAAGGCGTTAACTCCAAAGGGAGAAACTATGAAGACTATTACAATTGCAATGTTGTCACTATTTTTTTCACTAATAGCGCAGCCTTCCATAGCGAACATTGGTGGAACATTTACAACTGTTAATGGCCGCGTTGATCTCTTAAAACCGGGAATCATCAGAGGAATATCTGTTAATAAAGGCGACGCAGTAAACATAAATGACACCATTAGGACAAAATCAAACTCCTCGGCGACCGTAACAATGCCCGATGGCAGCACCATAACTATTGCCCCCAGCAGCCGCGTAGTAATAACAAAAGCCCTTATAGGAGAAGACGGCAAAAGAAAACAAAACAGGCTCAAACTTCTTAAAGGTAAGGTAAAAAGCCTTGTAACAAAATCCCATGAAAGCGGTTTTTTCAGCCTCTTTAGCAGCAGGTCAGATTTTGAAGTAAA
The DNA here is from genome assembly GCA_965371285.1 of uncultured bacterium. GTDB lineage: Bacteria > Desulfobacterota > GWC2-55-46 > GWC2-55-46 > DRQE01 > CBDUXU01. Next base: position 5,621 of record CBDUXU010000008.1, on the reverse strand, counting down.
AACGCCTACCTCCATTATTGGAGTTAAAGGCACAGAGTTTAGTGTGCTCTTCGGCGCAGGAGTGACAACTACCTTTGTGGATTCGGGGATAATATTATTTACTACTGATTCGGGCGGAGGTTTTTTTACTTCAGTCATAAAACTCGGAGCAAACGAAATTGGTATTATTGGCAGCGGGGGAGAAATAATAAAAACTTCTGATGTACCTCCTGGGGTAATGAAAATACTTAATAAAGGGCTTATTGGCACGCTCGCAGGCAGCGCAGACCTGGAAGGTCTTGGTATAGCTTTAGAAGATGCAGACATATTGGAAGAATATTTTGAAAGCCTCCCAGACGACCTTATCCCTGTGACTGAATCAAATGGAGAACTGCTTAATTTATTCTCAGCCGAATTTGATGCTTTAAACTTTCTTGGCAAAGGCGAATTAACTATGAAAACAACACTCAGTGCCAGCTTTCTTTCAGATACTGAATTAATTTTTAACATGTCCGGCACCTATAACCTGCTTACAGGCTTAAACACTCCCGTTGATTTCACGGCGAACTTTACAACCGTCACTGCATCAAATGAAACCATACAAGTAGACATCTGGGGCAGTTTCGACGGCACGGGAGGTCTTAACAATATCTTTGTAAACGGCAGTGAGGAGAATTTCAATTTCTACTTTGACGGTCTGCTAAACGGAACCTATGCTCCGAACCCTGCCCTATCGAACCCAACCAATGAAATTGGAAATTTCGAAGCTATAGGTACAGGCACATTCACAAACTGCTCTGCAAACCCTGCAAGCTGCGTCCCCATGTAATAGACAAAACACTCTTTATTTATTCCAAAAACTATCCTTTTGGTCTATACTATAACTAGGAGAGGTTTAACCTTTCCTCCAAATTGTCTACATAGTAAGTCAGCTTTTAGGCTGGTCTGTAACATTAATTTTTTAAAGTAAAAGGGGATGGATTATGAGACATTTAATAACTTTATTAGAAAAACATTATTTTCTTTCCGCATTGTTAATGCTGCTCGTGCTTCTAATCCTGCCTCAGGTTTTGCCGGCCAGATCCGGCGGCGTCTTTACGACCATAGAAGGCAGGGTTGATGTCTTAAAACCCGGCGTTATCAGGGGTGTTGCCGTAAGCGAAGGAGACCCTGTCAATATTAACGATGTAATAAGGACTAAATCAAACTCCTTTGCGGTCATTACAATGCCCGACCAAAGCATTTTAAAGATAGCCCCTAATAGCCGCGTGTCGATAGCAAGTGTTATTATAACGGGTGCCGGCGAAAGGAAGACTAGCACGGTAACTCTCTTGAAGGGAGTGGCGGAGAGCGTTGTTACAAAAACAAAGAGAAGCTGGTATTCCTGGTTTGACCGCGAGGATTCAAGTTATAAAGTGGAAACCCATAACTCTATTATAGGAGTCAAGGGTACTAACTTTGGAGTGCTTTTCGCAGGCGGCTCTACCACGGTTTTTGTAGACTCCGGCCTCATCTATGTTCAGCCAAAGGGCGGAGGTAACGCCTTTTTAATCACACAGAACCTTCTACTTGGAGCAAACGAAGTAGGTATTATAGGAAGAGACGGATCTGTCAGCAAAACAAGTGATGTGCCAAAAGGTATCTTAAAGATACTTAAAAGGGGCGGTACGGGCAGTGCTACCAGTCAAGCCCAGCTAGAGAGCCTCAGGGAGTCTCTGCAGGATTCTCAAATAATTGATATGTTCTTTACAGAGACTGATTTCCCGGGAGGCCTGATCCCTATAACCAGTACTCACGGTAATTTGCTTTATTTCTTAAATACAACGCCACCTTCAGATGGCGGCGATGATGGTGATGGTACTGGTGGTCCCGGAGCATCGGGAGGCTCGGTGCCTGTTACCTTTACCGGTATAGAGTCGGAGCTAACTCCGGGTCACGACAAATTAAACGGTGATGTCTGGGGTCAGTATGACGGTAAGGAGCTCACTCTTAACCTCCCTGAACCGGCGGCTGTGTCTGTTATAGAAATACCTATCGGTCCGGGCAGTTCTAAAGGACCTAAATAAACACCTAATCTTATAAGTTATTACCTCGGCAGGGACACCTGCTCTGCCGGGGCTTTCCCTTGCCTATATAACCTTGACTTATATTCAACCCTTGTATTATACTTATGAGAAAAGCTAGCAAAATCAATGCTATACAAATCTCAAGTATTATATAAATGACATCAAATAACGACTATGGGAAAGGTCCTCTGATTAAATGGTCAAAAATATTATTCTTACCTTAAGCCTCTCTTTAGCTCTAACATTAACACCGTCACCATCGTTTTCTGCACAAGATGACGAGGAACTAGAGGCATTAAACAAACAACGAATTGAAAAAGCCATTAACTACTATAATGACGAGGGCTATGAAGAGACAATTTCCATATTAAGAAAAGTCAGGGGAAGGCACGCCAGAACGGCAGAGGTTCAATACTACATGGGCCTTGCCTACAAAGGCCTGAACGAGTACTCTCAGGCAGCCTCCTACCTTATTAGAGCTTCCAAACATAGTAATAACTTAGAAGATGTTTATCTGCATATTGCCCAATGCCAATACTACTCCGGTAAATACGAAAAGGCCTTAAGAACATCAGCCCAGGCAATAAAAAACAGTAAAAACCCGGGCGAAGCCCACCTCTTGAAAGGACTAATACTCCTTAAAAAGGGTTCCGACAGAAGTGCCATAAAAGAAATGGATAAAGCCAGGGCTGCAAATGATGACCTTACATACCAGACAGAATATTATAAAGCTATCGCATTAATAAACTTATCTAAATTCGAAGAAGCAAAAGAATCTTTCAAAACAGTTATACAGGAAGTCCCTGACTCAGACCTTGCCGTACATGCCGAAGAGCAGATGAATTCTCTTAAAATACCCGAAAGCAGGCTCTCCATGACCCTCTCCCTTAGGCACGAAGAAGATGATAATGTTTTCCTCCTGCCCGATGCTGACGAGTTCCCTCTAAATATTAAAGAAGAAGACAGGGAAGATTACAGGCAGACCGTTAATATCGCCTTAAAATACAAACTCTTTAGAAAGAAAACCTGGGGAGTTAATACATCTTACTCATTCTACGGAACTCACCACGGCAAGGCAGACAGCAGAAACCTAAAGGTTAATAAAGTTACCTTAACTCCTTATGTCTCTAACAAAAAAGTAGGATTCGTCCTGCCCTTAGTTTATCAACATGTAGAACTTGATAACAAAAGATATATGGATATAATATCTGCAACTCCTACTGTAAATACTAAATTGTCAAAAAACAATATGTTCTCCCTCTACGGAAAAGTAAGAGAAAGAGAGATGAGAGATTCCCCGGCCCTTATAGGCCTTATTCCTGAGGACCAGGACAGGGACGGACTCCTCACCCTTCTGGGCCTCTCTTTCCACCACTTTACAAAAGATAAAAGAGGATTTATTAACTTTGGAGTGGAAGGAATGAAGGACCTGACACACGGCACGGATTGGGAATATGTTGGAGGTAGGGCATTCATAGGTGCAAAAATACCATTTAGAGAAACTACATTCATAGAGATAAAACTAGATACAAAAACCTACCTATATGAAAATAAACACTCAATAGTTAATAAAAATGGCCTCTTTGAATTTCGCGAAGAACATGTATCCAAACAGAATATAAAATTCACTACAGAAATGAGAGAATATGTAGATTTTGTGGTAGAATACACAAGCAGGCAGTATAAATCAAACTTTGATGCCTACACTCACGACAAGCAGGTCGGGTCAGTAGGGATAGACTTAAAGTACTAATGTCTACCATAGTGGGCATAATGGGCACAATAGGCCCAATAGATAGGAACTTAAAATGAAAAAAAACTTTTTTAAAATTATACTTTTAATAACAGCACTCTCTGCCGCCCCACTCCCCTCTTTTGCCAGAAGTGATGATGGAGAAGACATAAAAGCAGGAACACTAACAACAGTAGTGGGCAAGGTTAGTATCTTCCATAGGGAGACAGGCAGAATACTAACCGGAGCTGAGGGAGACACCCTCTATCAAGGAGACTCAGTTAGGACAAAGTCCGCATCTTACGCAGAAGTGACGCTAGATGACGGGTCAACCTTAAAAATTGCACAAAACAGCAGAATTAAAATAACAGAATTCCTGCTTGGAGATGATGGCACAAGAAAATCCAGCATAATAAAACTCTTCAGAGGCAAACTACGCGCCTTTGTATCAAAAATTCAAACAAGCAGCTTTCTTAAAGCAGCATTTGGTTCCAGCGGGTCAAACTTTGCCGTATCAACACCAACTGCCGTTATAGGTGTTAAAGGAACAGAGTTCCTGGTAATACACGAAAGAGGCCGCTCCTCCGTCTTTGTTGACTCAGGAGAAGTGGAATACTGGAACATAAGTAACCCTGAATCCAGCGTTTCAGTGAAACAAGGTTTCTACTCCCACTCGGCACAAGGGTCTGCGCCAACAAAACCTATGAAATACACAATGGCTCAAGCAGTAATAAACAAAAGCGACACCAACATGATGGCACAAACAAAACACTCCCTATATGGAGGTGAAGAAAATGTCGCAAACACCGGCGGAGATGTAGAACAATCTAACACTCTCGATATGACAGAGTATATTACCGGTGAAGACACAACAGGAGATAGTGCAACCAAAAGCTACAGCGACGAGTATGGTGTATTCTCAAACACAACTGACACGGTAATACTCTCAGGGTCCGGAGATGAACTACTAGCCTGCCCAATTGGTGCCAAGTCCGGCTGTTAAATAACTTTACGAACCCTTGTTCTGCACCTATTGCAAAGCAAGGCAAGAAGATACTAAAAACATAATGACTAATCTTAAACAAATCACTCTTCATAACTCACCATCTAATTACTACGATACCCTACGGCGCATTTAATTATTTTCACAAAGTGCGTGACGCACTTTTTCAAAAGATAGATTTAAGAAATTAATTATATTCTCACACTACGCGCTTGTAGCTCAGTTGGATAGAGCATCGGTTTCCGATACCGAGGGTCGGGGGTTCGACTCCCTCCAAGCGCACCATTAATAAAATAATACCCTACAGGGTATTATTTTATTAATCTTGTATTTGAGTGTCGAACCCTGTCGGACAGTGACTGTCACGACACTGGGTTTGGTTAGAGATTTCACTCCAAACGAAGTATGGAGTGAAACATATAAATAGCTCTTTTTACCTTACTAATCGAAGGCAAACTCCTTTAAAATACTATGGACGAGCCTTAACTCCCTCCAAGCGCACCACCAAACGTGACGTTTGGATCCACTTAAAAAAACACACCAGTCATTGCGAGTACACGAGCCGTAGGCTATTAGCACGGCAATCTAGTCTTGAAGAAAGCCATTCAAATTCTCAAAATTTATGATAAGATATTTTCTCAATTCATGTTGGGGCCGCTAGCTCAGTTGGTAGAGCAGGTGACTCTTAATCACAAGGTCCGGGGTTCGACCCCCCGGCGGCCCACCACCAGCGTGACGCTGAACCCAGTTTAAAAACAAACCCCATAAACACCCTTTTATTTACACAAAATCCACTACAGTTACAACGCCCCCTAAAACTGTCCCCGGCGACACGCCGGTT
>CBDUXU010000007.1:0-29807 GCA_965371285.1 uncultured bacterium | reverse complement strand
CAAATATCAAGAGCCGGGGCATAAACAACACCCATCACGGGATAGCCGTCCTCTATTAAAGCAATATTTACGGTAAACTCTTTTGATTTTTTTATAAACTCTTTTGTACCGTCCAGCGGGTCCAGCAGCCAAAACCTCTTCCAGCTTTTTCTTATTTCATAATCTTCCGCTTCCATCTCTTCCGATAAAATAGGGATAGTACGGTCGAGTTTTTCCAGCCCTTCTTTAATTACATCATTTGCATCTATGTCTGCTTTTGTAAGAGGCGAGTCTTCCCTGTCTGTTTTATAAACTACATCCATATCACCGCTTTCATTATAAACTTTCATGATGGCAACGCCTGCCTTAACCGATATCTCTTTAATAATATCCAGATGTTTTCTATCTATCATTTAAATTTTCCTTATTTTTGTTTTAGACAAGTTTTAACTACCTTATCAATAATATTTGTACTTGACTTACCCTTAACAAGCCTCACTCTTGCGACCCTGCCGCCTTGGGATTTTACAAAATCTTCTCCTACAATCTTACCGCTTGCCCAGTCGCTGCCTTTTGCCAGTATATCCGGCCCTATTGCTTCTATAAGTTTTATAGGAGTATCACCTGTGAACTTGACTATCAAATCAACACTCTCAAGTGCGGAGAGGACCTCTGCCCTTTCACCCTCCGGCACTATTGGCCTGTTTTTGCCTTTTAGCCTTTTTATAGATTTATCGCTGTTTAAACCTAATACTAAAAAGTCTCCCATACTGCGAGCCTTGGCAAGATACCTCACATGGCCTGCATGTAAGATGTCAAAACAGCCATTAGTGAAAACAATTTTCTTCTTTTTTCTTTTAAGTTTTTTTATTACTTCGACTGCACTCTTTATTCCAAGGAGTTTCTTTTTCATATGATTCCGATTTTTTTATTTATTCCGGCACGGTTCTGGCTACCGTTAAAGCATACACTTCTTTTGCAACTTTAGATAATATTTTTGAACACTCATTAATGGTTGCACCGGTGGTGTAAACATCATCTACAAGAAGAACAATCTTGCCTTTAATATTGCGGGTATTTTCCCCTCGTCCCAGCCCAAAGGCTCCCTTAACATTTGATATTCTCTGCCTGGGTTTTAGCCCTACTTGAGGAGCTGTGTCTTTTATCCTCAAAAGCCCATGGCCTTCAACTCTTAAAGAGAGCTCTCTTCCTATACTATTAGATAACAAAAGAGACTGATTGTAACCTCTTTTTTTGAGCCTAACACTATGGAGCGGAACAGGCACTATTATATCAAATTTTTTCCTTACTTCCTCTTCAAAATCTATAGCCCTGCCTACAATTAATTCTGTTAATAGTTTTTCATTATGAAATCCATTTTCATATTTAAAACTACTCACTGCCACTCTAACAGGACCTGTATATTCAACTGCGCTTCGGGACATCTTAAAAAATTTCTTTTCTACTAAACAATCTCCGCATGTTTGCCCGCCCCTATCGGGTTTTCTGCCACCAAATGTTTTATCCATTGATATTCCGCAAACCCTGCATAGGGCTTTTAGTTTTACAAAATCACCGGAGCAGAGCTTGCAAACGCCGCCACCTATATTAATATTTTTATTACATATTGGGCAAAGAGGCGGGGCGAATATATTCACAAAGCCACTTAAAATATGATTCATAAAATCCTTATTTTACCAAATTTTTAAAATAAAATTTATTTTATACCATTAGTCCTTATTTACTATCCGCTAAATATATCACAAATATCACTAAACCCCTGTTTTTTATCAATATTTCTTCTTTTCTTTTTATTTTACTCAGTTATGTAATTTTAAAATTGACTTATTTAACCATTTTATCTATAATTTATGATTAACTTCTTAGGAAATGTGCCGATATAAATAGTATTAAGACAACTATAACATTAAAATATCATAATATAAACTTTTTATTCAATAACTGTTATTCTATAATTCAATACTAACTATTGAATAAATACATAACATATATTAAAATAGAGATATTGTTTGTTGCCTACAAATAAGGGAAAAACCCTATCAATATATAGAAGGAGAAACACAATGACTGACAGTTACGACCAAATCACTGAGAGGATGAGAGACACCACCAAGTTAAAAAATGACTCTGCAATAGCAAAAGTCTTGGAAATTACACCACAAGCTCTCTCAAACTACAAAAAAAGGGGCAAAATGCCGACAAGCTTAATTATTAAGTTTGCAAGCATCTACAACTTATCCGTTGACTGGCTTATTAGCGGATTCGGTAATATCTACAAACCCACTGCAGCAAACGATGCATTAATAGCGGCAGAGATTACTTCAGAATATGGCAAACCTATAAACGAAGATGAGGCAAGTGTATTAGCATCATTTTCTTCTGAAGAGATGATATACATAGGCAAACTTCTGAAAATATTAAGAAGTGAAAACGACTCTGCAATTACTGCAATAGAATGCAACATTGATTCGTTTCTAAAATCTCTCTCACTGCAGAAAGCAAAAAAAGAAGAAGAAACAGCTACAACCTATGAAGACTAATTGACCAATGCTTAGATATATGTTAATTGTTTAACCTTACATACCTCACCACACTATGTAGATATTAAGCGATTAGGATATATTTGCTCATGGCACAAACTCATTGGACAAAAGAGGCCTCCCTCTTTGCCGCCTCCCTAAGCGGCGAAGAGGTCAGGCTACTAAATTCACCTGACTCGCTTACAGAGTATCTTGAAACCAGCCTTAAAAACATAATCCACGCTGAACTGGTAGAATCCAAAGACATCACGCCAGATGACGTTTTTCTAAACTTATTTGATATTGAAGAGGACCACACCTTTGCCCAAAGAATAATTTGGCTTACATCTGAAAACAAGCGGCTTATTTATGCCAAGTCTGTAATTGCATCTACTGACAAATCTCTCTTAGAAGTGCTCAAATCCACTACAGACCCGCTGGGCAAGGTACTAACTTCCAAAGGAATAAAATTCTCTAAATCGCAAATTTTTATAGCAGTTACATCTAAAGAGGAATCCAAAGAGCTGTTTAATGCAAATGCTCCGCTTTTTAGCAAAAGTTATGTGCTGGAAAATACTGATAAATCCTCTTTAACTTTAAAAGCATTTATAAGAGAAATCTTCAACCCCAGCCTTATAAATACCAGCTCAGGTTAAACCAACATGACCTTTAAAGATAAAATAATAGCAGTCTCTGACCTAATAAGGCTTCCAAAACAATATGGCACGGTACTGCTCCTTTGCCCCACCTTGTGGAGTTTAATGCTTGCTTCCAACGGCCAAATAAACTGGAAAATTTTATTTATTTTCACCGCAGGATGTTTTCTTATGCGCAGCGCCGGCTGCGCCGTAAATGACATTGCAGACAGAAACTTTGATATAAATGTTGAAAGAACGCAGTTTAGGCCTGTCGCCAGCGGAAGGCTCTCTCCGTTAGAAGCTACAGTGGTTTTTTCTATTCTTACACTTACGGCACTCTTTTTAGTTCTTAAACTTAATGATTTAACGGTTAAACTCTCGTTGGTCGCAATTGCTCTGGCAGTTATATATCCTTTTGTTAAAAGATTTAGCAGCTTTCCGCAAGTTTTCCTTGGCGCAGCCTTTGGCTGGGGAGCTATTATGGCATGGAGCGCAGTAACCGGCGAGGTAGCCCTTCCTGCCCTGCTCTTCTTTATTGCCAATATCTTTTGGGCTGCTGCCTATGATACAATTTACGCCTTGATGGATATTGAGGACGACAAAAAAATCGGTGTCAAATCGACTGCCATCTTCTTCGGCAAACATGTTTACACGGCAATTTTAATTTCTTATACTTTAACTATCACTGTTCTTGGTCTGGCCGGGTTTTATGGGGGGCTTGGGCCTGTTTATTTTTATGGTTTACTCGTAGCATACTTAATTTTTTGCCTGATTATATTAAGCTTGACAAAAAAACCAACAAAAGAAAACATTTTAAAATGTTTTATAGGTAATGTTTACGGCGGGCTGACAATATTAATAGCAATAATTTTAAATACAACTATTTTTAGAGGTTTATAAATGAGATTTAATGACATGAGAGAGTACCTAAAAGAACTCGAAAATCGCGGGCTCTTAATAAGAATTAAAACAGAGGTTGCCACAGAACTGGAAATATCTGAAATAATGGACAGGCTTGTTCGCAGCGGCGGTCCGGCTGTAATTTTTGAAAATGTTAAAGGCCATACAATGCCTGTGGTAGCAAACCTCTACGGCACAAGAGAGAGAGTTGCCATCGGGCTTGGCGGGTCAGAAGAAGATTTCAAAACCCTCGGCGAGTTCATTGCATTCCTCCAAAGGCCAAAACCGCCGGAAGGTTTCAGGGATGCCATAAAAAAACTTCCTTTCTTAACTAAAATGTTAAACCTGAGCCCTAAGACAATTAAAAATGCACCTTGCCAGGAAGTAGTCCTCCTGGGCGACGATGCCGACCTATCCAAGATTCCAATTATAAAATGCTGGCCCGATGACGCCGCGCCTCAGATAACATGGCCCCTTGTTATCACCCAGGCTCCCGGCGGAGGAGCCTACAACGCCGGAATATACCGCATGCAGTATCTTGATAAACAAAGCACCATTATGAGATGGCTACGCCAAAGAGGCGGGGCATACCACCAAATGCTTTGGGAAAAAGAAACAGACAAACCAATGCCTGTGGCAGTAGCTCTGGGGTGCGAACCGGCAACGACAATTGGCGCCGTGACACCTGTACCGGAAGATGTTGGAGAGTTCCAGTTTGCAGGAGTACTAAGGAAAAAAGCAGTAGAACTTGTGGAGTGCAAAACCATCCCTCTTAAAGTACCGGCCACGGCAGAAATTATAATAGAAGGAGAAGTAACAAAAGGAGATGTGGCACCGGAAGGGCCTTTTGGAGACCACACAGGTTATTATAACGCCTCTGAGCCCTTCCCTGTGTTTAGAGTGAAGGCAATAACCCACAGAAAAGACCCTATGTATTTAACAACCATTACAGGCCGTCCTCCAAAGGAAGACGCAGTTATTGGCACTGTGCTTAACACAATGTACCTGCCTTCCCTGCAGCTTCAATTTCCCGAGGTTGTGGATTTCAGCCTCCCTATGGAAGCTGTGAGTTACCGCGTAGCGGTAGTATCCATAAAAAAACAATACCCCGGTCACGCAAGAAGAATTATGATGGGCATCTGGGGAGTGCTAAAACAGTTCCTCTATGTTAAGTTTATTATAGTAGTTGATGAGGATATCAATGTCCATGACTGGAAAGATATTATATGGGCAATATCCACAAAAGTTGACCCTGTGAGAGATACTATGCTCATTGAAGATACACCTATTGACTATCTTGACTTTGCATCAGCCAAAGACGGGCTGGGGTCCAAGATGGGAATTGATGCAACAAATAAAATTGACTCTGAAATTACCCGCCAGTGGGGAACCCAGATTGACATGACAAAAGAAATAAAAGATTTGGTAGATAAAAAATGGAAAGACTACGGTATAGAGTAATGACTGGAAGTGACGATAGCAAAACTCAAGAAGAAATATTCAACAAAGACATGGACTCTTGGTGGAACCCTAAGGGAGATCACTACACACTCCACTGGATTACCCCTGTAAGATTTAACTACTTTAAAAGTGCAGTGGAGAACTCTGGCAGGTCTTTAGATGAACAAAAAGTTCTAGATGTTGGCTGCGGAGGAGGGCTCCTTAGCGAAGAGTTTGCAAAAGCCGGCGCTATAGTTACAGGGATTGACCTGGCGCCTAAAGCAATAGAAGCTGCTGCCAAACATGCAGAAAAGTCTAACTTAAAAATAAATTATGAAGTAAATTCCATAGAGAAATTTTTAATAGGCAACGGGGAAAAATTTGACATTATTGTTTGCTCTGAAGTACTGGAACATGTCTTTAACCTGGAAGAGTTCCTGCGAGATATGCTGGGGACTTTAAAACCGGGAGGCACTTTTCTTTTCAGCACAATTAATAAAACTTTAAAAGCAAAATTCTTTGCTATCTATGTCGCAGAAAACCTGCTTGGCATGCTCCACAAGGGAACCCATAAGTTTGACAAGTTCATAAGGCCTTCCACATTAACCGACCTCCTTACCAAAAATGACTCTACCACAGAAGAAATTAAAGGCATTAGTTTTAACCCTCTTAAGATGGACTTTACCATCTCTAACGACCTCTCTGTAAACTATATTGGCCGTGCCACCAAAAAAGCAACAGCTGCTAAATAAAAAACCCCGCCGCGGAATTTACCATGACAGGGTTTTAAAATTTATAATATATTTCAAACTGCTACATAATCTTGCTTGCCGACAGGACCATTGTTGCAATTTCAAACATTTTTTTATTTTCTTTCTGAGAGTGAGCCTGAAGCATTTTAAATGCTTCATCTTCACCAATGTCGCATCTTTTCATTAAAATACCCTTTGCTCTTTCGACAAGCTTGCGGGTTTCCATGCTTTCCTTTAATTGAATAATTTCTTTTTTCAATCCATCTGATGCTCTATGCTGTCCAACAGCCATTTGGATTGCAGGAATAAGATGTTTTTTTGATACCGGCTTAACCAGATAAGAACTGACACCTGCCTCTAAGGCTTCTTTTGCCTTTTCTTCACAAGCGTCACCGGTTATTAAAATTATTGGAGTGGATTTAATGGAATTGATTTCTTTGGCCGCCGCCATGCCGCCTATTACAGGCATTTTTAAATCTAATATAACGAGAGTTGGTTTAAGTTCTTTGAATGCCTCTATAGCCTCTTCACCGTTTGCCACTGCCCCGACTACCTCGTGACCTAACGATTCAAAGTGGGCTTTTATACAGCGCCTGGAGTTTGCGTTATCCTCAGCAATGAGAACTCGCTCGGTGTTTTTCATTGACATAGCCATCGTGACTACTCCTTATTTAGGGCCGCCATGACCCATTTTTTTATATAGTACCAAAAATGCTAATTCCAAACAAGAAAAAACATGTAAAATCAATAAAAACAAGTACTTACAAATGTTAAATATATGCTATTTTTCACCTTAAAAAACCATAACAATTAATAACATATAAACCCTACTTACTGCTTTTCTCCATCGGCCAATTTGTCAAAGAATCTATCAATCATTATAACAAAAATTGTAATAATGCCCAATAAAGGCAGATAGACCCTATGTTCAAAAATCACATCAATAATAGGAATAAAACTTGATGTAGGTGACAGGATTATAAAAAACCACAGTATAAAAAATGTTATTACTAAATTTACAGGATCTTTATCCTCTTTATTTTTATATTGATAAAAACTGTAAAATGCAAACCCTACTACTCCGAGTATAATCAGTAAAGATACTATTGGAGGCGGGATGGGGTAATTCAAGACCGTTCCTTCTGCTACATGGGGAACTTCAAAAAGCCCTCTGGAAATAGGGAAGTCATAGTCTAGATTTTGGTTTATAGGCACAAATATAAGAGTTATATAATAAACCATTACATTGAACTGGGTATATAAATACTCCTTAGGACTTATGCTTTCAACTCCAAACCCGGCACTGGGTGCGGCCTTACCCATCTTAACAACTTCTTCTGCCGGAGCTGCTGCGCTTACACCTGCGCTCTCTTCACTTAAATCTCCAAACCCGCCGGAAGGAACAACAGTAACAAATATAAAATAAACTAATACAACTACCATTGCCCCGTAAAGCGGCAGTCTCTGTTTTACACCACTTAAGAGACCCTTGTTTACAAATAAATAATCAAAGAGAAAAATTATTGCTGGTATTGTAATAGCAATCTCTTTTGTTTTAAACGCTGCTATATAAGAAAATACTACTAATCCATAAAGTATATTCTTTTTAATTTTATTGTCAGACTGAACAGCTTTTATAAATATCATAATTGTTAGCAAATAAAAGAGGCTCGCCAGACTTTCCATTCTTTGGACTATATAAGTTACTGCCTGAGTTTGCAGCGGATGGACAACAAAAAGAAGGGCTGCAAAAGCAGCTATTTTTTTTGCCCAAGCCTCGTTGTCTTTGAGCATAGTCAATATATTAAAGATTACAAAATATGCCAATATGCCGTTTATTATGTGAATAGCTATATTAAACACATGGTAACTGGTAACATCATGGCCGCCTATTGCATAGTTAATTGCAAAGGTAGCCATTGTAATGCCCCTATGGCCAACTAGGATCTCAGGAATATTTTTTAAATCTCTTAACTGATAATTATCTACAATCTGAGGAGTATCATCAAAATGAAAGGAGGCATTAAATGTATTAGAATATACAAGTAAAATCAAGACTGACAAAACAACTGCCAACCCTATATGAAAATTTTTATGTTCGAAAATTTTATCCATATAACCTATCAAAACTCCTTTTTACAAATTATTAATAACTAGCTTTCCTCATTATCTTGATTATCTTTTGAAACTCCCCTAACCCCGTCATTTATAGCTGATTTTAAAAGAGCTATTTCCTGAGCCAGGTGTTTATTCTTATCAGTAAGTATAGATATAACTACTGAATAATGCAAGAGAATTAGGAGTATGAAACCCAGAGCTATTATAAACAGCAATGATGGCGGGTAATCAACCCCTACGAGGGCCGCAAGCTTATGGAGCAGCTCTCTCCATGCAGAAAGGATTATAATTACCACAGTGGAAAGAATCCACAGTACAGAGTATTTTTCTTTTAAAAGCCCCCTTCTTATAAGATCAACAACTATAAGAAGTAAGAAAATACTAGCGAAAATTGAAGCTATTTGTATAGTATTCATAAATTTATAATAGCAGAACCTTTTCTGCTCTCCCTACGCAATGATTACGGCTCGCAATGATTGCAGCCCGCATTTACATGCCTGTATAATGTAATTTGCCAAAAAAAACGAATAAAATCAATAGTTTTATCTTTTTACTATAATTTCCTGCTTTTCAGGGTTTTTCCCCTTTTTCCCAATGACTAGTCCAATTTTTTAATTAAATCTACAAATATTGCCAATAGTACCTTAACCATGTAATAAACCGACCTAACTGGTGTTATAGAGGACTTTCCGGCGACCCTCTCTACCATTTCCACCGGTACCTCGGCCATTTTAAAACCTTTTTTATGGAGCAGAACCAAGGCCTCAACCTCAGGATAGTCGTCCGGATAGTGCCCTTTATAAAATTCAATGACTTTTCTATTAACAGCCCTAAAACCGGAGGTAGTGTCTGTGAATTTTTCGCGAATAATAAAAGATACGAGTTTTGAGAAGAGCTTAATCCCAGCCCCCCTGGCAACAGAAGACTTGTAATCTCCAAGACCCAGAAACCTGGACCCTACTACTAAATCGGCACTGCCCTCGTCCAGTGGTTTTAGTAGTTTTTTAATCTGGTCTGCCCTGTGCTGACCATCGCCATCTACTTGCACAGCCACATCAAAACCCATCCTATAGGCAAACTTATAACCTGTCTGCATGGTAGCGCCAATTCCCAGATTATAAGGATGGTCTAGAACAAATACCCCCCCGTAGCCCCTTGCTGCCTTTGAGGTGTCGTCCTTAGACCCGTCATTGACTACAAGGATGGCGGCCTCAGGCAAGTATTTCTGTACATCAAGGATTACGGAGCCTAAACTTCCCTCCTCATTATACGCCGGTATTATAATTAATATTTTTGCCATAAACAAGCGTCCCGCTTGACCGAATTTACTGCTTTTCAGCCATTTTTTTATTAATCCCCACCATGAATAGGTTAATTAAGGAAACATTTTTACAATAAATCAGCAGTCTAATTAAAAACCACCAACTACCCTTAATTGTCTCCGGCGACTCGCCGCCCACTGAGTGGGTTTACTAAGGGCATGTTTTATAATTAAACTAACTAATCCAGTTAGAACCCACTAAGTTCCCTTAGGAAAGCCCCTATGGGGTTGGTGCCGAAGGGGGGACTCGAACCCCCACAGGCTAATGCCTACTAGAATCTGAATCTAGCGCGTCTGCCAATTCCGCCACTTCGGCCAATATGATGATTTTATTACAAAAACACAATACAAATTTGCCACTAGCCTATTAAAAAAACCACCAAGTACCTTTAATTGGCCCCGGCGTCTCGCCGGTGATGATTTTATTGCGGCCACATACTTACAATAAACCGCTCCTTGGTTAATACCACAAACTTGCTCTTAGAAAAGGGTCTCAGACCCTGCCCACCAACTACCCTTAATAGAGTCCAGCAATGATTGCTACGCGTCACGCTGCCCCCCCATTATGTGGGTTTGTTAACAGAGACATTTTTACTAATAAACCAACTAATCCGGTTAATACAGCAAACTCACTCTTAGAAAAGGGTCGCAGACCCTTTTACTACTTGAATATTTTTGTTATTCAGGCTATATTTTATTCAAACACACTTAAAATTGGAACTTAATTAATATGTTTGATACGGAGCAAATAAGCAGATTCATAGGGGGGAAATTCCTATAATATAGAGCGTAAATGCTGGAGCTAACCAAGCTCAGGAATTTTCCCACATACATATAATCAAGTCAAGTTTTTAGGCAAGGAGCCATATATACCATGAAATTTTTTATAGATACTGCAAATATAGAAGAAATTAAAAAAGCCTCAGAGTGGGGTCTTGTTGATGGAGTTACCACTAACCCGACATTAGTTGCCAGAGAAGGCCGCGAGTTTAAAGGTCTCGTTGGGGAGATTTGCGATATTATAGACGGGCCGGTTAGCGCAGAGGTTGTGAGCCTGGACGCAGAGGGCATGGTAGGGGAAGCACGGGAGCTTGCCAAAATTCATAAAAATATTGTTATAAAAATCCCTATGATGACAGAAGGATTAAAAGCTGTAAAGATACTAAGCAGCGAAGGTATAGCTACGAATGTAACTCTAATATTCTCTCCTCTTCAGGCTCTTCTTGCCGCCAAGGCGGGAGCTACATATGTAAGCCCCTTCATTGGCCGTCTTGATGACGTATCCCACAGCGGTATGGATATTGTTGACCAAATATTAAATATTTTTGATAACTACGGGTTTGATACGGAAGTTATTGTAGCAAGTGTAAGACACACTATCCATGTTTTAGAATCTGCACTGAGCGGCGCTCATATTGCGACAATTCCTTTTGCTGTTATTGAAAAACTCTCCAAGCACCCTCTTACCGATAAAGGTGTGGAGCAGTTCCTAAAGGACTGGGAAAAAGTTCCTAAGTAACCTGCCCCAAAAGACCCCTACCACGCTCCATAATTTCTGGTAAACTCCATAAATTACTGGTATTATGATTACTAGTAATATGAATTTATCAAACTAGGAGTACTAAACTTATGAAACAAATTGTTATTGCACTTTCTCTTGTTTTTATTTTTGCAATTAGCTATATAGCATTTATTAACAACGAAAGAAAAGATGCCGTAGAGGTAAAAGGTACCAGTTCTATGGAGCATTCTTTTTTTACCATGAAAGACGGCCAGGGCAGTCTTGGCACTGTTCCTGATTACAGCAAGGTTGGAGGAAAAAAAGAAGGTGGAGCTACCGCCCCTACGGCGGCGCAATATAAACCAACCACCTCCGGAGTAAAAGACTATACAAACATCGGCAGTCAAAAAAACCCCCACCTGCCCACTTCAAAGGCCGACTCGCCTGAAGGTACAAAAAACGCTGCAGCCACTACAGAAGAACCCAATGGTGCTGAAAAAGAATCGCCAAAAAAATCAAACCAATCAAACCTGACGACAAGGCAGAAACATGTGGAGCTAAACGGAGTTCCTGCAAAATATAAAGACATAAAATCGCCCTTTCCCTTAGACGAAGCAAGAGTTAGGGCCGGCATGGTACTTTTTAATTCCAGATGTAAGGCCTGTCACGGGTTGCATGGCTACGGCGACGGCCCTGTTGGCGCCTCCCTAAGCCCAAAACCTTCGAACTTATCAGAGGTTGTTGCCTCTAACTATGCTAGCGACGGTTACCTTTTCTGGGCACTTACAGAAGGTGGGTCTCCGCTGGGAAGCGCAATGATATCACTAAAAACCCTGCCCGAAGAAAACAGGTGGAACATTATTCACTACCTCAGGGCAGAGATTGCAAAAAAATAAGATTGTTGTAGACTGGAAATTATGACCGATTTTGACGACTCACGATGGGCAAAAGAAGAATTCGCCCACCTCTACATTGAACATGCAGACATCTACATCCCCGAACGCCCTACCTTCTCAAAGTTTCTAGAGTATTTTTATTCTTATTATTTTAAGGATAAAAAAGATGTAAAAGTATTAGACCTTGGCGCCGGTGACGGTACTATGATGGAAAGATTACTTAAAAATCACAACCCAAAAATAACAATCACTGACGGGTCTACGGAAATGATTGAAGCGGCAAAGAAAAAACTCTCTCCCTATGACTCCTCTAATGATATAGATTACATTTGCTCCACCTTTGAAGAGATACTCAAAACAAATATGGAACTCACCGACTTTGACTTAATTATTTCATCCCTTGCCATACACCACCTGACAAGGCCTGATAAAAAACTGCTTTATAAATATATATTTGACCATCTGAAACCAAATGGCTATTTTATTAATATGGATGTAGCTCTTTCTCCAAGTCTAGAGCTAGAGGACTGGTATATTGATATAAGAAAAAAACGGTCATTGGAAGTCAGGGAAATTAAAAAACTAGCAGGGTCAGAGGAATTCGCCGATGACTTTATAAAAAGACACAAAGACCCTGACCATCACAAAAAAATGGACACACTCCTGGAGCAATTAGAAGACATCAAAGAAACGGGTTTTAAAAATGTTGACTGCTACTTCAAACATGGAATGTTTGTTATTTATGGCGGACAAAAAATTTAGAGGCATTTCCCAAAATCGCTTCCTGAGAAATCCTGACAATCAAATTCAAAACAAACATGGTGAAACTTGGCTAAGAAAAAAGACAATAGAAAAACTATTATAATTGAAGTCCTCGCCGAAATTGGCAGGCCTGCATCCATGAAAGATCTAATCCAGGCACTGGAGGTGCCGAGGTCTGACAAAAGCCTGCTTAAAAAATTCCTCTATGAACTTACAGCAGGCGGTGACATTGTAAAAGTTAAAGGTGACAGGTACGCAATACCAAGAAAACTAAACCTTATTGAAGGGACTATTTCCTGTCACCCCGACGGGTTTGGTTTCCTGGTTCCTACTGACAAAGAAAAAGACGGAGCTGAGGATTTATTTATTCCGCCAAGGAAATTAAAAAACGCCATGCACGGTGATACTTGCCTGGCAAGGGTGGAGGGAGTAAAACCTGGCGGCAAGAGGGAAGGTTCTATTGTCCGTATCACAAAAAGAGCTAACTCTAATATCGTAGGCACAGTGGCAAAAAGAGGCAGAGCTGCATTCATAATCCCCTCAAACAGCAAGATTCTGGAAACAATTGAAATATCTGCCACTGACGGGAAAAAAGTACAGCTTGGCACTATAGTAGAGGTAGAAATAGTTAACTATGGTGAAGGCAGGCTCCCCCCATTCGGCAAGGTTATAGATATACTTGGCTCTCCAGAGGACCCGAATGTGGAGGCAGAGGTAATCCTCAGAAGCCGTAACCTCGCAAGCACTTTTCCCGATGAAGTTCTAAAAGAACTAAATAAAGTTCCCGCTGAGGTGAAAGAAGGAGAAGCTGAAGGCAGAACGGATCTTAGAGATATGCCCATTTTTACAATAGACGGAGAAACGGCAAAAGATTTTGATGATGCAGTGGGGATTTAAAAAACTAAAGAGGGTTACACCCTCTGGATCTCCATTGCCGATGTAAGTCACTATGTAAAAGAAGGAACAGAAATTGACAAGGAAGCATTCCAAAGAGGCACCAGCGTTTACTTCCCTGACCGCTGCATTCCCATGCTCCCGGAGAAACTCTCCAACGGAATATGCTCCCTTAACCCAAATGTAGACCGCCTTACGATGACAACAGAAATTAATTTTGACAACAACGGGAATGTAACCGGCAAAAAATTCTATGACAGTGTAATAACCAGCAAAGAGAGGCTTACCTACAGTATAGTAAAAAATATTATAAACAAAGACCCTGCCCTGACAGAAAAATATAATAATATAATAGACGACATTTTTACTATGAAGGAGCTGGCATTAAAACTAAATGCCCTCCGCTCAGCAGATGGGTCTATTGATTTTGACCTCCCTGAGCCGCAAATACTAATCGACATAGAAGGCAAGGTTGAAGACATTGTTCGCTCTGAGAGAAACATAGCCCACCGCATAATAGAAGAGTTTATGTTAAGCGCAAACCGCGCAGTGGCAGAAAAGTTTTCAGCAAAAAAATATCCTTTCCTTTATAGAGTTCACGACGCCCCAGGTGCAGACTCCATAGCAGATTTCAAGGATTTTATAAAAAGTTTCGGTTACACTCTTGACGAAAAAGCAGGACCAAAAGGTTACGGCGACCTGATTGAAAAAATTAAAGGAAAAACAGAAGAGCACCTCATAACTCAAGTGCTTCTAAGGTCTATGAAACAGGCTCAATATACAGATGTAAACAACGGGCACTTTGGATTAGCATTTAATGATTACACTCACTTCACCTCCCCTATAAGAAGATACCCTGACCTGATAGTCCACAGGTTACTAAAAAAATTAAATCATAATAAATACACTAGCGGAGAAAGACTCATTGCCGAGGAGTATTTGCCGGAGGCGACAACCCTCCTATCCGCAAGGGAGAGAAACGCTATGGACGCCGAACGAGACATTGTAGATTTAAAAAAAGCCCAGTTTATGGAAGACAAGGTTGGCAATGTTTACGACGGCATAATATCGGGAGTAACGGGGTTTGGAGTATTTGTAGAACTAAACGAGTATTTTGTAGAAGGGCTTATCCATGTTACCTCACTCGATGATGACTACTATACTTTCTTTGACAAAGAACATAAAATAGTAGGAGAAAGGACAGGTAATAGTTACTGCTTAGGCGACAAAATTGAGATAGTGATATATGATGTTAACCTACAGAGGCGCAGGATTGATTTAAAACTTGCAAGTCATAAAACAAAACCGAGCAAAACAAAAACGGTTAAGAGAAAAGAAAAACCTAAAGACTATAAAAAGAAAACAAAAAAGAATAAAAAATCAAAAAAATAAATCATGAAAACACTTAGAACATTAAAAACCCTAAAAACAAAAAAAAATGCCATACTCACCTTGGGAAATTTTGACGGAGTCCATCTAGGGCACCAAAAAATATTAAAAAAAATAACAACCAGAGCAAAAAAGCTAGGTACCAGTTCCGTAGTTTACACTTTTGAACCACACCCCCAGAAGGTTGTCGCCCCCCACAAATCCACTGAGCTGCTTATAGACCTAAAGGATAAAAAAGCACTAATAGAAGCCTTAGGGGTAGACTTTCTTGTTTTAGCAAGCTTTACAAAGGACTTCTCCACTAAACACCCTGACGATTTTGTAAAAGATATAATAGTTGACGGTATCGGCGCCTCGGAGGTTTATATAGGCCATGACTACTGCTTCGGCAGGGGCAAGTCCGGCACAATCGAAAAATTAAAAACCCTTTCCAAGACACATGGGTTCAAGGTTTTTGTCATTCCTGCAGTCCGGCAAGGGAGTGAAATTATCTCCAGCACTGCCATAAGAAAGCTCATACATAAAGGTGAGGTAAACAAGGCTTCCAAACTGCTGGGCAGGAACTACCGAATAAAAGGCACCGTAATAGGAGGCACAAAAAGGGGGAAATCCATTGGTTTCCCTACGGCAAACCTGGATGTCAGCAGCGAGTTAATCCCCGCCTTAGGAGTTTATGCAGCAACTGCCAAAATAGGCAGTAAAACCTATAAAGCAGCCACAAATATCGGCACCTCACCGACATTTGGAGCTTCAATTACTACAGTAGAGGCTCACCTTATTGATTTTAGCGGTGAGATTTACGGCAGGGAAGTGGAGCTTACCTTTACAAAGAGACTAAGAGACGAGAAGAAATTCCCCAATATAGATTCCTTGGTTACTCAAATAAAAAAGGACATTCAAAAGACAGAGAAGATTTTAGCTTAAAAACTTGTTATACTGGCGAAAGTATACCTTTAACAAAATTTAAAGAAAAACAACTATCAAAAATGATTATTTCGGGAAAAACAAAATTAATAGGCATCTTTGGAGATCCAATAGACCACAGCCTTTCACCTCACATGCATAACGCTGCCTTTGCTCACCTTGGGCTGGATTATGCTTATGTCCCTTTCCATGTAAAAGACGACAAGTTAGGCAGCGCCGTAGAAGCTATCCGCGCATTAAACCTTAGAGGAGTTAATGTCACAGTGCCTCACAAAGAAGAGGTCATGCAGTATCTTGACCAGCTTGATGAACAGGCAGAGCATATTGGCTCCGTAAATACAATCGTCAACGAAGAAGGAACCCTCAAGGGATATAACACTGACGGGCACGGTTATATAAAGAGTTTGGAAGAAGAAGCCCAGCTTAACCTTGAAGGCATGAACATTATGATTTTGGGTGCCGGAGGTTCGGCTCGTTCTATTTTAAGTGCACTAATAACAAAAAATCCCGCTGAAATAGTAATTGTAAACAGGACGGTAGAGAGAGCAGTCGCCCTTTGTGAAGAATTTCAAAAACACACAAAAACTACAAACATAAAAGCACTATCCACAACAGATGGTCTTTTTGGCCACGAAATAGAAGAAACAAAACTTTTCATTAATGCCACTACTATGGGTATGTTAGATATAGAAATCCCACCCATACCGCTTGAACATTTGCAGCCGAGCGCCGTAATATCCGACATAGTTTACAGCCCCATAAACACACCTCTTATTAAAGAAGCCGAAGCAATGGGTTTTAAAGTTCACCGCGGTTTGGGCATGCTTATCTATCAGGGTGCTATTGGTTTTGAATTATGGACCGGAGAAAAAGCTCCCGTAGATGTAATGAGGAAAATTGCATTAGAACATATCAAAAAATAAGGCAAAAAATAAAGCTATGAAAACAATTTTTATAGGCGACGCCCACCTAAAAGGCACAGAAGATGAAAACCAAAAATCTTTTTGCCAATTCCTGGAATCACTAAAAGAAAGCGGCATAAAAAAACTTGTCATAATGGGAGATCTTTTTGACTTCTGGTATGGCTACAACGATGTTGTTTATTATCATTACCTCCCTGTTCTCTCTGCATTGGATAAATTAAAAAAATCCGGCGTAGCAATACGTTCTAGAGAGGGTAACCATGATTTAAAATTAGGTCCCTACTTTACAAAAGAACTGGGCATAGAGGTCTATGATGAAAGTTTCACACTAAACATGGACGGTAAAAAAATGTTAGTAATGCACGGCGACACCTGCGACACAGGTATTGGTTATACATTCTGGCGCGCCTTTATTAGAAGTTTGCCGGTGAAGATACTTATTAAGATTCTTCCCCCTTCTACAATATGGAATCTGGGGAAATTTCTCTCCGGTAGCAGCCGCCAATACAATGATGAAAGAGGCCACCATGTTGACGTCATGTTAAAAGAACATGCCAGAGCGAAAATCATAGCAGGTTATGATGTTGTAATAATGGGTCACTCGCACCTTCTGGGAATACATGAAATCACTGACGGAGATATAAAAGGATCATACATTAACACAGGAAGTTGGTTGAATAAGGAATATATACTCTTTGAAGACGGAAGATACAGCATGAAAAAGCTCTAAGTGCCTGAGGCACTTTCCTAAAAGGCTAATAAGCATCAAACACCTGGAAAACCAGTTAATGCTGAGACGCCACCGAAATTGCCCCGCTGCAAGCGGTCGCCAGTGCAACATCCGGTAATTAATTTTTATCGATGACCATCGTTCCAGCCAGCTTGTCGCCGTACCTAATACCATCTTTATCATTAAAAATCAGCATGACTTCCATAACACCAATTGCAATAACCGATGCCAGGGCAATAAGTTTTCCTATGTAAGGAATAAATCCGATTGTAAAATAAACCACTATTACTGCGGCAAATACTGCATTTCTAATGGCGCTTTCCATCAGGTTAACAGGTCTTTTGGTTACTCTTGTTACCACCTTCACTCCCATAAGTCTTTTACCGATGCTGCCTCCCGAGAAACCATCGGAGGTTAATATATAAGTAACAGCCAGGAGGAATCCTGACACAGTACCTAGTTCTACAAAAACATAAGCAATTAGAAGGTCAACAAATTTAGCAACCAATCGCTTTACAACATCTGCCTTTACATCGGTTTTTGAGCCGCCTTTACTCTCCTCCATGCTGCGATAGGATTCTATTACGCCGGAGACTTTGCCTGCAACATTTTCAACAATGTCATTTACAACAGAAGACTCAGGGGGTTTTGACTTTGTTACCTTCTCTACCGGTTTTTTAGTTACTGTTTTACTGACAGGTTGTTTTTTCTTGGCAGGTTTGGCGGCAGATGTTTTTTTAGCAGTGGTTTTTGCTGGCGTTTTCTTTTTGACTGCAGTTTTAGGTGCAACCTTTTTCTTAGGAGCAGGTTTTTTAGCTGCTGCTTTGCCAGTCACTGGCTTGCCAATCATTGGCTTTTTGGTAGTTTTTTTAGTTTTTTCTATAGCCATAAATTCCGTTAATTGAAGATTAATTTATTTTTCTACTTCTTTTGTAAAAAGAATAAAAGCCATGGAAGGCCTCTTCGAGGCCTCGCTCATGGCAAAATTCATTCCATCAAGATTCCACCCCCCGCTGACTGCATGGTTTATAACTTTCTCCATTTCCTCGTCAGTTACGGTGGTAAGTTCAACTACTTTAAATTTAATCATTTTAATTAAACCGTTCTAAGTTAAACTCTAATGATATTTTTTTACTTTGCATCACTTTGATAAACAGCCTTGCCAATCCAAAATGGGCCGATTGACTCCATATAAGTAGATGTTTGTTTTGTAATTCTCATTGTTTCAACAAGTTTACTCATAGGATAAAGTTTGTCTCCGATTAAACCAATAACAAAATCATTGTCATTAATATCGAGACCTGTACAGGCAAGCCTAACATCCTTAGCAAAACCTTCCATACCAAATGCTCTGCCAATGGTACCGTGTTCCATCATAATCTTGCCTTGTTCTTTTTTATCAAGGAGAGCAAACTCACCTTTTCTTCTTAGAGGATACCAAACTGCCCATGGCTCCTCCGGGTTGGCCGTAATACGAGGAACTCTTGTTATGAGCCAGTCTTCTAAGTCCTGCTCATGGCCAATAGAATAAGTTCTGCCCATCATTGTGTACTCAGGCTGAGGAGTTAGAGACTTAAATGGTTCCTTCTTTAATACATCTCTTAGAGCTGTCACAAAAAAATCTTGGTTGTCGCTCATAGAAACTATTGCCACACCAAGCGGGTCATTTATATTATCATAAAGCACAACATGTTCTAATCCGCTTTTTTTCAGCGCATCAATTAAAACCTTGCTGTCTGCGCAGCCTGTATATGCCAAGAGCTGAACATAAAGTCTGTTATCAATCTCCTGTCTTTTTCCGTCAACAGTAGCACCTTTTTCTGTAATATCAACAAGTGCTTCAATGTCTATATCCATTGCCGGTGGCCAGCCTGCTGGTCTACCTCCGCCGGGCTTGCCGCCTGGGTGTCCACCGGGGTGACCGCCTTTTGTTCCTCCTGGGCCTCCGCCTTGGTGTTTCTTTTCTTCTGCCATTATAATGTTTCTCCTTTGCCTCTGCGATGCTTTCCTAAAAAGACACACACAGAGTAATTATTTATTTTAGCCATTTAATTAAAATTACAAATTCATTGTTTCTGAAACTCTACCCAGAAAACAAGCCCTTATAATAATTCAATAAAGCTGATGTTTCAAGACAATTGTGCCGGCGAGTCGCCGGGGACACTTTCGGTGGCATCTCAGTATTAACTGGTTTTCTAAGTATTTGACGCTTATTAGGCTTTTAGAAAAGTGCCGCAGGCACTGACGTCACTCCTGTTATCTATTCAATACTTTCGCTGCATCCTTGGCGAAATAGGTCAAAATCAGGTCTGCGCCGGCTCTTTTTATGGATAACAGGGTCTCCATCATCACTCTTTCACCATCTATCCAGCCTCTTTCCTCTGCTGCCTTAATCATGGAAAACTCTCCGCTTACATTATATGCAGCCACAGGGTAGTCAAATTCTGTCTTCACCCTGCGAATTATATCCAAATAAGGCAGTGCCGGCTTGACCATCACAATGTCTGCCCCTTCTTCTATATCCAGGGCTACTTCCCTCATTGCCTCATCACTGTTTGCAGGGTCCATCTGGTAACTGCGCCTGTCACCAAACTCAGGGGTAGATTCTGCAGCCTCTCTAAAAGGGCCATAATAGGCACTGGCAAACTTGGCGGCATAACTCATAATTGGTATAGAGCCAAAACCCTCCCCGTCAAGCGCCTTTCTAATCTCCCTTACCCTCCCGTCCATCATGTCCGATGGGGCAATCATATCTGCTCCGCAGCGTGCGTGACTCACCGCCTCTTTAGCGAGAGCTTCCAGTGTCAGGTCGTTATCAACATCTTTGTTTTTTATAATTCCACAATGGCCATGAGATGTATACTCGCACATACATACATCAGTTATGACCATAAGTCCCGGCACATTATCTTTGATTGCCTTAATTGCCACCTGCACAGGGCCGTTAGGGTCAAGGGAGCTGGTGCCTTCTGCGTCCTTGTGCTCTGGAATTCCAAAAAGTATTACGGCAGGCACTCCCAAACTTTTTAACTCTTTTGCCTCTTTTACGATATTATCTACTGACATTTGGAATTGTCCCGGCATACTGCTTATGGGATTTTTAACACCCTTGCCGTAGATTACAAAGAGAGGATAGATTAAATCCTTGGGAGTCAGGATTGTCTCCCTCATCATGTCTCTCATCACTTCTGAAGACCTAAGTCTTCTTAACCTTAAATCAGGAAAATTCATTTTTTAAACCCTTCTTTTATTTAATTATACTTGCAATACTTTGTGCCAAAATTTTGGTTAACGAATTAATGCTCAAGTGCCACTAGAGCTGAGTGCAGGTGTCACACCTGCCTAACCAATGGCTAGTTACCACCAGAGTTGGGTCCAGCGTCACGCTGGTAAAACTTTTCTAAAGCTTCCGCCAAACCATCTACTGTATATTTTTTTGCCGTTACATGAACAGTTATACCAGCTCTAAGAGCAGTGTCTCTTGTTACGGGACCAATGCAGGCGATCACTACATTACTGTCACCAATAATCTTTTCCAGCTCACCTTTTTTATAACCTGCAACGAAATTAGTTACGGTGGAACTTGATGTAAATGTTATTACATCTACCTGACCTTTTTTAATTAACTTTCTGGCAAGCTCGGCTTCCTTTTTAGGTCTTATTGTTTTATACACAGGAGCTACATCTATAAAACCTCCAAGTCGCCTTATCTCATCTGGCAATATCTCTCTTGCCTCCGTAGCGCGGGGAAGAAAAAACCTTCTGCCCTTTATACCACTTTTCTTAAATTCTTTTAAAATCCCCTCTGCCACATACTCCTTGGGAGTTAGGTCAACATTAATACCAAAAAGTACTTCTACTGTTTTTTGAGTCTTGGGTCCTATTGCGCAAACCTTAAGTCCTTTTAACTCACGGACATCCTTTTTTAATTTAAATAACCTTTTTTTAAAACACCTAACACCGTTTGCACTTGTGAAAACAATCCAGTCATACTTTGTTATACTCTTTATACAGCTATCTAGTTTTGCAAAACTCTTTGGAGGAGTTATCTTAATAGTGGGGCAAATTATTGGCTCTGCGCCGCTTTTATTTAAAATATCTACAAAACTTTTTGACTGCTCTATGGTTCTGGTCACCATAACCCTCTTGCCGAAAAGAGGTTTAGATTCGAACCAACCTGGCAGGTTTAAACTCCTGCCTTTACCTTTTTTATTACCATCTATAATGACAGTATAAGGGGACTCAAGCCCTGCTTTTTTAACTTTTTCTACCATGGTAGCAAGGGTGCCGCTTACTGTTACCTCATTAGACGTGGTAGCATCTTTTATAACACTTACCTGTAGGGTTTTACTTGCCCCTGACCCTAGTAAATCTTTTATAATAGTTTTAAGCCCTGCGCCGTAAACACTTACGGCCAGGACATCATCTCTTTTCAGTACACCACTATCGAGGCCGCACCCCTTACTCCGAGCCAGAGTTATGGTTTTCTCCCTGCCCTGACGGCTAAGGGGAATACCTGAGTAGCCAGACGCCCCTACAGAATCTATAATGCCGGGAACAACCTCGAAGCCTATGTTTTTCTTAGATAAAAACTCGGCCTCTTCTCCTGAGGTATTAAAAACAAAGGTGTCTCCCTTAACGAGCCTTACGATAATACCCCTGCCTTTAAGTCCTTTTACTAAACCGGCGACTGCCTCCTTAATACTCACCTGAGTGCCGGACTTGCCTACCTTAATAAATTTAGCGCCAGCTCCTGCAAGCGACAAAACATCTGCTGACACATCTGCGTCATGTACGATGACAGCTGCTTTTTTTATTAACTCATCGCCTTTAACTGTTAAAAGATCCGCTGCTCCCGGACCTCCTCCGACAAAATAAACTTTTTCTTGGACCATGAAACCTCATTCTATAAATAAAATACTAAGTATATTTTTTATCACTAAAAAGAAACCACTAAACAGCAAACACTAACTAGCCTTACAGATTAAAAGTCATGGAGTAGCCGCCTATTTCTATGATGTCTCCATTTTTAAGTGTAGCCTCTTCTACCTTATCTCCATTTACTTTAACTGCCGCCATTCCGCCTTTTTTAATAATTTTATAAATATTTTTGCCCTTGACCAGGGTGGCATGGCGTTTTGCAAATGTAATACCGTCTAAAACTATATCGCAATCTTCGTCCCTGCCAAAAGAGGTAATGCTCGTTAACACATGTTTTGTTCCATCTGACATGGTGAGAGTCGCGGTGCGGATGGTATCATCATCTGCCTGTGCTATTACGGGTTTACCATCCTTATATACAACTCGTTTTGCAAGGTCTTCGCCTTCATCAGCCGCGTCTGGCTTGCCCGTCTGGCTGGGAATAACTAACTTAAGAGTATATTCTCTAATCACAATTTCATCGCCATGGGTGAGTTCTTTTTTCTCAATTTTTATATTTTTAAAAGAAGTACCGTTGGCACTTTTTAAATCTTCTACTATAACCTTATCGCCAACTTTTTTTATAACTGCATGTTCTCTTGACACACCTGCCTCGGGAAGACGAATAATATTTGTACTGTCTCTGCCGATAGTTACTTCACCATTAACATCATACATGCCTATGGACTTGCCATTTTCAAATAATTCTATATAGGGAGTACCGATATCCACAGAACTATACTGCTTTGTAATACCGCCTACAGGAAAAGGTCCTGCGTCGGAGGCAGGAGTTACTTTTGTATTTACATAAATATTAATGGAAAGAGTCTCTCCCTCGGTAAGGGTATAACAATAATCAAGAAGTTTGTGCAGGGGGCTGCCATCTGCCGTTTCTTTTGGCAAAAACACAAAAGCCGGGTCGCCTTTTACAAATATTGCAAAACCAACACCTCTTTTTGTATTAGGACCGGGCTGGAGAATCATTATGAGGTCAGTACCTGCTTTTTTTATTTTCTTTAAGGCATCATCTACATCAACAACATCGGTAGTAAAAGACTGGCTTGGTTTATATGCAAAACCTACGAGCATGCAAAGAAGGAGTTTTTTGTCAGCAGAGAAGGCTTCAATGTTAAACTTATCCAGCTTTTCACAAAAATTAAAAAAGTCTTGTATATGAGTCAGCTTCCTGCCGCTTGCATCTACCACTGCTGCCGAGTAGGGTTCGCCGGAGATGACAATAAAAAACCTTGTCGAGGCGCCATGTTTAACAGAAATATAACAATCATTTACTTCACTGGCAATTTTGCTGAACAAATCATCCAGTTCGCTGTAGTAAAAGCCCTCTTTTTTAAAAATAGATTTTGCTACTGTAGTCATAAAATCTCCTGAAAAGTTGATAAATCAAAGTCCTATTATAAGTTAAAGCTAAAAAAAAAACCAGTCGTACTGCAAAAGGAATTTGGCAAGTGTTTTTTGTTTGTTTATCTGCCGAAGAAGGCAAAAAATAAAAAAAATAAATTCTACCCCTTGCCCCCTTACCCTGAGCCTACACTGCGCGCCTTGAACATGAAATATTTTAACCAGAAATCCGCACTACCTTGTTTTAATTATATAAAAGTCCTGAATAAACCGCCTTTTTAATTCCCGCGGCGGAGCCGCCCCTCAATATTAAATGCTCGCCAAAACTACAGAAATATTATCCGCCCCGCCAGCGGCATTTGCCATCTCAATGAGATTTATTACAATTTCGTCCAAATTACCGGGGTCTGAACCTCTAATAATGGACTTTATATCGCTATGGGAGAGCATATTGGTTAATCCGTCAGAACAAACAAGCACCAAATCCCCCTCTTCTATGTCAAAAACCGAAACCGCTACTTCAACCTCTGCCTTTTGGCCCAGAGCTCTGGTTATTATGTTTTTCTGCCCTGATATCTCTGCCTCTGCCTTAGAGATAAGCCCCATGGCAAGCTGCTCTTCCACTAAACTGTGGTCAGTGGTCAGCTGCTCCAGCTCGCTTCCCCTTAACCTGTAAACTCGGCTGTCTCCTGCGTGGGCTGTAATAAGTTTTTTATTCTCACTATCTATAATGGCAGCAGCAACTGTCGTACCCATTCCCTTGTACTCGGCCCTGCCGTTTGAAATCTCCCAAATAGCCTGATTGGCAAGCTCTACTGATTCTTTTAAAATACTCTCCGGGCTTCCCTGAAACTTACCCTTCTTGCCATTCTTAGCATGGCGAGCAGTTACGCACGCCTCTATAACTTCAGCTGCAGTTTGGCTTGCAAGGTCCCCGGCGTTGTGTCCCCCCATACCATCACAAACTACAAAAAGACCAACCTCACTACTACTAAATATTGAGTCCTCGTTAACTTTCCTCTTTTTACCTACATCTGTGCCGCTGCTAGAGACTATCTGCATATTTTTTTAGACACCACCTTATAGCCCCGGCAAATTCAGAAGCTTTTTGAAATCTCTTACTTAAATCCTTATCAATTGCCTTACCTACCAGTTGCTGGTAAAAAGGCGCTAAATCAGGAGCATATTGACTAAGGGGCGTAGGTTCTCCGTGAGTTATGTTATACATTAAAGATGCAATTGAATCTCCCTTAAAAGGTCTTTCACCGCAGAGCATTTCATAGAGGACCACACCGAGAGAAAAGATATCACTCCTGCCATCTACCTTCTGCCCTACCACCTGTTCGGGGGACATATAACTCGGAGTGCCCATAACAGTACCGGTCTTAGTTTCTGATGATGACTGAATTCTTGCTATTCCAAAGTCGGCAACTTTAATTTCATTTTTCTTTGTTACCATTATATTCGCCGGCTTGATGTCTCTATGAACAATTCCATTTGAGTGAGCATAATCAAGCCCGTCTGCAACCTTTGCAACAACCAGCAATGCATCTTTTGGTTTAAGCAGCTTTCCCTTGGAAGTCCATCCCTCTAAGTCGCGGCCGTCAATTAACTCCATAGCAATGTAAGCAAGAGAGCCTTCTTCTCCTGCGTCATAAATAGTCATAATATTGGGATGGTTAAGAGTGCCCGCACTCTGAGCTTCTCTAAAAAAACGAGATTTAAGTTCCGGAACAAGTTTTTCTTCTACTTCATCAAAGTTAACTGTCTTTATGGCAACCACTCTGTTTATCTTTGGGTCTTGTCCTTTATAAACAACACCCATAGCTCCCCTGCCTAACTCCCCTATTACTTCATACCTTCCAAGAGTTGGCTTCTCCATTCCGTCTGCCATAATGGTTGCGCCGGCGCTTTTGAGGTTAATGGCTCCTGGTGCTCCTCCTCCGCTTAAGGCATTTTCTAACCTAACAGCCCTCTCTCCTACATCTTTATATTTCTTATCTCCCAGTCTATCTAAAACTGTCATTGCCAGAGAATAATTTCTTTTCTTTTCCAGGTCTAAAGCAAGATTATAGAGAATAGTTTTCATCTCTTCATCTACAGGAATCCGTTTGAACTTATCATACGCCATCTCCAGCATTCCCTTACCCTGGAATGTCATGCCCAGGAGTTTATTGCTCTCTGCGTTTTCTCCGACCGCAAACTCCATTGCCTGTTCAGTAAACCAAAACCTCCTGGATGTTATGGCCAGGTAATTAACCACCAGCAGCAGGCTTGGTCCTGTTATTGAAAGCCACAGCCTCTGTGAGTAAAACAAAAACAAAGCTGTACCAATATAAATAACAAATAGCGATCCTACTGCAATGGTTCCGCCCTTTGCAGGCAATTTAATTAAAAGGACAGTTGATAGGATTCCAAATATAAAAATAACTCCTACAGTAGCGTAACTGCTCCACCAGGGCTTGGACACAACCCTATTGGAGAGAATGTTTTCTATAACAGTAGCCTCCCTCTCAACGCCTGACATTAAAGGAGAGATGGGAGTAGGCCCCGAATCGCCAAGCCCTACATCAGTAATTCCAATTAAAACAATTTTGTTTTTAAATGCCCCGGGGGTAATCTTATCGTTATAAACATCAAAAAAAGAATAGACAGGAAAGGAGCTTTTGGGGTCATAAAAGTCAACAAGCACCCCCATGTTTTCATCTAAGGCAAGCACCTCCCCTCTGAGGGAGACGCCGCCTTCACCATCTAAAAGGTCAGCAGTAAGTCCGTCTTTAGGTATATTAAGATAGCTGGCTGCAACGCTCAAGGCAAATGACGGGTAATAGGACTCTCCATACCTCATAAGCACAGCTTCCCACCTGTCAATACCGTCGGAAAACCTGCCGGGAAACCTGTTTAAATGTCCCATAGAGTAGGCTACATCACCGATTGTCTCTACGGGGAATATTATAGAGCCGGCAATAGGTGGGGCGTAGAGCTGGGCATCTAACTCACCCATCCTGAGACTCACTGCCCCGTCTGTTACATAAAGAGGCACCTCTTTCGGCTCAGCTCCTGTCCATGTTGCAGTGGAGCTCATCTCAAAGGCAAAAGGCACAACAACCTTGCCTGAGTTTTTTATAGCGGTCCTGAGTTTAGCGTCATTGTTTAAATCGAATTCATAACTGGTTAGTTGTTTGTAGAATTTATTACCTAGTTTTGTGTTGTTTAAACCCAGGCTCTCAAAACCTTCTTTTAATAATTTTACTGTTGTTAAACCTGTAGCTTCTTCCGGTTCAGTGAAGAGTATGTTGAGACCAATCGTTTTTGCACCAAAACCATCTATTTTTTCTATCACCTCTGCCACGCGACTTCTGGGCCATGGCCAACGACCAAGTTTTTTTATGCTGCCACTGTCTATTGCTACTATGGCAATCCTGTCTGAGGTCATCTCGGTGGCAAAAAGTTTTACTCGGGAGTCGTAACTCCTAAGCTCCACCTCTCCCACTCCGCTTTGAAGCAAATAGAATAGGGAAAAAATTACCGTAATAAGTATTCCGAAGGTTGCATTTGATATTTTAGAAAGTAGTTTGAACATAAATTAATTAGGGAAGACCACCTGTTTGAATGTTCGATTAAAAGACTTGTTAGAATGATTGGTTTAAATTCTATTATAAATCCAATCGGGTAGTATGTGTAAGAGTATTGCTATTAATCGCCAGCGCTTTGTAATATATACGCTTTTCTTTTTTTTCTTTATAGCTTTATAAATTTGGCGAGATGCTTTATCAACCGGTGCGGACCAAAAAGCTCTTGGGTTACTTGCCATAGCTGTTTGAACAAACCCCGGTCTTATGTCCGTTATGAAAATATTTCTCTTATACTTAACTGACTTATGACGAAGCCCTTCCATATAAGTCGAGATAAAGGCCTTGGATGCGTTGTAAGCGGGAGCTTCGTCTCTGCCACGAAGTGATGCTATGGAGGAAATGCCTACAATATGACCACCATTACAGGTCAGTGCATCGGGTTGACCCCCGTTGGACTGATTACTTAGCTGAGCTGCGTCATTATCACGCTCTATAAAATAATTAAAACTCAAATTTGCCAACGCAACAAAACCGGTTACATTGACATCTATTGTTTCTTTTTCCTCTTGAAAGTTAAGAGTGTCGTGGCGGAAACCAACTCCCGAGTTAAGGATTATTAAATCCATGCCTCCCATGACTTTGATTAAATCATTTAACCCTGCGGTAGAGCTTTTTATGTCCCTCAAATCCATCTGTTGCACAAAACACCTGACGGTGTTTTGCAAATCACTATCACCATCTTCCCCAACCAGCTCGTCTTTTAAACTCTCTAGAAGCTCCACCCTTCTGCCGGTAATGCCAACAGAATAACCTTCACTATAAAAAACCTTTGCAAGCCCCCTACCAATACCGCTTGTGGCACCTATGATAATTACTTTTTTAGTCATTCAAAAAAACCTTACTATCTCTGTAATGTCCTCTATAGCAGGAATTCATCACGCAAGAGCGCTATATCTAAATAGAGTCCAGCCTCAGCATCATGCTGTCACGCTGGCTACTCGACAGGTGTTACATCGTAGAGGTCTTTTAAAATCTCATAAGCACCTTCGCCAAGGAGCCTCTCTGCCAGAACAACTCCCATAGATTCAGCATCTTCCCTAGGTCCGCTCAACTCGTCTTTAACAATCTTCTTGCCATCCACACTTGCAACAAGACCTTTTAATTTAAGAATATTACCTTCCACAACACCAAAGGCAGCAATAGGAACCTGGCAGCCCCCGTCTAGCCTTTTAAGCAGAGCCCTCTCTGCCAAAACAACATCACTGGTGTCAGGATGGTTGAAAAAATCCACTAAGGCGTTTGTTTCATCGTCATCTGTTTTTGTCTCTATGCCCAAAGCCCCTTGACCAATAGCAGGAAGCATGTACTCTGGGTCAAAATATTCGGAAATTTTCTCTTCCCAGCCAAGCCTTCTTATTCCTGCCCCTGCCAGAATAACTGCGTCGAATTCCCCTTCTTCCAGTTTTCTAATTCTTGTGTCCAGGTTCCCTCGCACTTCGCAAATTTTAAAGTCCGGCCTGGTAGCGAGTATCTGGGACTGACGGCGGAGGCTTGATGTTCCAACAGACGCCCCCTTAGGCAGGTCTAAAAACTTAACCCCGTCCTTAGTAATGGCAATGTCTCTTGGGTCTTCCCTCTCTGTAATACACCTAAGGCTTAGTCCCTCGGGGAACTCCGTCGGTACATCCTTCATAGAGTGGACAGCAAGCTGCACACGGCCATCAAGGAGGGCTTCTTCAATTTCTTTAACAAAGAGTCCCTTTCCTCCTACCTGGGAGAGAGGAACATCCAGGATTTTATCTCCTGTTGTTTTAATAATCTCCAGTTCTACTTCTATACCGTGCTTTTTTTCTAATTCGCTTTTTACCCAGTTTGCCTGCCATAGAGCTAGCTGGCTTCCTCTGGTGCCTATTACAAGTTTTTTTGCCAATGAAATATCAGTTCCTTCCTGTCATTAATGTCTCTACTGAGTTTTTATATAAAACTAATCTTCGCCTTCTGCTTTTTTATCACTTTTAATAAGTTTTAAAGGCGTTCTTTGCTGTTTGTCTAAATCAAAAAGTCTTCTTACTGCATCAATTAAAAAATCCCCATCTACATTGTGAGCTTCATTTTTTAAATGAGTAACAGGGTCATGCAATACTTTATTCATCATTGCTTTGGTCATGGAATCTAAAACTTTTATTTGTTTTTTATCTAAACCTTCTAATGACGAGACGGCCTTCTCTAATTCACCTTTTCTTATC
>CBDUXU010000006.1:0-30631 GCA_965371285.1 uncultured bacterium | reverse complement strand
ACTAACTCTCCATCAGGAGAAAGTCCGCTTATAATCATGCCGGAGTTTTCTATCTTTTCTCTATAGTCATTATTAAATTCAAACCTGTGCCTGTGTCTTTCGCTTATGTCCGCGCTTTTGTAAGCCTCCATAGACTTGCTGCCTTTAGTAAGCCTGCAGGGATAAGCACCGAGCCTCATAGTGCCGCCTTTTTGAGTAACCGTTTTTTGGTGTTCCATAATGTGAATTACCAAATCTTTGGCATCTTCTTTAAACTCCTGGCTGTCTGCCCCCTCTAACCCGGCAAGGTTTCTAGCCGTCTCTACAACTGCCATCTGCATGCCAAGGCATATTCCAAAAAATGGTATTTTGTTTTCTCTTACATATTGGATGGCCTGAATCTTACCTTCCACGCCGCGGCCTCCAAACCCTCCGGGGACTAAAAGCCCGTCTACATTTTCGAGGAACTTTTTAGCTCCCTCTTTTTCTATATCTTCAGAGTCAATATGAACCAGATTTACCTTACATCCATTTTCTATCCCCCCATGAATAAGAGCTTCATTTAAAGATTTATAAGAGTCCTGCAGGTCAA
Source organism: uncultured bacterium (assembly GCA_965371285.1). Classification (GTDB taxonomy): domain Bacteria; phylum Desulfobacterota; class GWC2-55-46; order GWC2-55-46; family DRQE01; genus CBDUXU01. Next base: position 30,060 of record CBDUXU010000006.1, on the reverse strand, counting down.
CATACTTACCTGCCACGGCAACAGTTACCTCATCGGTTAAGTTATTTATTCTATCAATTAGTTTTTCCCAAGCGTCTAGCTTGGGCGGCGCGGCAGAGAGTCCCAGCATTGCAGAGATTTTGTCATCAAGCCCCTCCTTATGAAAAGCCAAAGGCACTTCATAGGTAGAGCTGACATCACGAGCCGTAATAACTGCGTCGTAATCAACATTACAAAAGAGTGCAATCTTTTTCTTCATGTCGCCGGTTATTTCTCTCTCTGTCCTGCAAAGAAGTATGTCAGCTTGAATACCAATCTCACGAAGTTTCATTACACTATGCTGAGTTGGTTTTGTTTTAATCTCTCCTGCTGCTGCAATAAAGGGAAGTAGTGTAAGATGAATGTATAAAACATTATCCCTGCCTAAGTCAAAACGAAGCTGCCTGATGGCCTCCAGGAAAGGAAGACTTTCGATATCACCAACTGTGCCGCCGATTTCAACAATAACAACATCAATGCCATCGGCAACTGCCAATATATTACCCTTTATTTCGTCAGTAACATGGGGCACTACCTGCACAGTACCGCCAAGGTAGTCGCCTCTTCTTTCTTTTTTAATAATAGAATCGTAAATTTGGCCGGTAGTAAAATTATTTCCCTTAGTCATCGTAATGGAACTAAATCTCTCATAGTGACCAAGGTCAAGGTCCGTCTCTGCACCGTCATCGGTTACAAAGACTTCTCCGTGCTGGAAGGGACTCATGGTTCCCGGGTCAACATTAATGTAAGGGTCAAGTTTTTGTATTGTTACGGTTAGTCCGCGAGATTCTAAAATTGCGGCGATAGATGCACTGGCGATACCTTTGCCAAGTGAAGATACGACTCCTCCGGTGACAAAGATGAATTTTGATTTAATGTTATTATCTTTATTTGGGGTCATATATTTTTTATAGAATTCCTGACTTAAAAATACTCCTGACCTTTTCAAGGTCCTCGGGCGTGTCAACGGCAATTGCATTATAATTTGTTTCTACAACTTTAATCTTATAACCGTTTTGCAGAACGCGAAGCTGCTCCAACCTTTCGGTCTTCTCTAAATTCGACAGCTCCATAGCAGCATATTTAACAAGAAAATCTTTTCTATATACATATAAACCTATATGTTTGTACGCAACCTGAGGGTCTTCCTTGCCTGTATCAAAACTGTAAGGGATTTGACTCCGAGAGAAATAAAGAGCAAAACCATTATCGTCTGTAACTACCTTAACGGTGTTTGGATCGGAGAGTTCTTCTTTTTGGGTAATACGAGTCTTTACGGTACTCATGACAATCGAGTCATCGTCAAGCAGCGGTTTGACTGCCTCATCAATAACTGCCGGGTCAATAAGGGGCTCGTCACCCTGTATGTTGACTATTATGTCTGCTTCTATGTCAGCCGAGGCCTCGGCTATTCTGTCTGTGCCGGAGCGGTGTTCATGAGAGGTCATTATACACTTAGCCCCAAATCCTTCTGCGGCTTTGACGATTCTCTCATCGTCTGTGGCAATAATGGCCTCTTTGATATTTTTTGCCTCTCCTGCCCTTTCATAGACCCACTGAATCATTGGTTTTCCATTAATGTCTTCAAGTGGCTTGCCGGGGAGGCGGGAGGAGTTAAACCTTGCCGGTATAAATGCGTAAATATTCATCTAGTAAATATATCAGATACACTTCTCTTGTCAAGATAAGCTTCGTTTAAGGAGGACTCTAATAGGGGTGATTTTTTAATAAATTCAACAACTTGCGTGGTTTTCAAAATAGTAGAATAAGGTATCAAAACTTTATTTTTTAACTCAAAATATAAAGTGAATACTAAAAAAACTTAATTATATTGACATATTACAGATTTATAAGATAAAATTTAAAATACCTCAAGAGACCTAAACATTATTTTTTATAATGATTTCAAATAGATAGAAGCAGAAAAAAGAACTCCCTAATCTAAATGTATAAATATAAATTATGGCAGTAAAAAAAGAATCTGTAGAAATAAAATGCCCTGATTGCAAAATTGAATTCAGGCTATGGGTACCTACAACTCACCTAACCATGTGGGAAGGCGATGATGGGGAAAGGGTTAACTGCGTTCGCTGCCCTACTCACTTTAAAATAAGAAAAACAATAGACGGAGTTAAGGTCTTTAAATTGCAGAGAACCATCAAAGAAGCAGCCCCGGCCGAACCTGATAAAACCCTTGATAAAACTGATGAACCTTCTGCAATACTCTTCAACGAAGGTGGTGACGATAAGGCAACTCCAGAGCCAGAAGTCAGTGAAGATACCGCCCCGGAAAGAGAAGAGGAAAAGGCAGCCGCCGAGGCGCCGGAGGAAGTACCGGAAAAAGAGCACATAACAAAAGAAGTAGAAGAAATCCCAGAGGAGGTATCACAGGACAGTGAGGCCCTGGAGGAAACAAATGAAGAAGAGCCACTTATAAATATTGACGACATCACAGGCCAGCCCCCTCAGGCAGAGGCGCCAATAATAGAAGAAGTAGAAATACTCGAATTAGATGCAGTAGAAATGGAACAGGCCAGCACCATGGGACTCAGTCAGCACGGAGAAACCGTGTTATTGGTAGAAGATGAGAGCCTGTCCAGAGCAGTGGCAGAAAACTCTTTAATAGATTTGAACATAACCCTCCTCACTGCCGAAGACGGGGAAGCGGCTATAGGCATAATAAACGACAAACACATTGACCTTCTCATAACCGACCTCCATCTATCGAGCGACGAAAATCAGCACCCCCGGGTAGACGGGGAAAACCTACTGCAAATTCTAGCAGACAAGGGGCTTGGAATACCTGCCATAGTAACTACAGGGAAAGAAATGATTGACGATATAGCCATGAACCCAAAATGGTTTCCCCTTAATGTAAAAGGTTTCGTACAAAAAGGCAGCCCCTTCTGGAGTGAAGAACTAAAAGATAAGATAAAAGAAATAATAAACAAACCAGGCTGACGGTGTCAGTTTTCTAAGAAAACACTGACTGAGTCAGCTTCCCAAAGTACAAGTCGTTCCAAAGACTGCGGTGGGCTGTGCCCACCCTGCAGGGCTAATCACCAACTCCATATCTCCATTTAAAAACAAAGAAATCATCTTTATTTTTTTTTATATTAACATACCCCTTATGTGTATAAACCCAGTCCTCTGGAACAAAACGGGGCTCACCAGGATATACAATGGTATCTGGCAAGGGCCTAATATAAATCCCTCTGTCAACATCACCTCTCAAAGCATCAACCATTAAATCCTTTATGTTAAAGAACTTACCGTTTTTTTCAGCACTGGCAATTCCAGCGGGTAAGCCTCTACGGTCAAGTTTTGTATTTAAACTGTATGCAGGCACTTCTCCAAGTGGAATAAAAAGCCTATGGTCAGCCTTATAAACATTTACTCCTTTAGAATCAAGGTTTAACCAAGCCTTTGATTCTACATCCCAGCCAGTAAAGAGCTCAATGAAATTATTTTGCTTTACAAAACCGGGACTACACTGCGTAGGTCCGGGATATTCATCCATGTAGCCCGATGAAGAAACCAAGAAAATCGTAGAATCAAGGTAGTTATTCAGCATTTTAAGCATTGCTTTAGAATCTGAGACTTTAAAAGACATAGTACTTTTATCTAAAATACCTCTAAAATATTTTATATGAAATGTTTTTACTGTATCAGATTTTTTGTCGGGAGCCGCCTTTAAGAGATAAGCGTCATCGCTATTCGCGAAGCATACAACATGCGAATAACCTTGCCACTTCCTAAAAGAACCCTCTTCAAAAGCACGCTTAAGAAAACTTACTCCAGGCAGGTCAGCTTTAGATTCGGTTATTGTAAGTGTGAATAAGAAAATAAGGGAAAAAAGACAAAGTAAAATAAACTTTCTTAGCAACATTTATACCTCCTTAACTTGCACAGTGAACCTTTAGTGTCCTATTTATAATCTTTTTCTAAAAACGCGTATGCACTATGGTTGTGGATGGATTCAAAGTTTTCTGCCTCAATAGTAGACCAAGTAACTCCCTTAATCTCTCCAAGTTTAACGGCAACATCTCTTACCATATCTTCTACGAACTTAGGGTTGTCATAGGCCTTTTCTGTTACAAACTTCTCATCTGGTCTTTTAAGAATTGGATATACCGGGCAACTTGCAGTTTCTTCAATTGCCTCTATAACATCTTCTATCCAAACAAACTCATCGGAGCGAACCGATACTGTAACAAGCCCTCTTTGGTTATGAGCGCCATAATCACTAATCTCTTTTGAACAAGGACATAGTGTTGTAACAGGGACTTCTACTCCAAGTACAAAATCAGTCTTGCCATCTTCACCGTGAGAACCTTTAAAACTACACTTATAATCCATAAGCCCAGTAACCCCGCTAACAGGGGCTGCCCTATCAATAAAGTACGGGAACTCCAGTTCCAGATGGGCCGTGGTAGCTTCGAATCTTTCTTTCATACGGTCCAGGATTTCAGGGAAATTTTTAACGGATATAACACTGCTATGTTCATTTAAAATCTCAAGAAAGCGGCTCATATGAGTACCCTTAAAATGGTGAGGAAGGGCTACATACATATTAATGTTTGCAACTGTGTGTTGAACTTTTTTATGTTTATCCAGGACTTCAATAGGATGGCGAATGTCTTTTACACCAACCTTGTCTATGGCAATGTTGCGAGTGTCTGCCTGGCTCTGCATATCCATAAGAGCTTCCTTTGGCATAGTTTCTTTGGCCATAGTTTCTTTCTTTATAGTTTTCTCTGTCACAGAGCTCTCTGTCGCAGAGTTTTCTGTTACAGAATCTTTTGGCATTTCTTTTGTTTTCATTTTATTTCCTTTATCAATGCGTGGTTGCTACCTATTTAATATATAATAAAAAACTTTGGTGCAACCAAATTTTTTATTCAAAAAGGTAAAAAATTTTGGTGTAACCAGATTTTTTATTCATAATAGGAAGCTGCCGAAGTTTCCGTTTCCCATACAGTAACCTTTGATACTCGTGCGTTCCCATCGTTAACCTTAACTGAGATTTGCCTGTAAAGCTCCCTGGCAATATGCTCTGCCGTAGGATTGATTTTATCAAAGGGCTCTATTTCGTTTAAGTACCGATGATCTAACTTGCCAATGATTTCTCTGGTTTCGGCTTTTACTTTTTTAAAATCTATGGCAATACCTAAGTCGTTTAATTCGCTGGCACTGACTGTTACTATTACTTTCCAGTTATGTCCATGAAGCCTTTCGCAATCTCCATCATAGTCAACAAGCCTATGAGCTGCTGCAAATGACGCTTCTACTGTTAATTCAAACATTTTTTCTATTACTACTTTCTATATTTATCTTAACTACCTACTAGCTATTTCTACTAAGGTGAACCCTAAAACTGCGTTGATGGGTCACCCATACTAGAGAAAAATTTAGGCTTTGCATAATTTTTCTCTATAACGATAAAAAAATGGGATGGTATCAAAATCTCCATCCCACTCTCCAACTGTATTAAATTATATCAAAAACAACCCACCAATTCAAGGCAGGTGTGACACCTGCACTCAATTCACAAAACACCTTGCCCTTCACAAATACCCTATTAACTAGGTAGTGGCCATTCTCTATCTGATGACTTCATACACATATGTATAGCCCCCTTTTGATAGTTCTCATTATGTACACCTAAACATCAAATATTTAATTGAGCTTTTTATGCTCAGGTGGACCCTAAAACAGAGTCCAACAGTGACTGTTACGCGTCACGCTATCTGCGATAGTTCTATTTAATCACACTCAAGCATCAACTATTTAATTTAGCCGTTTACTCTCAGATGTACCTGAAATTGCCCTTGACCGCAGGTCAACATTCGGTGTATCCGCAGCCTCTGCAAATCACACATCCGTCGGAATGTTCCACTGTTCCGCCGCAGTCAGGACAAGCCCCTCTTTGATGTGTGTCTTTAAAGCCTGAAAGGACAGTAGAAGCACCTGCGGCACCTACTTCAGGCATCATAGCTCCGGCTCCCGGTGCATCCATAAAGTCAGCCATTCCTACCGTGCCCATAGCCTTGCCGGTGGAAGCTTTAAATCCTGTGTACCACTGAAGAGCCTTACTCATGGCATCGGAGCAGGATGTAACCTTGTTCTCGCCAAAACCAACGGGCAAGTGACAACTAATTCCGCGAGTTTGACTTATGATTTCATCAGCATCTATTCCTGCACGAAGTGCCAGGGAGGCGAGTCTTCCTATTGCCTCTGTTTGTGATGCAACGCACCCTCCGGCTTTACCGATTTGTGTGAATATTTCAAAAGGATTCCCCTCAGGGTCTTCGTTGATTGTTACATAGAGGTTTCCGCAACCTGTCAGGACTTTCTTTGTAACACCAAAGGCTACATCTCCGCGAGGTTTTGGAGCTGGGTGAGCGCTTATTTGACTAACAGGAAGTTCATTCACAGGTACTTGAGCAGGCATCTGAGATGCAGGCATTTCTACCACATTACCCAACTCTGCAGTTGCTTCTTTTTTATCTTTAGTACCGACAGTTAGAACCTGCATATCACGAGACCCGTCTCTATAAACCGTAACACCCTTACAACCCAGTTTGTAAGCAAGCTGATAAACCTCTGCAACATCTTGCACTGTTGCGTCGCTGCCGAAGTTAACAGTTTTACTAACTGCGTTATCACAGTGGTTTTGGAAAGCTGCCTGCATTTTTAGATGCCACTCAGGGGTAACATCATGGGCTGTAATGAATACATCTTTAACATCCTGAGGTATTTCGTCTATTCCATGTAGACCACCTGTTTCGGCAACCTTTTTCATAATCTCAGGGCTGTCAAAACCTCTCTCTCTTGCTACTTCTTCAAAAAGAGGGTTTACCTCCAGAAGCTCTGTACCTTCCATAACTGTTCTGGTAAAGACTAGTGCAAATAAAGGCTCTACGCCGGATGAGCAATTTGCAATAATAGAAATTGTTCCTGTTGGTGCAATTGTCGTAACAGTAGCGTTACGCATTGTTTGACCGTCATACATAGAACCTTCTATATTGGCAAAGTTGCCCCTTATCTCTGCCAATGCAGTAGAAGCATCTTTTGCCTTTGCCTGAATAAAACTCATTATCTCTTCTGCTTTATCTACTCCGGCCTGTGAGTTGTAAGGTATGCCCAGTTTAATTAACATGTCAGCAAAACCCATTACACCAAGACCAACTTTACGGTTAGTAGATGTAATCTTTCTAATCTCTTCAACGGGGTAACTATTCATCTCGATTACATTATCGAGGAAGTGAATACTCTTGTGAATTACCCCTTCCATCTTATCCCAGTTAATGTCCAAACCTTTGGAAGTTTCTTTAAGCATTCTACCAAGGTTAATAGAACCTAAGTTGCATGACTCATAAGGAAGCAGCGGCTGCTCCCCGCAAGGGTTGGTTGCTTCCATAGCGCCAAGCTGAGGAGTTGGGTTATCTCTGTTAATCCTATCGATAAATACAATTCCCGGGTCTCCGTTTTTCCAGGCAAGCTCAGTCATCTGCTCAAAAACTTCTCTTGCATTAAGGCTGCCTGCATCGTCTCCGGTTCTAGGGTCTCTAAGCTTGTAATCCTCATCTGCCTCTACTGCCTCCATAAAAGCTTCTGTAATGGTGACAGAAATATTAAAGTTATTAATCTTATCGTTGTCCTTTTTACAGGCGATGAAATTAAGAATATCCGGATGGTCAACACGAAGAATACCCATGTTAGCGCCTCTTCTTGTGCCGCCCTGTTTGATTGCCTCTGTGGCAGCATCAAAAACTGTCATAAAGGATATGGGTCCGGAAGATACTCCTGATGTAGAGCCTACTGTAGAGCCTGATGGGCGAAGCCTGGAGAAGTCAAAACCTGTTCCTCCGCCGGATTTGTGAATAAGGGCAGTGTGTTTAACTGTCTCAAAAATCTGTTCCATTGAATCTTCTACGGGGAGAACAAAACAGGCGGCAAGCTGTTGAAGCTCACGGCCTGCGTTCATTAAGGTTGGGGAGTTTGGCATAAAATCCAGAGAGCTAATCATGTCATAAAACTCTGCAGCTATCTGGTCTAAGTCAGCTTTTTTATCATAGTTAAGGTCGCCTTCTGCGAGGTTATAACTAACCCTCTTAAAGAGACCTTCTATTGTTTCAACGACATTACCTGATTTGTCTTTTTTAAAATATCTTTTCTCCAAGACCCTTATGGCATTTTCAGAGATTTTTAAGGGTTTGTCAAAGATGTCTTTTGATACTGCTTTCTTTTTATTCTTAGCGCCGGATGCGGCATTTGCAGATTTTGTTTTTGTTTCTTTCTTATCCAAATTTTGCTCCATCAGTCTAAAACCCCCCATATTTTTGAAGTTTAACCGGCATGACAGCATGATGCTGATGCCGGACCCGGTAACCGGTAAATCTTATCTTATATTATAAAATTAATGCTCGATACTAAATAGTAATTAAAAAGAACTACATACACTTATGACACATAAGAGTCACTGCTGAACAAGCATTAACTTAACTGCCACAATTTTAAAAACTACTAATAATACTTGTTTGTATAACTACGAAGAACTAATCCACTTTGGTGCTTCCCTCAAAATTTATGGGTAGCTCGGAAGTTGTTGATTTACATAGGAAATAATACGAAACCTGCACTATATAGTGGTTACTCGATTAAGCACCACAACATATTGTATTTTTATCTATTTGAGAGGGAAAAGTCAAGAGAAAAATCGGTTTATGATGTAATAAATTTAAAAAAAATATTCGAAATTATGAGGAGCTGTAAATAGGGCTTCCGGGAAGATTCTAAAGATTTAACAAAAAATATTTGGAACAAAAAATAGTTATTTATATGCAAAAAACTTAAAAAGAAGACTTAGGATTCCGCTCCATCTTCATGGATTTGAACTGCAGAAAGCATCGTATCAATGCTGAATTTTGCAGCATCTGAAATTGTACTGTTGGTGCTTCTGAAAATTTTAACCAATTTGCCAACGGAAATAAGTTCGTCCGGCGACATGACAGAAATACCAGTGACTTTTATACCCCTCTTGCCTTCTCCTTTTACAAAGGGCGAGGCCTTAACAAAAGCAATTGTACTTAAGCTACCTCCATCTAAGCCGGAATCTGACCTGAGCATTTCACCACTGCCGGTTAATAACCAGTCAATAGATACTTCGTATATTTGGGAGAATTTAAAAACCAAGTCTCCTGAAATTGTTTTTCTTTTTTTGTAATTGGAAAGAGCCTGCGGTGTTATGCCGAGAGTCCTAGCCAGGTGAGCCTCATTTTTAAGTTCACCTATTTCCTTCATCCTGCTGACAATCTCAGAATAAAGCACTTCGTAAGTCGGTTCCATCACTTGCACCTAGTTTACGTTGAGTTAAATATATCTGCACAGTACCAAGTTAGCCTAATAGTATAAAACAATCAATATACTATTTATATTTATTATCTAAAGATGAAGTTAAGTAATAAAAGCGTTGACAATTTTCATATCTATTTATATAATAAAAAAAATTACGATAATTTACACTATTTTTATAAATAAACATCAAGAGTTTTTGTAAAACCATCCTGAGATTACTATTTCCAGTAAGAAATAAGTAATATAACGCTATTAAAATCACAGATGAACAAAATTTAGATTATACCATAGCGAATGCTCTGTCAAGCACATATTACGCAGATAGGTATTATTCCCTATATCAAAAATACGATAAAAAGTAAAAAAATTGACACTTTCAACTAAGATAAAAGAAGTCCGAAATCATATTTTAAATGTTACACAATCAGAATTTGCTAAAAAGCTGGGGTTTTCGCGAACTGCAACGATTAGCGATTATGAAAAAGGAAAACGACTCCCTGATATTACCACATTGCGTAAAATAGCTGAATTGGGCAGTGTTACAATCGACTGGCTAATATCAGATGAGGATTTATACAAGCCCAGTGGTTCAGAAGATAAACCAGAAAACAAAGACTATATTAATGTCAGTGTTTACAAAGCAAACATTCTGGACATACATACTGACAAACCTAAGAGCCTTCCCATTGAGGACTTCCTAATACCCAAAAAACACTACCAAAAAAACACCCTGGCTATAAGATTTGAAGGTGTGAGTATGAGTCCTACAATTCTAAACGGGGCAATTTTAGGTATAGACAGGGAAGACAAAAACCTCACCAGCGGCAAGCTCCTAGCCCTATGGTTAAAACACGAAGGATTAACAATAAGACGAGTCTTTGTCCATCCGGGCAGAATAGAACTAATACCGGACAATGCAACATTCCCGACAACTACCATAAATATAAAAGATATTGACGACAGCCTGATCGTAGGCTCAGTAACTTGGATATTCCAGGGCCTATAAGTGGCGAGTCGCCACAGACTATTTCTGGGGCATCATAGTTTTAACTGGGGAATAATGAATATTTAAGAGTTATTTGTTTTTAAGAAATAGATTACTAGCCAGCGTGATGCGTAACAGTCACTGTTGGATTCTATTGCAGGAACATGATGTTATTAAATACTCTTATTGATAATTGGAAGTTTGTGTATCTTAGGGAACACACGCACCAGCGTGACGCTGGACTCTGTTTTTAACAGCTACTTAGTTTCTAATTAATTGGCTAAACTGTTTACTGTGAGGTGTATCGGAAATCCCCTTGCTGGAAGCAATGGAGGCGACGAGCGGATTCGAACCGCTGAATAAGAGTTTTGCAGACTCCCCCCTTAACCACTTGGGTACGTCGCCATTGAGAATGTAATAACCTGTCTTAAGCCTGCCAAAGGGCTAGAACTTGGCACAAGATAATTATAATATACTAGACAAAGAAAAACATCAAGTGTCTATTAAGAATAAAACTCTTTCGTGACTAATCCCCAAAATTGCCAGTGGCGAGTCGCCACTGGCTGGCTAGTAATCTATTCCCGGTTGAGGCTCTATTCCCTTGCTCATGGCATGTTTGACTTCTTTTAACTCTGTCACTGTGTCGGCCAGGTCTATAACCTTCTCGTGGGCATTCCTCCCTGTTAGGACTAAATGCATAAGGTCTGGTTTTGTTTTTATTAACCCTATAACCTTCTCTACATCTACAAGTTCCAGCTGGACTGCTACATTTATCTCATCCAGTATGAGTATGTCATAGTCTCCGGAGTTCATTTTATCAAAAGCCAACTCCATACCAAGACCTGCTGCCTCGATATGTTCCGTAGGGTCTTTATCATCTCCCATAATTTTATAAAAACCTACACCGGCAAAATGTTCTTCTATTATAGGGGATAGAGAGGAGAGTTTTTTTATGGCATCAAACTCTCCTGAGTGTATGTCTCCTTTTATAAAATGTATAATGCAAACCTTCATTCCATATCCATAAGCGCGAAGAGCTATTCCCAGGGCAGAAGTAGTCTTGCCCTTACCGTCACCTGTAATAACAAGTGTAAGTCCTTTTTTGTTTTTTGTTTTAAGTTTTTTCATTTCTTACTTTCTCCAAAGCCCTAAACCTTCATCTTTGGCACTGTTTTCTAAATGTTTATATTCATCTTTGAACCTAAGCCCGCAGGGAGGTATAAAAAGAGTCCGTGCCAGACCGGCCCTTAGCAGGACTTCTTCTAAACTTTCCCCGTCTGCATAAACCCAGGCAAGTAGTCTTCCGTGTTTGTCACGCCTCTGAGCCGAACATACCTCTATTGTAATAATTTTGCCTTTTAGAAACTTCTCTGCAAACTCTGTAGCAGTTTTAAAAAAGGGCTTGCCTCTCTCCGGCGTGTCAATACCTACGACCCTAACCTTTTCCACCCTACCATAAAAGTCTACCGCTACAGTATCTCCATCTACAACATACTTAAGCCTGACAGGAACTATGAATTCATTATAGTCAGTATAACCAATGGGTTTGCGACCGGAACTGTCTGTGTTGGCAAAACCAAAATCATACCGGCTAAAATATAAAAGAAATACTAATAAAAAACTCACCGAGGTTATTTTAAAATAGTGTTTCATGTCTTAACACCCATAATAATAGTAATTAAATACCCAATTCGCCAACTTGTCAAGGCGGGACAAACCATTGCAGAATATAAACAAACAAAGTATAATGTATCATAACATTTGTTATTAAATTATATTCTTTAAGATTGGAGCCGCTTATGAATAAATCTTTAGAGAAAGTAGTTAAGATAGAACGAGGAGTGGAGGCAATAACGATCCCCGAGGATTTCCTTCGAGAGATGGGACTTCTGCCAGGCTCTGATGTAGAGTTATTTATGGACAAACATAAAAAGTGGGTTGTTATGCGCCCCGTCGGCAGTGATGATAACTTTATAAAACACTTCAAGGATGCAATGGATTCCCTGGCATAAAGATATGAAAATATACAAACTAAAAGAACTCTCAGACAGCGAACCTAGCGGAGAATACACCTTTCGGCCGCCTGGTGACACAGGTTTATCTATCACCTATCTGCGGTTTAGGGAAACCAATGAAAAAAAAGACCTAAACCCAACTGATGGTTTCAAGGGCATTGCATATGTATTAAAGGGAGAAATTAAGGTCACAGCAGGTAGCAGGGAAACTAACTTTAGCGATGAGTTTTCTGTAACTAGCGGTGAGGCTTTTGAATTGGATGGTAATCTGGATATATTTGGAGAAAATCTATCTACGGGGGAGTCTGTAATGATTTTAACCTCGGGACCTACATCAAAGAAATTTTTAAATGAATTAGATAACTCAGAAGAATCATAGGACAATAGAAAAAACAAAGAAGTAAAATATACGGTATTAAAAACTCTTATTAAATAAATTCATATGGGCATCAGGAAGGGACGGCTTTGGACTAAAGCTGTTCTCATACCTATCATCACTTCTATAGTCAATACCATCATTAATATAAGAATATTCATTATAGGCATATTTATTATCATTTTCTTTTTTGGTAATCTGCCTTGATGCGCCTATAAAAAAATAAGTAGCAACGCCCCCTATAACAACCACACCTCCCCAGGAGACACTGACATGAACTCTGGTACCTGCCATAGAACTGCCGACACTGATAAAAATAAATAATAATATAAGTAAAAGGATTTTTTTCATAGGATAAACTCTAACAAACCAAGGTATGACTGCCTTTTTGAGCAGTAAGGACTAGCTTTCAATGCCCGCAAAGCCCTTAGGCTATTGCTACCGCTAAGCGATAGCTTTTATAATCGACTCGAAAACTCCCCTGCCTTCAGTGGAACCTAATGCAGCCTCGCTTGCCCTCTCAGGGTGAGGCATGGTGCCAAAAACATTACCCTCAATGTTTACAATGGCAGCGATGTTAGATACTGACCCATTGGGGTTAGCACTTTCACTAGCAGTGCCGTCGTTATCTACATACCTAAATACAATTTGATTGTTGTCTTCCAGACTTTTAACAACATCAGGTGTTGCGAAGTAGTTACCATCATGATGAGCAACAGGAAGGGTTATAACCTGCCCCAACTCGTAGGAGCTGGAAAAGCGGGTATCATTATTTTCTACTTTTAAATCTACAGTGTCGCAAATAAACTGTAGGTCTCTATTACGGCTAAGTGAGCCTGGCAGTAACCCCGTTTCGCAAAGAATTTGGAATCCATTACAAATACCTATAACCATGCCGCCATTATCGGCAAAACTTTTAACATCATTCATTATAGGTGAGTAGTGGGCTATCGCCCCGGGGCGAAGGTAGTCTCCATAGGAGAACCCCCCTGGCAAAATAACCAAGTCGTACTTGGAAAGTTTTGTTTCTTTGTGCCAAACAAATTCAGCGTCCATACCAAAGACATCTTTGGCTACATAGAGACAATCATAGTCATTATTAGAGCCGGGGAATACTACTACGCCGCATTTCATTCACTGACCTCAACTCTATAATCTTCCATAATTACATTGGCAAGAAGTTTCTCACACATATCTTCAACAGTTTTTTTAACCTCATCGGCATTAGTTGAGTCAACTTCCACTTCCATGTACTTGCCCACCCTTAGGTCTTTTATACCTTTGAATTGCAGTGACTCTAAGGCTCCTGTTACGGCTTTACCCTGAGTATCAAGAACTCCGTTTTTTAATGTAATATAAACTTTTGCCTTCATATTTTTTCGCCTAAGTCCCAGAAAGAGACTCTCTCCTGTTTAAAATATTTACTCTCATAACTTACCTCTTAGAAAAAACACGCAGTGTTTAATCTGTAACTTTGTCTAAAACTTCTGCGTAAGCTTCTTCTATATCACCAAGGTCTTGGCGGAATCTGTCTTTATCAAGTTTTTTACCGGTCTTTGCATCCCAAAGCCTGCAGCCATCGGGGGTTATTTCGTCACCTAGAAGCACCTCACCCTTGTGACGACCAAACTCAAGCTTAAAGTCAACAAGCTTAATGTCTCTCTCGCCAAAAAACTTTATCAGGAGCTGGTTAACCTTAAGGGTCTGGTCTGTAATTACATCAATCTCAGCCTGAGTGCCAAGACCAAAAGCACGAATAACATAGTCATTTATGAAGGGATCTCCAAGTTCGTCGTCTTTGTAACAGAATTCAAGTATAGTTTCTTTCAGCTCAGTCCCCTCTTCAACGCCCATCCTCTTTGCCATGCTTCCTGCCACAACATTCCTGATAATTGCCTCTACCATTATGATGTCCAGGTTTTTAACAACCATCTCTCTGTCACTTAGCTTTTCCACATAGTGAGTTTTGATGCCGTTTTCTTCAAGGTATTCAAAAATTTTACTAGAGATGGCATTATTCATAATACCTTTATCAACGATTGTACCTTTTTTACCTGCATTAAATGCAGTGGCGTCATCTTTAAAGTACTGAATAAGCAGGTCCGGGTCATTTGTTTTATAAAGTATTTTTGCCTTACCTTCGTAAAGCTGTTCTAGTCTTTCTAGTGCCATAATATTGTCTCCAATTATTTAATTTTATTTACTTCCAAAATCATTTGGTTGCAAGTTACTTGCTTGCAAATCATTTGCCGAAAACTCTTTTGAATATATAGTCCACATTTTTCAAATATGGTTTTATATCAAAACAGCTTTTTACTTCTTTCTCATTTAGATATTTCATAACCAGTTTATCTTCTAATAAAAGAGACTCAAAAGTTACATCTTCTCTCCAAACTCTCATGGCATTATCCTGGACTATCTTATAAGCCTTCTCTCTTGTTATGCCCTTGTCTATTAATGTAAGAAGTACTTTTTGAGAAAACACCAAACCATTTAACATATCCAGGTTTTTTTTCATGTTTTCAGGATATACTACTAACCCCTTCATCATGCCCGTAAAACGACCTAACATGAAGTCCAGTGTTACTAAGCTATCTGGACCAATTATTCTTTCTACTGATGAGTGGCTTATATCTCTCTCGTGCCAGAGGGCAATGTTTTCCATTGCACTATCTGCGTAACCTCTTACAAGACGGGCAAGGCCCGTTAAGTTTTCGCTAAGAACAGGGTTTCGTTTATGAGGCATTGCAGAGGAGCCTTTTTGTCCCTTTGTAAAGGGCTCTTCTACTTCCAGTACTTCGGTTCTTTGCAAGTGACGAACCTCGACAGCTGCTTTTTCTATGGAAGATGCAATTATTGCAAGAGTTGTGAAAAACTCTGCGTGCCTGTCGCGATGAACGATTTGAGTAGAGACGGGTTCCGGTTTTAGGCCAAGTTTTTTTAGTGCAAACTTTTCTACCCTTGGGTCTATGTTAGCAAATGTTCCAACTGCCCCTGAGATTTTTCCAAAACTTATAACATCGCGAGCTCTTTTCATTCTCTCTAAGTTACGGCCGAACTCATCGTATATTACGGCAAGTTTTAATCCAAAGGTTGTAGGTTCTGCATGTATGCCGTGGGAGCGGCCTATGGTTACAGTATTTTTATGCTCTTTAGCTCTTTTTTTAAGTACCTTAAGAAGTTCTTCCAGGTCTTCTATAATAATGTCGGAAGACTCTTTCAGTTGAAGCCCATAGGCAGTGTCCAGCACATCTGATGAAGTAAGCCCTACATGGATGAACCTTGAGTCAGGACCTACAAACTTAGCAACACTTGTTAAAAAAGCAATGACATCATGTTTAACTTCTTTTTCAATCTTGTCAATGGTAGGAATATTGAACTTTGCTTTTTTCTTAATTGTAGCCAGTGATTTGGCAGGAATCTTCCCTAGTTTTGCCCAGCCTTCGCAGGCGGCAATTTCTACATCCAGCCATTTTTGGAATTTATTTTCCTGACTCCATATGGCGACCATTTTTGGTCTGGAATATCTTTCTATCATTTAATTGTCCTTTTGTAATTTAATGCCTATAGAATGCTTAATATTTTCAAACCTAAAAACTTCTAACAAAGCTGATTGTTTCACCAAACCCCCTTTAGAAAAGACACGCAGTGTCCTTAGAGAAGGCACTCAGTGCCAATATCAGTGACCTGCTAAATTCGCTATCAAATATACCAAAGTAGAGCCGCCTAACACAAGCCCTATATTCGCCTTATTAAAGTTTTTATGGGTCTCCGGGATTAAGTCCGACGCCCCAATATAGATAAAACTCCCTGCTCCAATTGCCAGGAGCAGCCCCGTTACCTCTGCGTCCATGCTGTGAATTAAAAAGTATGCTCCCAGGGCTCCCAGCGGAGTTGCCAGTGCTACGCAACTACTTAATATTATTGTTCTTTTTCTGTCATAACCAGAATGCAGGAGGAGGCTTGTAATGGTTATTCCTACAGGGAATTTATGAAGGATTATACCTACTGTTACGGCAAGCCCTATTGCAAAATCTGCATCTATTGCCACGCCTATAATAATACCGTCCAGGAGAGAGTGAAACATAAGTCCTGTAAAAGCAACTGCTCCAACAGTGTGAACCTCGCAGTCCCCTTCCTTACAGGTATGAATTGTTATTGTATGTTCAAGAACATAAAAAGCCAAGAGAGTAATTAAGGTAGCGGTAAAAGCGCCTCCGTAACTTGCCGCTGCCTCCGGAAGCAGATGTATGAGGGCAACAGTTAGGACAACGCCTGCTGAGAAACTAATAAAATATACGGACTTCTCTCTTGCCCACTTTTCGTTTCTCAGGAGGACGAAACTCCCTGCAAAAATTGCCCCTGCTGCAAGAAATCCGTATAATAATGTTTTAATTACTTGAACATCCATTTATTCTATTACCTTTAATTGCCAGCGGCATCATATCTACGAATTATATATGCAATTAATAATCAATTTTTGAAACTACTTATAATTCAATGAAAAACACTTCAGTGACTGTTAATTGTCAGTGGCGATTTGCTGCCGCACTTCCACATATTTTTTTATTATTTCAATTCTTTTACTGCCCAAGCCGGAAACTTGGTTTAATTCATCTAAACTTTTAAAACCGCCAAGTTCGATTCTCTTGTCATAAATCTTTTTTGCAGTTTTATAACCAACACCGGGGATAAGTTTTAACTCCCCAATTGTTAAACTGTTTATATCCATGAGCCTGCCGAGAACCATATCTACTGCGCCGGAGTTATTGCTGCCAAGGTCCGGTTCCTCTGTAACTAAATACTTTAAATCTTCTGAGCTTAAGTCCCTATGGGAAGTGCCATGGTTAACAAAAAAGTAGGATAAAATAAAAAAGGCTGTTAAAACAAAGCCCCCAAAAAGATTATTTTTATATTCTTCCTCTGTCACCTGGCAGTTCCTAAAACATTATTTAGCTATAAAAAAGACCTATCCACTGTGTTTCATGCACCTGTGCGTCACGCACTTGTGCATCATGCACCCTTTTTCTTGTCTTTGTAGAGTTTATATTCAAGTCCATCGACCAGTGCCTGCCATGCTGCTTCTACAACATTTTCGCTGACTCCCACTGTACCCCACTTATCTGTTTTGTCGCCGCTCTCTACGGTAACACGCACCTTTGCAGATGTCCCTGCCTCTCCTGCGACCACTCGGACTTTAAAATCCAATAATTTCACTTCTTTAAGCGATGGATAGAATCTTTCCAGCGCCTTACGAAGGGCGCTATCGAGAGCATTTACAGGACCATTACCGGTGGCAGCAGTGTGTTCCACCTCTCCGCCTACTTCTATCTTTATGGTAGCCTCACTCTTGGTAGCTTGAAGGTCTTTTTTATCATCTACTTCTACTACTTCGTCTGTAACTCTAAAGCCATGAAGCTTGAAGTACTTTTCTTTTTTCTTTTGGGCACGACGGATTAAAAGCTCAAAACTCGCCTCAGCACCTTCATACTGGAAGCCTTCATGTTCAAGTTTTTTAACCTCATCTAATATTTCCTTTACCACCGTACTCTTGGAATCAAGATCTACTCCATATTCCTTTGCCTTATAAAGTATATTAGACCTGCCCGATAAATCGGAAACCAAAACTCTTTGCCTGTTTCCAACTACCTCAGGTTTTATATGTTCGTATGTCTGTGGGCTTTTTAATACGGCACTTACATGTATTCCGCCTTTATGAGCAAAGGCGGAGTCTCCTACATAGGCTTGATGTTTACGATTAGCCATGTTGGCTAATTCATAGAGCTGGCCGGACACAACTTTGAGGGTTCTAAGCTGCTTTGCACTAACGCAGTTATAACCCATCTTCAATTTTAAGGCAGGTATTATGGATACCAAGTTTGCATTGCCGCATCTTTCGCCAAATCCGTTTATTGTGCCTTGCACCATTGCGGCGCCGGAGCGAACGGCAGCCAGGGAGTTACTAACTGCAGTCTCCGAGTCGTTATGGGCATGTATGCCAAGAGGTACTCTCATATACTTACTAACCTCGCTCACTATTGCAGTGACAGTTTCCGTGAGCATACCTCCGTTGGTATCGCAAAGAACTATGTAATCCGCCCCTGCGCCTTCGGCTGCCCTCAGAGTCTCCATAGCGTACTCAGGGTCGTCTAAAAAACCGTCAAAAAAATGTTCTGCGTCATAAAATACTTTTTTCACCTTACTCTTTAAATATTTTACAGAATCAAATATCATGTCCAGGTTCTCATCCATCGTAACACCAAGGGCTGACTTTACATGTAACTTCCAGCTCTTGCCGAATATGGTTACTACCGGAACTTCGCTTTTTAGGATTGCCTTTATGTTAGGGTCCTTTGCTGCCGTCGTGCCGCGGCGGCGAGTCGAACCAAAGGCAACAAGCTGGGAAAACTTAAGCTTGTTCTTTCTTTTTTTCATCTCTTTAAAAAACTCTATGTCCTTCGGGTTGCTTCCAGGCCACCCGCCTTCTATATAGTGGATGCCAAGACCGTCAAGAACGGCGGAGAAGCGCACCTTATCTTCTACAGAAAAGGTAACATCTTCTGCCTGAGATCCGTCTCTTAGAGTAGTGTCGTATAGGATTATGCTACTAGACTTAGTATCTTTTTTAGTTGTTTTAGTTTTTGCCATTTTATTTATTCTAAATTTATTATTTTTTTAATGTTCCAACCATGTATATGCAGGTAGGCCTCATAAGGTAGGGATAAGCAAATATCCATTTAAGGAGACCTACCCTGCCGATTGTTTTAAATATATCTGCCCAAAAACTTCTTATCCACCGACCTTCTCTCCTGTGGTAACCGCCACGGAGATTAACCCTGCCAATATCATTGGAAACAGTTTTAACCTCCCTGTCAACTGATGAAACCTCCAGCCCTTCTTCAAACTCAATATCGGGGAAAAGTTTTTTAATACCCTCGTGAGTAAACCTCCAGTAATCAGACGGGTATCCGTGAAACATCCATGCAAAAGGAGCAGAGATATAAACCTTTCCTCCCGGGGCCAGGAGCTTAGTCATATTTTCTGCCATTTTAAAAGGCTGGTCGCAATGTTCCAATACACTTAAACAAAATATAGTTCCAAACCTCTTGCCATCCAAAACTTTATCTATCTCACTAATATCAATGGTAAGGTCAAGAACATGGTCAACCCCCTTGCCGCTGATCATGTCTATACCGATATAATTTTGAGAATCACCTTCTTTTTTGCCGACCAGGCCTCTTATATCCTGGGTGTTTCCATAGTCGCGCGAGCCAATCTCCAGGTAAGGCCCGTCAAACTTATCCATGTTGTCTTCTATAAAAAGAAGTTGGTTTCTATCGCCCAATTAGAATCTCCCTTAAACCTATACTTTTTCTTCTACTACTTCATCGGAGTCCAGACAAAAGGCGTTATGCAGTACCTTAACAGCCTTCTCAGTACTTGCCGAATCAACTACGCAGGAGATTTTTATCTCAGAGGTGGAAATCATCTGCATATTGATACCAGCCTCTGATAGGGTTTCAAACATCTGGCTTGCTACCCCTGCGTGAGACCTCATACCTGCGCCAACGATTGATACCTTTGATATATCCTTATCACCAATAATATTTCCTGCATTAACCTCGCTGCCGGAGCTTTTAACAATATCAAAAGCTCTTTCAAAGTCGCTCTCTACGACAGTAAAGGTTAAATCCGTATGACCGTCATGAGATATGTTTTGAACTATCATATCAACATTAATACCTGCCTCGGTTAGCGGTTTAAAAAGCTTTGCCGCCACTCCCGGCTTGTCGGGAATCCTTAATACCGAAATCTTTGCCTCGTTTTTATTATAAGTTACTCCCGAGACTGCAACCTTCTCCATATCACTATCCTCCTTACATACAAGAGTACCCTCTCCGCTCTCTCCCTCACCAAAGGCAGATCGCACTATTAGGGGTATGTCATATTTTTTAGAAAACTCCACGCTGCGAGTCTGAAGTACCTTCGCACCAAGACTTGCCATCTCTAACATTTCATCATAAGAAATCTTTTTTAACTTGCGGGCATCACCGCAGATGCGAGGGTCGGTGGTGAAAATTCCTTCTACATCGGTGTTTATCTCGCAGAGGTCTGCCTCAAGGCTAGATGCCAATGCCACAGCAGTAGTATCGGAACCTCCCCGACCTAAGGTGGTAATACTGCCTGCTCCTGCTACTTCTTCAGTAACTCCTTGAAACCCTGCTACAATTGCAACTACATCATTATTGAGTGCGTTCATAATGTTGCCTGCCTTAATGTCCCTTATGCGAGCCATGCCATGACAGGAGTCAGTTACTATAACCGCCTGATGTCCAAGAAAACTACGAGCCTCCACTCCTATCTCATTTAAAGCTAACGCCAGAAGGCCAATACTTACCTGCTCTCCTGTAGAGACTACCAGGTCATATTCTCTTGAGAAGCGATCGCTACTTACCTCGTCGGTGAGTTTAATAAGCCTGTCAGTCTCTCCGCTCATGGCAGAGAGGACAACAACAACCTTATTTCCGCCCTTTACAGTGTCAGCCACCCTCTGGGCTACCTTTTTAATTTTCTCTGACGAACCGACGGAAGTTCCGCCGTATTTTTGTACTATTAATGCCATATTTTATTTTTAATTGTCGGTTATTTATAACTTTCTTTTTTATCTTCTTCTTCCAATTTTATGAACTGCCAAGCCCAGTGTGTCTTCCGCTGCTTCCATTACCATCTCAGGCAGGGTTGGATGGGCATGAATCGTCTCATAAATATCTTCTGCCGTTAAACCGTTTTTTACGGCCAGGGCTATCTCTCCGATTAAATCTGTTGCATGTTCCCCTACAATAGACCCGCCAAGTACGACTCCAGTGCCAGTATCTGTTACAATCTGTACCATGCCTTCGCCTGCTCCCATGCACATTGCCTTTGAACCGGAGAGGTAAGAAAACCTGCCTATATTAACATCTTTTTCGCAACTTTTAGCATCTTTTTCTTTTAGACCAACAGAGGCTACCTCCGGGTCTGTGAATATACAAATAGGTACAGAGGAATAATCCATCATTGTAGAGTTGCCGCTGGCAACTACTTTATTACTGCTTCTTCCGGCAACATTTTCACTATTAGCTTCGACAGCAATATTATTAACTGCTACTTCACCCTCTTTGCTGGCAACATGGGCCAGGAGCATTCCTCCCACTACATCACCAATGGCGTAAATTCCATCTACATTAGTCTCCATGCGGTCATTAACTTTTATAACACCGCTTCCCCCTAACTCTATTCCAATACTCTCCAAACCAATGCCGGAGGTATTAAAACTTCTACCTACTGTTACTAAAACTTTTTCCGTTATAACTTCCGCCCCGTCATCTAATGTAGAAGTAACTTTCCCATCAGCTATTTCTACATTTTTAACTACCGCCCCTGTTAAAATATCTATACCTGAATTTTTAAATTGCTTTTCTACAACCCGGGTAATTTGCTTGTCTTCAGAAGACAGGATTCTATCTAACTGCTCAACTATTGTTACCTTGCTTCCAAACTGGCTAAAGAGGCTTGCAAACTCACACCCCATCACTCCCCCCCCTACTATTAATAAACTTGTCGGTACTTCTTCCAAGTTAAGCGCCTCCGTAGAGGTAATAACATTCTCCCCGTCAACTTTTAAATCGGGGATTAATAAAGGCTCGCTACCTGTGGCGATGATAATGTTTTTGGCTTCTATAACTTCGCCATCTACATTTATTTTAAAGTCTCCCCTGCTTCCGCCTTCTATTTCGCCTCTGCCCTTTATAACTTCGACCTTGTTTCCTTTTAAGAGCCCTTCGACTCCGCTTCTAAGCTTTTCTACAACAGAGTTTTTTCTCTCTACTGCTTTTTTAAGGGCAAAAGAAAAATTGTCGACAGTAACGCCAAACTCTTCGCTCCTCTTTACAGAAGAAATTGTTTTTGCGGAATAAAAAAGGCTCTTCGATGGTATGCACCCGCGGTTTAGACAAGTGCCTCCTACTTTACCTCTCTCAATAAGACAGGCGCTAAGTCCCTTCTGAGAGGCCCTTATGGCCGCCACATACCCGCCCGGCCCTCCACCTATAACCACTACATCATAACTTTTCATTCGCTAGTGTCCTACTCACCACTGACATAAAAGAACCCTTAGAGAAGTGCCTCAGGCACCCTCCGCCTATGACTAATACATCAAACTCTTTCATCTACTTATCAGCTTCCCCTTGTTCTATCTCAATTCGCCTTTTTGTTTCGCCTTCATAAGAAAGCTTTACTGTAATTGTATTTGGCGGCAATTCATCTTCTATTCTTTCTGCCCACTCTATTACCGTCACACCCCTGCCGTAAACATATTCATCTAAACCTAAATCCACCAGTTCTAATTTGTTTTCTATCCTATACAAATCTATATGGTAAAAAGGAAGCCTGCCTTCGCCATAAATATTCAAGATGGTAAAGCTGGGGCTTTTTACATAGCCCTTAATTCCCATCCCTTCTGCCAAACCTTTTGCAAAACAAGTCTTGCCTGCACCAAGCTCCCCGGTGAGGGCTACCACTGACCCTGAACTTAGGGTTTTCGCCAATGCGGCGGCAATTTTTTCCGTCTCCTCCGGGCTTTCTGATATAAAACTTTCTTTTTTAATTTTTTCTGCTTCTTTTTTCATTTTTTTACTACATTTTTTTACTACTTCACTAAAATGGTCAACATTGGTTTTTATAATTTGAAATCTTTTCTATAGCCATAGGCAGGGTGTTTAAGATGTCTGTTGCAACCATTCCTGCAGGCCCTTTTTTTGCTGCCATGTCTCCTGCCAAACCGTGGAGATAAACTGCCAATGAAACGCCCTCTTCTATGTTATAACCCTGAGCCAAAAACCCTCCTATCATTCCCGAGAGTACATCCCCAGTGCCGGCAGTTGCCATGCCCTGGTTGCCGGTGGAGTTTATAAAAATCTTGCGGCCCTGTTTCTTCTTATTATATATTCCTATAATAGTGCCGGCCCCCTTAAGCACAACCGTAGAACGGGTTAGGGAGACAAGTTCTTCCACTGAGGCCAAACGGTCTGACTGCACCTCTCCTGGGGTCTTGCCCAAAAGCCTTGCCATCTCTCCGGGATGGGGCGTGAGTACTACCTTACCATTAACCCCTACTGCGCTTCTAAAATCTTTCATCCTCTTGGCAACTACATTTAAACCATCGGCATCCAAAAGAGCGGGAATGCCCCTCTCCCTGCAAGACCTTAGGAGTTTTATTACAAAATCCCCAACGCTTCCATTATCGGTGCAACCGGGACCTATAACTACTGCGTCCTTACCGCCGAGCAAACCTACAGCCCCTTCTACGGAACCACTTCCAAAAGTTCTTGCATAGGTTTCCTCTAATGGTACAGTCATGACTTCCGTGGTCTCTTGCTCCATTAAACTGCCAATACTCTTTGGCACAGCCAAAGTGGAAAGCCCCGTACCGGACCTGAGGGCAGCCATGGAGGCAAGCTTTCCCGCTCCTCCCTTGCCCATAGAACCTGCAAATGTCAGGAGATGGCCAAAGCTACCCTTATGGGAATCATCTTCCCTGTCTTTAAGTAAATCTACTGCAAGAGTTTTGTCTATAAGGTGCCATTTGATTTCTGCTTCTTTAATTATAACAGCAGGCATTCCAATAGGAACAACTCTTAGAGTGCCTGTATAATCTCTGCCGGGATAAACAAAATGCCCTACCTTGGGGACTTCCATTGTTATAGTCATCGCAGCCCTAATGGCAGTGCCTCTGACAATGCCGGTTGAAGCGTCCAATCCGCTCGGCACATCTATTGATACAATAGGTTTTTTAAGCCTATTAATCTTATTTATTACTTTTTCATATAAATCTTTTACGGGACTGCTGATACCAGTACCGAGGAGGGCGTCAACTATTAATCTTGAATGCATTAAATCTATGGTTATATTTTTGAAGTCATCTTCATTGGAAATAGTTTTAACTACCCCTCCCATAGTCTCCCAAATTTGGGAATTCTTTAGGGCGTCGCCTTTTAAGGGTTTAGACGCCAGTGAATAGACCTTAACTTTATAGCCGTAGTTACTCAGGTGGCGGGCAACAACATAACCATCACCTCCGTTATTGCCGCTGCCTGTAAAAATACTTACACTGCCTTTAGACTGAGAATCTAAAAGGAATTCGTCTCTTATAATATCGGCGCATCCCTTACCGGCATTCTCCATTAAGACAATGCCCTTAAGACCAAACTCTCTTATGGCACGCCTATCTAAAGCTGACATTGTTTTTGAATCGACTAATTTCATCCACAAAACCTTTTTAAAACTAACTACTTTTATATAACTGTCTTCTAGAGACCTGTCGCAGACAGCTGTACTATAACCGTGCTTGTAGCAAATTCTTTTTCATGTGACATGGTTACAAGGATTTCTAAACCTTCAAAACCTTTAGCTTCCATGGAAGGTTTGCCGCTACTATCATTAATAACTTCCATGTCATTAAAATTGACATGACCCTCTACAAGACCACTGCTTGCTTTATAAAGAGCTTCCTTTGCAGCAAAACGAGCTGCAAGGTGGGTGGCAGGAAATTTCTTACTCATGCAGTAATCAAGCTCCTTCGTCGTAAATAATCGAGAAGTGAACTTACTACCCCACTTATCCATTGCATCACCAAAGCGTTTTATACTTACTATGTCTGTTCCTATGCCTTTTATCATATACTAGTTTTTTCTTTATTGAGTCCAGCAATGATTGCTACGCGTCAGCATCATGCTGTCACGCTGGCCCTTTAATGGCCTTAAGCATCTCTCTTACTGCCTGGTCTATTCCTACATGGACAGACCTTGCCAATATGCTATAGCCGATGGCAAGTTCCTCTATTTCTTCTATTTCCAAAATAGGTTTTATATTACGATAATCCAACCCGTGGCCGGCATGAACATTTAAGTTAAGCCTTTTTGACATAATTGAAGCATCGGTAAGTTTTTTAAGCTCCAGAGCTTTAGTTTTCTCGTCAGGTGCATTTGCATAAAGGCCTGTGTGGAGTTCCACTCCGCTTGAGTCAATTTTGTGGCAAGCCTTAATAACATCCGGTCTTGGTTCTATAAAAAGGTTTACTCTGATTCCAATATCTTTAAGAGTGGCAACAAAACTTTTAAGTTTATCCCTTAAAGTAACAACATCAAGCCCGCCTTCTGTGGTTAGCTCTTCCCTCTTCTCAGGAACGAGAGTTACCAAGTCAGGTTTTACCTCCAGGGCAATGCCTAACATTTCTTTAGTTGGCGCCATCTCTAGGTTTAGCTCAGTCTTCACCATACGCCTCAGGAGATGTATGTCCCTGTCCTGCACATGGCGGCGGTCTTCCCTGAGGTGAGCCGTAATACCATCTGCCCCTGCAAGCTCCGCCATCATGGCAATAGTTACAGGGTCCGGTTCTGTAGAGAGGCGAGCCTGCCTCAAAGTTGCGGCATGGTCTATGTTAACTGAAAGTCTTGGCATAGTTTTTATACTCATACTAGTCACGCAATATTAAGTGAGCTCCTTTTCTATAACGATGGCAATCTCATCTGCCATTTTTTCTATTTCCTTTTGGTCCTTACCTTCTATGGTAATTCTTGCCAGAGTTTCAGTGCCTGAATAACGAACAAAAACCCTGCCGTTTTTGCCAAGTTTATCTTCTACATTTTTTATTGCCTCTGCTAAAGGTGTTATTTCTTCAATAGGTTTTTTATCTTTAACTACCACATTTTTAAGTACCTGTGGGTAGGGCTTAAAACAACTTGCAAGTTCTGAGAGGCTTTTATTTTCTCTCACCATTCTTGCCAGTACCTGAAGAGCAGTTACAGTTCCATCGCCGGTGGTTCCGTAATCAAGACAAAGTATATGACCGCTTTGTTCACCGCCAAAGTTATATCCACCCTTTAACATCTCTTCCATAACATACCTGTCCCCAACATCAGTCCTTACTACAACACCTCCTGCGGCTTCAATAACTTCTTCCATGGCGCTGTTGCTCATAATTGTCGTAACTAAAGTGTTTTTGTTTAAACTTCCTTCTTTTAATTTTGCCAGGGCAAGGATTGCCATAATATAGTCACCGTCAATGATGTTGCCCTTCTCGTCAACTAAAATACACCTGTCTGCGTCGCCGTCTAAGGCTATACCTATATGAGCTTTTTGTTTTTTAACTTCCTCAACCAAATTCTCCGGGTGAAGGGCGCCTGAGTCTTCATTTATGTTCACACCATTGGGGCTTACTCCAATGGAAATGACTTCTGCTCCCAGTTCATAGAGAACCTCAGGGGCAACTTTATAACCTGCGCCATTGGCGCAGTCCACAATAATCTTCATACCATCTAAGGTAAGGTTAACAGGAAAAGAATTTTTTGCGTATACAATGTACCTGCCAATGGCATCGTCAATCCTGTATGCCTTACCCACTGCTTTCTCCGTTGGTCTTTTGGCAGGGTCTTTTTCGTTAGAAATAAAATCTTCGATTTCTTCTTCTAACTTTCTGCTAAGCTTGAGCCCCTCACGGGAGAAGAACTTTATGCCGTTATCGTGGTAAGGATTATGGGAAGCAGATATAACTACCCCTGCGTCTGCCCTCATACTGGAGGTAATAAAAGCAATCCCCGGGGTAGGCAGCGGCCCTACGACCATTACATCTACTCCCATGGAACAAACCCCTGCAACCATAGCACTCTCTAACATGTAACCTGAAAGGCGGGTGTCTTTGCCTATAACAATCCTGTGACGGTGGGGCTGTTTTTTAAATACATAAGCAATAGCTCTGCCTAACTGTAGAGCTGTTTCAGCGGTCATCGGTTCTATGTTTGCCGTGCCTCTAATCCCGTCTGTTCCAAAAAGTTTTTTCAAAGATATCCTCCTCTTATATTGCTTACAATTACTTATTAAAAATACAAAACTAAACTTCTACCCAGCACCGCTTACTTAACCAAAGCAGGGGGGATAGTAATAACGGAATCCCGCTTTTCACTATCTACTACAAAAAACCAAAGTATAGCAGCCAATGTGAGCGCTATAAGTTTTATGGCCATATTGCCGCTCAAAAATTCTTTCATTTTACTTCCCCTACTAAACCTTAACTAATCCTTTTTAAAAAACGAGAATATGCTTCCAGCCTTGCTACCTTGAAAAATTTCTCTAAGTGACTCAAGGAGAGTTTTGCTGTCAAAACCTGTTTCAAATTTTTCGTCATAAAAGAGGCTCACCTCTCCTGACTTCTCAGACACAACTATAACCACAGCATCTGTTTCGTCGGCCAGACCAATGGCTGCCCTATGGCGAGTCCCCATAGTTCTATCAATGGTTTTCTCTGTAAGTGGAAGTATGCAGCCGGCTTTTAATACCCTGGCGCCATGCACCACTACCGCGCCGTCATGTAGAGGAGACTGAGGATTAAAAATTGAAAAAAGCAGTTCCTTTGAAAGTACTGCATCTAACTCTATTCCTGTTTCAATAACACTTTTAAGTTCGGAATCTCTTTCCAAAACTATTATGGCTCCAATCTTCTCTGTTGATAAAGAAAATACGGCCTTAACAACATCAGTCATGCTTTCACTTTGGAACATAAAACCGCGAGTAGCAAAAGGCCTGCCCATCCTCATAAGCACACGCCTAATGTCTTGTTGGAATACAACAACCAGTATAATAACAATTGCTCCAAGAAAGTTTGAAAGTATCCAATGGAGGGTAAAAAGACCAAGCCTCTCAGATGCAAAATAAACAAGCACAACAACAACCAGACCCCATAGCATCATTTCTGCCCTGGTGCCCTTAACAATTAGTATTAGCCAATAAATAAGAAAGGCTACTACAAGTATGTCTAATAGAACTATAAAACCCTCAAACATAATCTACCCAATCATTTTTTAACTATTTTTTATTGCAGGTTTCTTATAGCATCGGCAATAGTAACTGCCTCTACTGTTTCTCTCACATCATGAACCCTTACAATGTTTGCTCCGTTCATAACTCCAATAGCTGCTATTGCTACCGATGGCTGAAGCCTTTTATCTATCTCCAAATCCATAAGAGTGCCTATAAAAGATTTCCTGGAAGCTCCCAAAACAACCGGACAGCCAAGAGAGGAAATATTGCCAAGATTTTTTATAAGCTCCAGATTGCCTTCGGAAGTTTTACCAAAACCAATCCCGGGGTCTAAGGCAATTTTATCGATATCTATACCCACAGAAGTTGCATAATCTAAACGCTCTCTTAAATAACCTACTACCTCTTCTGTTAAATTATCGTATTCAGTCTCTAACTGCATAGTCTTAGGAGTCCCCCTCATATGCATTAATATAACTCCGGCTCCAGAGTCCCTTACAACCCCCGCCATATCTTGACTAGCGGTCATGGCGCTTATGTCGTTTATTATCTCTGCCCCTGCTTCGATAGAAGCCTCTGCAACCTCCGCCTTAGTCGTATCCACCGATACAACAATGCCCTTACTACTTAGAGCCTCTACTATAGGAACAACTCTGGCAAGTTCATCTTGGGCTGAGACCGGCTCTGCCCCTGGGCGGGAGCTTTCTCCGCCAACATCAATTAAGTCCGCCCCCTCTTCGGCCATCTCAAGAGCTTTTAAGATGGCCCTCTCAGAATCCTCAAAAAGCCCGCCATCAGAGAAAGAGTCGGGAGTAACATTTAATATACCCATAACCAGGGTAACGGACGTAAGGTCCCACTCCTTAGTGCGAGACTTAAAAATTATGTCATTCTTATTTGGCTTATTTATTATTATATCCTCATTCTATTAAAAAAAATTAGGGACTAACCCAAAGAGTAAGCCCCTAATTTATTGATGCATTATTACTATAACTCGCAAAAAACTGCTAGGCGTTCTTAGTCTGCTGAAGACCCTACCTTTGCGGCATCCTTAGGTTGAATTTCGTTTTTACTATCATCACTACTGCTGCCGGATGCTTTTGTTGTAGTATCCTCTGACTCATCAGTATCTTTTGGCTTACTACTCTTTGCTGCAGCTTTGGAAGTAGAAGCTTTCTTTTTTTCTTTTGCCAAAGCTTCACTTTTTTTATAAGACTTAACACCTTCTGGCAATGTATCACCAAAGATAATCGCGTCTATTTCTTCTCCATCCATTGTTTCCTTAACCAAAAGTTCTTCAGAAAGTTTGTCCAGAGTTTCTCTATTATCTTCAACAAGCTTTCTAGCCCTCTTGTAGTTCTCCATTACAACAGACTTAATCTCACTATCAATTTCTATAGCAGTTTGCTCGCTAAAGTTCCTGGCGTGAGATTGCTCCATACCTAAAAACACAT
>CBDUXU010000005.1:0-32679 GCA_965371285.1 uncultured bacterium | reverse complement strand
TACTGATAATGACAATATTACGACTATTACACATAGTAGCGGACTTGCCGATGGTGCTCTCGTTAGGTACGCAGTTAGGGAGAGGGATTATTGTAACATGACCGGCGGCATTTCTAACCTGACTCAGTGGGTAGTTAAAGGCGGGTGCGGCGACGCTCCTGGCGACCCATCTGACATAGTTGACTTTGTAGGTGCTCCAATATACGACTTTGACGGTGCAGGTGAGGCAATACTTACATGGACAATTGCAGGAACAAGTAATGATTCATATGAGATATTCTATGAAGTATCAACTGATATGGGTTCTACATGGGGCGCTGTATTCAGCCTTATGTCAACGACTACAACAGTAAATACTTATACTGTAACCAATGCAACTCCTCCATTACTTGCTGGAGATGCAATCAGGTATTATGTACAGGCAACCGACATTTGCGGTACTGTTGGCACCGTTGCCGGTCCTTCGCCAATGCTTGTAAATGATACATGTCAGGATGGGGCACCTGCTGACCTTCTAAATGGTGATGTGGCATTTAACCCTCTAACCCAGGTTGATTATAACGGTAGCGGCGAGGCATACCTCCAGTGGAACGCAGCTCCAGAAGTTGATATATATAAATATGAGATTTTTGTAGCCAGAAACACAACTGGCGACCCTGCTGGATTCTGGGCAGTAGAGATACTTGATACAGTGGATAGTACAGTAACAAGCCGTACTCTTTATGAGACAGGGCTAGTTAGTCCTACTAATATATTTGGTGCTTTAAATAATGGAGACCTTATTACATACGGCATTAAGGTTCTTGATTACTGTGGATTGTACAGCCCTAATGCAGTACCTGCATGGGATGGTGGCGCTATGGATTACCTAACCATCGGATGTAATGAGCTTAATGTAATAGGAGACGCTGTATTTGTACCGGATAATAGTATAGACGACTTTAATGCTGCTGCAATAACAGGTATTGCCACAGTTGCATGGACATTGCCAGCACTGCCTGTTAACGATACTGTTGATTATTATAATGTTTACAGGCAGTACTCTACAAACGACTTTGGTGCAACATGGGTTACCCAGTGGGTGACTTCAACAACTTTATTATCAACTGTTGTTACAAACGCAGACCTTGTTCAGGCTAATGCAGTTCGTTACTTTGTAGAGGCAGTGGATGTCTGCGGACAAACAAGCGTACCGTCCAACCCGACACCTATGCTTGTAGCAGATTCTTGTTTCACTGGAGACATGCTACCTCCTCCTCACGTAGACTATTTTGCATCTACAGATGCCACACCTGATGTACCGAAGGTCTTGACCGACACAGGGTGGAATTATTCATATATAACAATACCTGACGCAACTGTTATAGGTGATTTAAATGTCACTATCAATATAGACCATCCAAATAGTGGACACTTGTACATTTATATTGCTGATCCGCTTGGCAACTATACTTATCTTTCACGTTATTATGGCTCAGGAGATAACTTCGACAATACTACTTTTGATGAGGATTCTAGTGTTGGTATAAATGTTGCTGCAGAGCCATATAATTCCAGTGAAGGTTACAGATCTCGTAATAATGTCTTATCTCTGGCTGACCTTACCCAGTATGAGGGAATGGCTGCAAATGGCACATGGAGGATAGGAGTTTATGACAGTACTGGTGGTAGTATTGGTACTATAAATGACTGGTTTATATCCATACAGCCAGTAGATACTATTGAGACTGCTACAAATGTAAGATTTACAAACCCTGTGGACTTCCCTGATTACAGCGGCGGGGCACAGAGGGTTGAGTGGGATGCAAGCATTGCATGGGATGTAGAAGAGTACGAATTATATTATGAAGTGTCAACAGATAGTGGCGGTTCATGGGGAGCACCTGTAACAGTGGCAACTTATACATCAGGCGGGGCTAACTATAGTCAAGATGTACTTAAAGCAGATGTAGTCCCTGCATTATCTGATGGAGACTTTGTAAGGTACACAGTACGGAGTATAGCTTTCTGTGGTGACACTTCAGACTCTGCACCTGTAATTGCCTATGTAGGTACATGTGCAAATGGTGCTCCATCTGCACCTGGTACGCCTGTGTTTAGTCCAGATCCAACGATTGACGACTTTAATGCTTCACCGCCTACAGGAAGTGCGACAGTTTCTTGGGCAGCACCACCTGAATGGGATGTGGCTACATACAACCTTTACAGAGAAGAGTCACCGGACTTTGGCGTTACATGGCCTGTGATTACAACCATTGCTACAAATATATCAGGAACAAGTTACGTAATAGATAACTCAGACCTAGTTCAGGCAGAGGCAGTGAGGTATTATGTAACAGCAGTTGATGTATGCGGTGATGTAAGTACAGCTTCTGCGGCTACTGAAATGCTTATTGTAAACTCATGCAATAATTCAGGCATGCTAGGCCCAGTTGTGGATACATATAGTTCTACGGATACGCCTATGGCAATGGCTGAATTTGATAATATATTCTTTAATCCAGGTGAGACATGGTCAGTAATAAATATACCTGACTCAGGTACAGTACAGGATGTAAATGTTACGGTAAATATCAGTCACTCTGGGCTCCAGAGTGATGTTGAGCTTTACCTCATATCACCTACAGGAACATGGGTACAGATGTTACCGACTTGGTGGGTAGCTGGAACAGAATTGACTAATACTACATTCGATGATGCTTCACTGAGTGACATTAACTTTGATGTGTCTCCGTACTCAGGAACATACTTCCCACGTTGGGGTGCCTTGTCATCTGTTAATGGCGAGTCTGTCTCAGGCAACTGGGCTCTTTATGCACGGGACTGGAACTTTGGAAATGTAGGAACAATAAACGACTGGTCAATTGAGGTTTCATATCTCGGAGCTGTCAATGGTGCTCAGAATGTAAGGTTTAATCCGAACCAGCCTGATTATGATGCAGGTACCCAGACAGTCGAGTGGGATGAAAGCATAGCTTGGGATGTTGACTACTATGAACTTTATTATGATATATCAACTGACGGCGGCGTGAGCTGGTCAGCTACGACCTTGGTTTCTACTGCCACGGCAGGACAAGGTTTATACTCTGAGTTTGTCACAGACCCAGGAACTAATCCAGGTGACAGGGTAAGATATACAGTAAACGCTGTATCATATTGCAGTGCTATTAACAGTGAAGCATCTGTAGTTGCATATGTAGATACATGCGCCGGAGCACCGGACGGAATAATTGACCCAGTGTATACGCCTGATAACACAATAGATGACTTTAGCGCCGCGATAGTTGGAGGTAGTGCAACAGTGTCATGGGGTACCACTGACGGTGATGTAGTCTCCTATAACCTCTACCGTGAAGAGTCACTGGACTTTGGAGTTACATGGCCTGTAATAACAACTATTGCAACAAATATATCTGGAACAAGTTACTCTGTAGATAACTCTGACCTAGCTCAGGGTGATGCAGTACGCTACTTCGTAGAGGCAGTGGACGGATGTAACCTAACAGGTGTAGCATCTAATCCAACAGAAATGCTTATAGCAGACTCATGTTTCAACTCAGGGCTACAGGGTTCTGTAACAGTAGTGAATAGCTCAGCTGATACACCAATGGCTATACCTGACTTCGATAGCTTATTCTTTATACCAGGTGAGGCATGGTCTGTTATAAATGTACCTGAGTCTGGAACTGTTGAAGATGTTACCGTAACAGTTGATATTACTCACCCTGGTGTTCATGAACTTGATTTATTCCTTATATCACCGGCAGGAACATGGGTACAACTCATGCCTAGTTGGTGGATCGGTGGTGCAAACTATACTGGCACCACTTTTGATGATGCAGGTGGAGATATTACTTTTGATGTTCCACCATATTCAGGCACTTACTTCCCTAATTGGGATAGCTTGTCTATGGTTGACGGTGAGGATATGGCAGGCGATTGGACATTGTATGTAGCCGACTGGGACGACTTTGACCCTGCTAATGTAGGTACTATAAATAGCTGGTCTGTGTCAATTACTACCACTGCAGCGGCTAACCCTGCACAAAATGTAAGGTTTACGAACCCGGTTGGTGTTCATGATTATCCTGTCGGAGTCCAGAGGGTTGAGTGGAATGCAAGCATTGCATGGGATGTAGAGACATATACTCTCTTCCGCGAGACATCAACTGACGGTGGTGGAAGCTGGTCTGCACCGACTATTGAATCAACACTAAGCTATGGAGCACCATCATACGCTATAGATGTAGTTGATCCAGGTGGTTTAGTTGACGGAGACCAAGTACGCTACACTGTAAGGGCTATCGGTTTCTGCGGTTATGAGTCTGATGCAACAGTGACTGCTTACGTCGGAACATGTACAGCGCCTCCTGTTGCAGTAAGTGACCCTGAGTTTACTCCTGACAGCGCTATAGATGATTTTGACGCTGCCATAGCAGGAGGAATTGCTACTATTACATGGAGCACAATTGACACGGACATTGCTTCTTATACTCTCTACAGGGAGGAGTCACTTGACTTCGGTGTTACATGGCCTGTAATAACAACCATGGCTACAAATATATCAGGAACAAGTTATGTTGTAGATAACTCTGACCTCTTCCAGGGAGATGCAGTTCGTTACTACGTAGTGGCAACCGATAGATGTAACCTAACAGGTCCGGCTTCTAAC
Organism: uncultured bacterium; assembly: GCA_965371285.1. Lineage (GTDB taxonomy): Bacteria > Desulfobacterota > GWC2-55-46 > GWC2-55-46 > DRQE01 > CBDUXU01. Next base: position 28,007 of record CBDUXU010000005.1, on the reverse strand, counting down.
CCGACTCCTATGCTTGTAGCTGATTCATGTTTCAACAGTGCCCTAGGCGGTACGGCACTAAGCAACTACAGTGCCGTGGATACTCCGCTGCCTATAAATGATTTGCTCTGGACAACATCTTTCATAAATATTGCCGGTGCAGGTACTATTAGTGATTTGAATGTCAACTTAGATATAACGCACACATGGGATAGTGACTTGACAATAACTTTAATTGCACCGGATTTAACTCCTGTAATACTTGTACAGAATAGAGGTGGAAGCGGAGACAACTTTACAGGTACGATTCTTGACGATGAGGCAGCCATTGCAATAGGTGTAGGTGCTGCTCCATTTAATGGAAGTTATATTCCGGAACAATCTCTGTCAACATTTGACGGTATGTCAATTACAGGCATATGGACACTGGAGGTTTATGATGGAGCTGGAGGTGACACAGGTAGTTTAAACAGCTGGTCTATGGATGTTGAGGCAGGAACACCTGGTGCCCCTGCTACAAATGTAAGGTTCACTACTGTACCAACCGAAGATTTTGACGGTTCAGACAAGCAGGTTGTAGAGTGGGATGCTTCAATTGCATGGGATGCTTACTATTACGGGTTATATTACGAGACATCACCTGATAATTCAACATGGTCAAATTATACAATAGTTAGCACTTACACAGTTGGATCCATGCCATTTGCAGTGGAGGTTAATAAACCTGCTGTAGCTGACGGAACATATGTAAGGTATAAAGTGCTGACAGAAGGTTACTGCACAGGTTCAGTCGATTCAGATACATATACAACGGCACTTGTAGGCACATGTACAAACGGAGTTCCGTCTGCTCCTGGCGCGGCTTCCTTCACTCCTGACCCTACTATAGACGACTTTGATGCGTCGCTGCCTACCGGAAGTGCGACAGTTTCATGGACGGCATCGCCTGAATTTGATGTGGTCTCATACAGCCTCTACAGGGAAGAGTCGCTTGACTTTGGAGTCACATGGACTGCGATTACAACAATTGCTACAAATATATCGGGAACAAGTTACGGCGTAGATAACTCTGACCTCGTACAGGCAGATGCAGTCAGGTATTATGTGACGGCACTTGATTACTGCGGTGATGTAAGCACAGGTTCTGCGGCTACCGAAATGCTTGTTGCCGATTCATGTTTCAATAGTGACTTGCTGCAGCCTCAAAATATTATTCAAGGTTCTACCGGTTCGGTGGCAATACCAGTCTTTGGCACAGGAACATCTATAATAAGTGTTCCTGATGTTGGTACTCTCGCTGATATAAATGTAACGGTAAATGTCTCACATAATAGTACTTGGATGTTGGGTCTTGTCCTTAGGTCACCTACAGGAACAACTATAGATTTGGTAAATAGTAATTCAGGAGTATGTTGTAATGACTTTACGGACACTACTTTTGATGACGGTGGCGGTGATATTACATTCGGCGTCGCACCATATACCGGAGTTTTCGACCCAATGGGTAATCCTATGTCTGGCTTTAACGGAGAGTCTATCACAGGAGACTGGGAACTTGTGGTCACTGACGAATGGTGTTGTACCGGAGGAACTATAGACAGTTGGTCAGTGGATATCACCTATATGGCAGAGGGTGGTAATCCTGCCACGAATGTAAGATTTACTAACCCGCCTGGCTCCCCTGATTATGTTGGAGGTGTTCAGAGGGTTGAGTGGGACGCTTCAACTGCCTGGGATGTAGAGTCTTATACTCTCTTCTATGAGACATCAACTGACGGAGGAGGAAGCTGGTCGGCACCGACTATTGAATCAATACAGAGCTCGGGAGCACCTTCCTACTCTGTAGATGTTACAAAACCCGGCAGTGTAGTTGACGGAGACCAGGTACGTTACACCGTAAGGGCTACTGGCTTCTGCGATTTTGAGTCTGATGTAACATTAATAGCTTATGTGGGCACATGTACACTGCCTCCAAGTGCACCGGGAGTCCCTGTATATACTCCGGATCCGACTATAGACGACTTTGACGCTGCCATAGCAGGAGGGATTGCTACTATTACATGGAGCACAACGGAGTTAGATATTGCTTCTTATGCACTTTATAGGGAAGAGTCACTTGACTTTGGCATTACGTGGCCTGTTATAACAACCATTGCTACAAATATATCGGGAACAAGTTACGGCGTAGATAACTCTGACCTCTTCCAGGGAGATGCGGTTCGTTACTATGTAGTGGCAACCGATGGATGTAACCTAACAGGTCCGGCTTCTAACCCGACTCCTATGCTTGTTGCCGATTCTTGTTTCAATAGTGATATGTTGCAGCCTCAAAATACTATTGCAGGTTCTACTGGTTCGGTGGCAATACCAGGCGGAGGCACAGGAACATCTATAATAAGTGTTACTGATGTTGGTACGCTCACTGATATAAATGTAACGGTAAATGTCTCACATAATAATACTTGGATATTAGATATCGCCCTTGTGTCACCTACAGGAACAACTATAGATTTAGTAAATAATGGCCCACTATGTTGTGTTGACTTTACGGATACTACTTTTGATGACGGTGGCGGTGACATTACGTTTGACTTCGCGCCTTATACCGGAGTGTATACAACAATGGGCCTACCGCTTTCTACTTTTAACGGAGAGTCTATCACAGGAGACTGGGAACTTGTTGTTACTGAAGCCTTCTGTTGTACTTCAGGAGATATAGACAGTTGGTCAGTGGATATCACCTATCTAGAGGAAGGTGGTAACCCTGCACAGAATGTAAGGTTTACTAACCCGCTTGGCGTAGATGATTATCTTGGCGGAGTGCAGAGGGTTGAGTGGGACGCTTCAACTGCATGGGATGTAGAGTCTTATACACTATTCTATGAGGTTTCAAATGATGGCGGAGGAAGCTGGTCGGCACCGACTATTGAATCAACACTAAGTCCGGGAGCACCTTCATACTTAGTGGATGTAACAAAACCTGGCGGCGTTGTTGACGGAGACCAGGTACGCTACACCGTAAGGACTACCGGTTTCTGCGCTTATGAGTCCGATGTAATGTTGACAGCTTATGTGGGCACATGTACATTTGCACCTGTTGCACCTAATGACCCAGTGTTTATTCCTGACAGCACAATTGACGACTTTGATGTTGCTATAGGGTTGGGAAGTGCTACAGTTTCCTGGTCTACGGTAGATACAGACATAGCTTCTTATGCACTTTATAGGGAGGAGTCACTGGATTTTGGTGTTACATGGCCTGTTATAACAACCATTGCTACAAATATATCAGGATCAAGTTACGCAGTAGATAACTCCGACCTCGCTCAGGGAGATGCGGTACGCTACTACGTGGTGGCAACCGATGGATGTAACTTAGTAGGTCCGGCTTCTAATCCAACACCAATGCTTGTTGCCGATTCTTGTTTCAATAGTGACCTGTTGCAGCCTACAAATATTATTCAAGGTTCTACCGGTTCAGTGGCAATACCAGGCGGAGGCACAGGAACATCTATAATAAGTATTACTGATGTGGGTACTCTCGCTGATATAAATGTAACGGTAAATATCTCGCATGGTAATACTTGGATGTTGGATATTACCCTTGTGTCACCTACAGGAACAACTATAGATTTAGTGAATAATGGGCCACTATGTTGTGTTGACTTTACTGATACTACTTTTGATGATGGTGGTGGTGATATTACTTTCGGCTTTGCACCGTATACAGGAGTTTTCGACCCAATGGGGCAACCTATGTCAACCTTCAATGGTGAGTCTATTACAGGAGACTGGGAACTTGTTGTTAATGAAGCTTTCTGTTGTTTTTCAGGAGATATAGACAGTTGGTCAGTGGATATTACCTATATGACCGAGGGTGGTAACCCTGCCACAAATGTAAGATTTACAAACCCGTTTGGCGTTAATGATTATGTTGGCGGAGTGCAGAGGGTTGAGTGGGATGCTTCAACTGCCTGGGACGTAGAGTCTTACACTCTCTTCTATGAGGTATCAAATGACGGAGGAGGAAGCTGGTCGGCACCTACTATTGAAACAGTAGAAAGCCCTGGAGCACCATCATACTTAGTGGATGTAACAAAGCCGGGCGGCGTTGTTGACGGAGACCAGGTACGCTACACTGTAAGGACTACGGGCTTCTGCGCTTATGAGTCCGATGTCACACTAATAGCTTATGTTGGCACATGTACATTTGCACCGGCTCCGCCGAATGACCTAGTGTTTATTCCTGACAGTTCAATAGATGACTTTGATGTTGCTATAGGGTTAGGAAGTGCCACTGTTTCATGGAGTACAGCTGATACAGACATTGCTTCTTATGCCCTTTACAGGGAGCAATCTTTTGACTTTGGTATGACATGGCCTGTAATAACAACTATTGCTACAAATATATCGGGAACAAGTTACGCAGTAGATAACTCCGACCTCGCTCAGGGAGATGCGGTACGCTACTACGTGGTGGCAACCGATGGATGTAACTTAGTAGGTCCGGCTTCTAATCCAACACCAATGCTTGTTGCCGATTCTTGTTTCAATAGTGACCTGTTGCAGCCTACAAATATTATTCAAGGTTCTACCGGTTCAGTGGCAATACCAGGCGGAGGCACAGGAACATCTATAATAAGTATTACTGATGTGGGTACTCTCGCTGATATAAATGTAACGGTAAATATTACACATAATAACACCTGGCTATTGGGTCTTGTCCTTAGGTCACCTACAGGAACAACTATAGATTTAGTAAATAGTAACGCAGGAGTATGTTGTAATGACTTTACGGACACTACTTTTGATGACGGTGGTGGTGACATTACGCTCGGCTTCGCGCCATATATCGGAGTTTTCGACCCAATGGGGCAACCTATGTCAACCTTCAATGGTGAGTTTATCACAGGAGACTGGGAACTTGTTGTCACTGACGAATGGTGTTGTACCGGAGGAACTATAGACAGCTGGTCAGTGGATATCACCTATCTAGAGGAAGGTGGTAGCCCTGCTCAGAATGTAAGGTTTACGAACCTGCCTGGTGTTCCTGATTATAATGGAGTAGACCAGAGGATTGAGTGGGATGCTTCAACTGCCTGGGACGTAGAGTCTTATACTCTCTTCTATGAGGTATCAAATGACGGAGGAGGAAGCTGGTCGGCACCGACTATTGAAACAACACCAAGTCCGGGAGCACCGTCATACGCTGTAGATGTAACAAAACCGGGCGGCGTTGTTGACGGAGACCAGGTACGCTACACCGTAAGGACTACTGGCTTCTGCGCTTATGAGTCTGATGTAATATTGACAGCTTATGTAGGCACATGTACATTTGCGCCGGCTCCGCCGAATGATCCTGTGTTTACTCCTGACAGCTCAATAGATGACTTTGATGCTGCTGTACCGGGAGGAATGGCTACTATTGTATGGAGCACAACTGAGGGCGACATAGCTTCTTATACTCTGTACAGAGAGCAGTCTTTTGATTTAGGCATTACATGGCCGGTAGTTACAACCATTGCAACAGGTATTACCGGAACAACTTACGCAGTAGATAACTCTGACCTCTTCCAGGGTGATGCAGTAAGGTATTATGTGGAGGCAACCGATGGATGTAATCTAACAAGTGCGGCTTCCAACCCTACTCCTATGCTGGTTGCAGACTCATGTTTCAATAGTGGCCTGTTGCAGGCCGTGCCTAACACTTATAATTCTACAGACACTCCTGTGGTAGTGCCTGATGGAGGCATGAACTCATCGATAATAAATGTGCCTGATTCCGGGGAACTTGTTAACGTAAGTGTAACTCTAAATATTACTGATCCGTCTGTTGATGGATTAAGGTTAGTCCTTGTTTCTCCAACCGGAACATCGATAACTCTTGTCAATGAATGGTGGCTTTGGGGTTCAAACTACACCGGTACTACTTTTGATGATTTTGGCGGAGATATTACTTTTGATATAGCTCCATACCCTGGCGTATATTCCCCTATGGGCGGTAACATGTCAGACTTTAACGGAGAGGATATAAACGGTAACTGGACCTTAGAGGTTTGGGATGTGTGGACCAATTTTGTCTCGGCAACAATAGACGACTGGTCAATGAATATTACCTATCTAACCGAGGGTGGTAACCCTGCACAGAACTTAAGGTTTACAAACCCATTTGGTGTTAATGATTATGTCGGAGGGGTCCAGAGGGTTGAGTGGGATGCAAGCGCCGCATGGGATGTGGAATCATATACTCTCTTCCGCGAGACATCAACTGATGGTGGGGGAAGCTGGTCTGCACCGACAATTGAATCAACTCTAAGTCCGGGAGCACCATCATACTCTGTAGATGTGACAGAGCCAGGTGGTCTTGTTACCGGCGACCAGGTACGCTACACTATAAGGGCAACTGGCTTCTGCGGTTATGAGTCAGATGCAACACTAATAGCCGTTAAAGATACCTGTTTAAACCCGCCTGCCGTAACTGCAGATGTATTGGGTGGTGTGACATGGAATGACGGATTTACTGAATATGTAGAGTCAATGCAGATAAGTTTCGGTGCAGAGCCTGATAAAGACTTGGCCGGCATCCAAATATTCGATGACTGGGGATGGTTTAACGAAACGGTAATTTTCACTAGCAATACTACATGTTCGCTTAACGTGTGGGATCCGTGGTGGGGTAATGTAGATGTAACATGTAATATTATCGCAGGGGATGTGGCATCCGGCGGCACTGTAGAGATTACTTTGGGTAATTTCGGGGCTCCCGGCTCTGCTGCTATGCTTAGGGATGACACGGCGTGGTTTATGTTCTCAGGAATGTTCCATACCTACTCTGCAGTGACCGTTGATTACTGCGGAATGATTGGACCACCGTTTGGTTTCACATGGTAAGGTGGTAGGGAGGTTTAACTATGAAAAAAACATTTAATGAAAATATAAATAGCCAAAATGGTTTTGCACTGGTCCTGACCCTTGTGGTAATGGCTGCCATGACTGCTATTGGGCTGGCGGCTTTAACCAATTCTACAACTGACCTTTTAATTACAAGAAATGAGAAGGAAGCTCGCCTTGCTTTTACATTATCGGAAATTGGTATTGATGATGCCCTTACCCGCATGTCTCTCCCGCTTTTCCTGCCTCCTCCTAATGAGACAACTCCTAATCCAAGAAGAGTTGGAGAAACTATTACTAATAAAACAGATAGACAAATACAAACCCTTCCTCAAAGGGCTCCAGCAGTTGATCCAGCAATTCCATACGAGTTTACATCATGGTCTCCGGCTAAGGACTCTGCTGAAGTAGTTGAAATAGTAGGTATTAGAGACTCAGATCTTGGCGGCAGTTATGAAGTTACAGTGGATTACACCTACGAGGCAGATCCAGCCCCAGCCTCAGGGGAACCTTATACATGGTGCTCTGATTTGGGAGATGTTTATGATGGCGCTTGTGACCCTGATGTTGCCAAAAGAGACCTTGTTTTGTTTTGTAACGCTTTTGGTTTCATCGGTGGCGGTGCCTTGAAACTGTGCGATGGGGCAGAGCCGGTTTATGAGGTCATATCTAAGGGAATAACAGGGGCAGGGACTGAGGCGGTAATTAAAGTGTATGTCAGTGCCAGCTCTCTTAATGTTGCCCCACCGGGAGGTTCTATTTTATTTTCTGAAAGGAATATTAAACTGACTAACAACGCAACTATTGATAGTCTTGATGGTGTGGGAAAAGGTAGGGTGGCAGCTAAAAATATTGAAGACCCTCTCAGGGAACTTGATCCCAAAGCTGTTGAGGTAGGCAATAATCCTGGTTGTAATGGTGATACTGCCTGCGAAAATCTTTCTGACGATAATCCTGGTATACCTGAGATAACAAATTGGCAGGCCGGTGATTTTGATGATTATGTAGGTATGGATTATGAAGATTTAAAGGGTTATGCTGATTATGTGCCTCCTACTCATGATGGCAACCAAGGAAAGCATTTTGAAACTGATGAACTCGGTGATATATGTAATGAAACTTCTCTTGATGTAATTGACCACATGTGTTCCAACGATGCAAAACTCGTATATCTAGATAATCCCTCTGCTACTGCAGGTGCTTTTTTAATAGATGGTACTGTAAGGGGAAGAGGTCTAATGGTAGTTACGGGAGACCTTACCATAAGTGGTAATTTTATTTACGAAGGTTTTATTTATGTTTTAGGCAATCTAAGAGTTACAGGTAATGTAAAACTTTGGGGGGCTATTATGGTTAAAGGGAGGACTGGTGCTGCAGCGAGTACCCAATCAAATGCTGTATATGTTAGTGGTTCTTTGGAAATATTGGGTAGTATTCCAATTGCGACTTCCGTTGCAAATATGGTAGGTATTTCAAAGACTTTGAGGTGGCAAAGACAGTAGAAAAACTCAACAAAAACAATATGTTAGCTTTGACAAAAAACGGCACTACCTAAAAGGCAGTGCCGTTTTTTATATTAAACTAAATTATGCTAAGTTATATATAAATTATAATAATTTTAAAAAACTCTTGACAATTTATACTTATTACTATATTTTAAGTATAGAATTATTGATTTAATTTTGGCGATTAATGTCGCACATTTTCAAGTAAACTGTAAAGTATTGGTGGTATAATTATGAGTGCAGCAAATTCCGGTAAAACTAAGAACAATCTAAAAAAAATCAGAGAAAGCATGCTACTGAGTAAATCCGAGCTTGCCAGAAAGGCAGGCGTGTCTCCACTTACGGTAGACAGGATTGAAAGGGGATATTCTTCCCGAATGGACACAAAGAGAAAGATTATTCAGGCATTAGGCATGAATGTTTCAGAAAAAAATAAAGTTTTTTTAGATTAGAGAGGGTGATTCATGGCTCTTTTTGGCAGTAAAAAAGATATAGTTGCCCTTGATATTGGCTCTAATTCCATAAAGGTTGTTCAGTTAGCTCATAGTAAGAGAGGCTGGGAGCTTAGGAAGTTAGGTATATCATACCTGCCTCCTGAGGCAATTGTTGACGGGTCCATAATTGACTCCATGACAGTAACCAATGCCGTTGTCGAGCTTTTAAAGGAACATAAAATAAAGGCAGAAGATGCTGTAAGTTCACTTACAGGTCACTCTGTTATTATTAAAAAAGTTGCCCTACCGGCAATGACAGAGGAAGAGCTAGGCGAGTCCATACAATGGGAGGCTGAGCAGTATATTCCTTTCCCTGTAAGTGATGTTAATCTGGACTTCCAGATTCTAGGTGAAGACCCTGAGGCTCAGGGACAGATGGAAGTAATGCTTGTGGCAGTCAAAAAAGATGTTATTAATGACTATACTAATGTCATTAAAGAGGCAGGGCTTAACCCGGTCATAATGGATGTTGACGCCTTTGCTGTTGAAAATATGATGGAAATTAATTATACCGTCGCCCCTGGGGAGAACCTTGCCCTTGTTAACATAGGTGCCAGTGTTACTACAATTAGTGTCGTATCCGGCGGCATGACAGTATTTACCCGAAGTGTTCCTGTCGGAGGTAATCAGTTCTCTGAGGAGCTTCAAAGGCAATTTAATATAAGTTATCAAGATGCAGAGAATTTAAAGATGGGTAGAGAAGTAGAAGCTGCAGAGGGTCAAGATGTTCAGGTTGTGTTGGAGCCTGTCTTAAATAACATGATTGGTGAAGTTAAGAGGTCTATTGACTTTTATTTAAGCGGTGTTCCCGGTGCTTTCATAAGTAAAATCTATTTAAGCGGCGGCGGAGCTAAACTTGCAGGGCTTCAAGGAATTATTCAGGAAGGTACATCGATACCTACGGAACTTGTTAATCCTTTTAATAGTATTGTAAGTAACCAGAAAGATTTTGATCCTGCCTATTTGGCTGATATGGGCCCAAACTTTTCTGTAGCAGTGGGGCTTGCAACAAGGAGGCTTGGAGATAGATGATTAGAATCAACCTCCTACCTGTTAGAGCTGCAAGGAAAAAGGAATCTATACGATTCCAGACCACAATTGCCGTTCTTATTACATCTTTTTGTTTTGCTTTGGCTATTTTCTTATATATTGTTTATATCTTTGAAGTTAAGTCTGTAAAAGATGAGATTGTTATAATTGAAGATGAAAATAGAAAAGTAATGAAGAAAATCGGACAGCTTAAGAACATTAAAGCAGAGAAAAAACTGGTTCAAGATAAATTAGATGTTGTTGATAAACTTGAAGCAGGTAGAAGCGGTCCTGTGGACCTTCTTACTAAAATAGCTACTGCGATTCCGGAGATGGCGACTTTAAATTCCCTGGTTCAAAAAGGTAATACTGTAGTTGTTAAGGGTTATGCTGCCGATAAGGAAGTTGTGGCGGATTTTATGAGAAAGTTAAGGAAAGCAGGAGAAGGTTGGAGCGCAGAGTTAGGGCAAATTACTGCTAGTAAGACTTCGGGACAGGACTCTGTGATATTTGATTTGCGGATTAAGGTTGGAACTAAAAAATAAACTTAATTTTGCCTAGATAGAATAGATAAGATATATAATTGCTTTAAAGAAAGGCTTAACCATTGGCAGAAGATCTACAACATAAACCCAGTAAATTGGATGTATTATTTAGGCTTCCGGTTGCCCAAAAATTTCTTATTTTGGGAGGAGTGAATGTTTTAATTGTTGTTGGTCTTTTTTATGGACTGATTAGTCCTAAAATGGGGGAAGTGAAAACTCTAAAGGCTCAATTGGTAAAAAAAACTAATACTTTAGAGTCTAATAAAGAAATTGCAGCCGATATACCAAGGTTTCAGAGAGAGAAAGAGGAGCTGGAAGTAAAACTTAAAGAGGCTCTGGAAAAACTACCAAATGAAAAAGAGCTGGAAAATTTTATTGACAGTATAAGTGAAGCAGGTAAGGAAAGTGGGCTTGATGTCCTTAAATTTAAACCAGGCAGAGAAGTCCCTAAAGGTTTTTATGCGCAACTTCCAATTAGTATGTCGGTGTCAGGTTCCTATGAGAGTTTTTTCCTTTTTTGCCGTACTGTAGGTTCTTTGTCAAGAATTGTAAATATTGAAAACATTGCTGTAAATGTTGCTGGGTCAGAGATTAAATCTAACTTCGTAGTAACAACATTTATGTTTCTTCCTGTAAGTGAAGCAAAAAAGAGATAGAAAAGATAATTAATGTAACTAATGGATAAACTTTTTAAATATATGATTCTTTTTGTATTGGCTTTTACATTGACTGCCTGTTCAGAGCCTGAGGACGATGGGCCGGTTGTGCCTCTCAGGCGTGCTAAGATTAAGAAACCTGTTATAAAAAAAGAAGAAGTCATTAGTGAAGATGAAAAAAGAAGGCTTTTGTTACAGAATATGAGAGCCGGCAGAAATCCTTTTAAGAGTTATATAACAGATGATGATGTAGAGGATAGAGGTCCTCTGGAGTGTTGCGATATTACTCAGTTTAAAGTCCTTCTTGTGTTAGTTGGCATGGAGGGTGGCGACAAGGCTAAGATTCAAGTGCCAACAGGTGAGAAATATACCATACAGGTTGGGTCTAGGATAGGAAATAGAAAAGGTAAGGTCTACAAGATAAGTTCTAATACTATTTTTATAAAAGAGAAACATAAAAATGTTTTAGGTGAAGAAGAGACGGTACGTGTAGAGATTGCATTGCCATTAAAGTAGTATAAATTGATTAGTTTGAATTCGTTTTTAATAATATATGTATAAATGTATGGAGGTAGGTATGTTTGGATTAAACAACAAAGTAGAGAGACTTTTTATCTGTGTATTATGCTTTTTAGTTATAACTATGGCAGGATGCGCTTCTACTGGAAAGCCAAGTAAGGGGAGTGGTGCGCCTTCAAAGGCTGATGAGACTCCTGCAAGGCAATTTGATGTCAACCTTGACTCCATAAATGTTGTTGGTAATGGAGACGCAGTACTGTTAGAAGCTAGTGGTGAAATAAACTTTACATCTTATAAGAAAGAAAATCCTTCCAGGATTGTAATAGATCTTCCTGATGTTGGTGTAACAAATATAGGTTCTCCAATGGTAGTTAATAATAGCTTTATTACAGAAATAGTATTAACTCAAGCTGGGAATGTAGGGAAGATTGAAATTATGCTTGAAGGAGGCGTGGGCCATGAAATTAAGGCAGGCGAAGATAGCATATTAGTTGATTTGAAAAGAGATATTTTTATTTCAGGAGAAACATATGAAGATACAGAGATAATGGAAGTAGCATCAGGAGACGGGGAAGAGATAGAGTATGATACAGAACCTTTCGAAGAAGAGGTAGGTGGTGAAGGTGAACCTGTATTTGTTGAAGATGAAATTGCTACTGCTGAGGAAGTCGAAGAAAATATTGTAGAAATAGCTGAGGTAGGTTCAGATGCGCAAGTTGAGGCTCAGGCTATAGAAGCGGCAATCCTGCCGGCAGCTACAAGGCTTATTTCAGTGACTACTGATATTGACAGAAGCGGTACTGTTATTAAAATAAAGGGTAATGGTATGGTTTCTAACTATAACACCTTTGGTCTTGAAGGACCGGCAAGGCTTGTTATTGATGTTTGGGATGTTGAAAGTGATATTAAAAAGAAACAATATGTTATTGGCGGCCCTCATATAGATAAAGTGCGAGTGGGAAAACATTCTGATAAAGTTAGGTTTGTTTTTGATTCGTCTATGGCATCAATGGCGACTCATAAGATTCAAAAAGATGGTGAGTATTTGGTTGTTAGCTTTTTGGAGGATAGCGCAGAGAGCACGGAAGTTACCCCTGCCCCTGAACCGGTAGAAGTTACTGAAAGTGTAGATATGGACGAGCCCTTTGATGAGCCTATCATTGATGAATCAGTTGAAGAGGCAGTTGATATAGAAGATTTGGTTTCAGAGGAAGATGTAGAAGACGAGCCTATCGTCCTGGCTGATAAAAAGAGTAGTAGTGGATACAGTGTGAGAGATATATCTTTTGATGTTACAGAGGGCGTTGCAACTCTTAAAATTAAGAGGTCAGGAAAGGGCGACTATAAAGTTAGTGAGTCACTCGATGGCAAGACAATCCTTCTTGATATACAAGACACAAAAGTTCCTGAGGATCTTAGGATGATAATGGATGCAACTGCCTTAGGTACTCCTGTTGCCTCTATTAGTTCTTATCAAGGTTCCCATGATAATGCTAACCTCCTTGTGAAGCTTGCCGTGAAGACCTTGTATGATGTAAGTGAAGATGGTAGTGCTATTTTGTTAGACTTTATATTAGATAAGTCTTCAGGCATTAGTTATGGAGATGCTGGTAGTGGAATTGGAGGTAATCTTTTCGGTGGTCAGGTACTGAACGAACAAGGTTTGCCGGAGAAGACTTATACCGGAAGAAAGATTGACCTGGAGATGGTTAATGTTGATGTAGTTGATGTTATAGATTTTATAGCTGAAGTCAGTAATTTTAACATTATAACTTCGGGAGTTGGTGGTAAAATAACATTAAGGCTTAAAGATGTTCCTTGGGACCAAGCATTCGAACTTATTTTATCTACAGAAGGATTGGATAAAATCCAGGAAGGAAATATTATTCGAGTAGCTCCCTTGGCTCAGATTAGGAAACAAAGAGAAGATGTGCTGGCATCTATTGCGGCTACAAAAAAACTTGAGCCGCCGGTAACTGAGTTTATAAGAATAAACTATGATGATGCTAGTTCTTTAATTTCGCAGATTTCAGGTTTGTTAAGCGATAGTCCTGATGCAAGTGCTACGGCACATAGCACTACAAATACTTTAATTATAAGAGATATACCGTCTGCTATTGATGATATTAAGGAGTTTATTGCCCAGGTGGATATTCCAATTCCACAGGTTTTAATAGAAGCCAGGATTGTAGAAGCTTCTTCAAACTTTGCCAGAGATTTAGGTGTCCAGTGGGGTTTTGACACTCAGTCAACCGGCTCAAAGGTACATAGGGCACTTTATGGCGGGTCTGCTATTGGTGGGTCTGGAACTTATAGCCAGTTTGCAAATGCTGATAGTCCCTTTACCGGCGCTAACAATACGCTAAGTACCCTTGCAGGTATTACAAATTATGCAGTGAGTTTGCCTGCAGCAGGTGGTGCAGGTTCATTAGGCGGAATAGGTATGATGTTAGGTAAGAGTGGTTCAAACCCCCTTGCCATTGAGTTAAAGCTTACTGCCGGTGAAGTTGAAGGTAAAATTAAAATAATTTCAAGACCTAGAATTATAACTATGGATGGTCAAGCTGCCGAAATTACCCAAGGTGAATCTATACCTTTTGAAACCAGTGATGCAAGCGGTACTACTGCTACTAAGTTTATAAATGCAGGTCTTGGACTTAAGGTTACACCTAAAATAACTCCTGATGGCAGCATTATTATGGAGATAGATGTAGAGAATAACTCACTAGGTAGTTTTACAACCAGTGCTGGTGAGCCAAGTATTAATGAGAAACGTGCAAAAACACAGGTTCTGGTTAAGGACGGTGAGACAACGGTTATTGGTGGTGTAATTGTATCTAAGGAGAGCAACTCTGAAAGAGGTGTGCCGTTTTTGAAGGATATACCACTTATTGGATGGCTCTTTAAAGCTAGGAGTGTTTCTGATAGTCAGTCAGAGTTACTTATTTTTATTACTCCAACAATTATACTACAATCAGAAGGTTAGATAAAATTGAATAGAAAAAATGCACCCTTAGGGTGCATTTTTTTATTGAAGGAAGATTTATGCTTAAATATATTACTGCCGGTGAGTCACATGGACCACAACTAACTGCCATACTGGAGGGTATGCCTTCTGGCGTTAAAGTATCAATTGATGAAATTAACTCTCAACTTGTTAGGCGTCAGGGGGGCCATGGCCGCGGCGGTCGAATGAAAATAGAGAGAGATAGTGTGCAAATATCTTCCGGTATTCGTTTTGGCAAAACCTTGGCATCTCCCATAACTATGACTGTCGAAAATAAAGATTGGAAGAACTGGACAGGAGTAATGTCAGTTGATGGCAGGGGTAAGTCCAAAGGCAAAGAAGTTACAAGGCCAAGACCTGGCCATGCCGACCTCACAGGAGCTATGAAGTATGACTTTGAGGATGTGAGAAATGTATTAGAGAGATCCAGCGCCAGAGAAACTGCTGCCAGGGTTGCAGTAGGGTCAGTGGCAAGGGAGCTTTTAAAAACATTAGGGGTAAATGTATATAGCTGGGTTACTCAAATTGGTGATAAGCAGGTCAAAGGCGGCTCCAGTTTGACTAATGAGGATTTTGAGTTAATAGAAAAATATTTTAAAGCTGCAGAATCGTCGCCTGTAAGGTCTCCTATAAAAAAATGTGAAAAAGGTATGATAGAGTTTATTGATAATGCAAAAAAAATGGGAGATAGTGTCGGTGGTGTTTTTCAGGTAGTTGCTACAGGAGTGCCGCCGGGGCTGGGAAGTTATGTCCATTGGGAGAGAAAACTTGACAGTAGGATAGCTGCAGGAATTATGAGTATACAGGCTATAAAGGGTGTTGAGCTGGGCATTGGTTTTGACGCTGCAATCAGTAGAGGTTCAAAAGTTCATGATGAAATTTTTTATAATAAAAAAGGTAAGAATAGAGAAACACCATTTTGGCCGCAGCTGCCAAGGTTCTCTCGCAGCACTAATAATGCCGGAGGTATAGAAGGAGGTATGAGCAATGGTGAGCCTATTGTACTGAGTGCTGTCATGAAACCTATACCAACCCTGCATAAACCTCTTAAGTCTGTAGATATAGGAAGTAAAAAACAGTTTGAAGCCGGTATAGAACGCACAGATGTTTGCGCTGTACCAGCGGCATCAATAGTTGGGGAGTCTGTTCTTTGTTTTGAATTGGCCAGGGCTGTCATTGAAAAATTTGGTGGTGACAGCTTGACTGAACTAAAAAGAAATTATAAAGGTTACCTGAGGCAAATTAAAAACTTTTAAGGCATTTATGAATATAGTTCTCACAGGTTTTATGGGTACAGGTAAGTCAGTTACCGGCAGGTGGCTTAGCAATGAGCTGGGTCTTGAGTTTGTAGATACAGATGATTTAATTGAAGATAGGGAAGGGAAAAAAATACCTGAAATTTTTGAATCAAAAGGGGAGTCTTATTTCAGAGAAGTAGAAAGCTCTGTTATTGAGGATTTCATATCTTCCGGTAGTGATGCTGTTTTTGCAACTGGCGGGGGAGCGGTGTTAAACGAGAATAACTTTAAACTGCTTACTGATTGGGGAGTTGTTATAAGGTTGACTGCAAGTTTAGATGTTATTTATTCCAGAATAAAAGGTAAGACTAGCAGGCCGCTGCTTTGCAGAGGTAATGTAAGGGAAAATTTAGAAAGAATAATAAAGGACAGGGAGCCTTATTATTCAAAAGTAGCTTTTACAGTTGATACTAGTTTTAAAAGCATAGAGAATGTTACAGGTGAGATTCTTGCTTATTTAAAGACATTTGACGGAGAATAGTAAATTTATGACAACTGTAAAAGTAGACCTGTCGCTCAGTCAGGTCGGTGACAGGTCTTATGATATTATAGTAGAAAGAAATTCTTTATCTGCCTTAGGAACTACTCTCAGTGGTTTGGGTTTTAAAGGTAAGTGCCTGGTTGTAACAAATCCTAAGGTCGGTGGTTTATATTTAAATACCTGTTTGGAAAGCTTAAGAGATGGTGGTTTTGAACCTGAATCTTTTGAGATACCGGATGGTGAAGAGTTTAAAAATATAACAGTTGCAAGCTCTGTAATAGACAAGTTAGTTGAAAAACGATTTGAAAGAGGCTCCTTGCTAATATCTCTTGGCGGGGGAGTTGTAGGTGATTTAACAGGTTTTGTTGCAGCAACTTATTTAAGGGGCATCCCTTATGTGCAGGTACCTACTACTCTATTATCGCAAGTTGACAGTTCTGTAGGTGGTAAAACTGCTGTTAATCACCCAAAGGGCAAAAATCTTATTGGTGCTTTTTACCAGCCAAAGGCAGTTTTAATTGACCCTGATGTGCTTAATACCTTAGAATTAAGAGAAAAAAGAGCCGGCTTGGCAGAGGTTATAAAGTACGGTATAATAAAAGACCCTGTTTTTTTCAGTTTTCTTGAAGATTCTGGTAAAAAACTCTTAGATGACGGGGAAGATGTTGTGAAGGCAATTATTCGGTCTTGCGAGTTAAAGGCAATGGTTGTAAGTGACGATGAGACTGAAACAGGTGTTCGTGCTATATTGAATTTTGGCCACACCTTTGGACACGCAATTGAGGCAGTTACAAAGTATAAGAAATACAAACATGGTGAGGCTATTTCCATAGGTATGGTTTTGGCCTCTGAATTGTCTGTGAAACTTGGAATGTGCAGCAAAGATATTTGTGATAGGATTAAAACTCTCCTTAATTCTTTGGATTTAGAAACAGAATTCAAGGCTTTTGACTTAGAAGATATAATTGCTGCAATGAAAGTTGACAAAAAAGTTTCCGGCGGCGAAATAAAAATGGTTTTGTTGAATGATATTGGCATGGTAGAGGTACTCGCTGTTAGTGAAGAAGAAATTAGGTCTTTCTTGTCAACTAAGAACTAGTTTTTTTACATTGACTTGGTGTTAGTTCTTGATTAATTTAATTTGTGTGGATACGGTGTGTTATGGGTGAAGTTAAATCTTCAGACGATATATTTTTTACGAGAAGTATGGCAGAAATATTAGAAGGTCAAGGCAAGAACGAAGACGCACTGATGATTTATAGAATTCTTCAAAGTTCAACGGTTGATGCTGAGCTAACAGAGTTTTACAAGTGCAAGATAGAAACTTTAAAACAAAGAGCGAATAGTAAAAATATTCAATCAAAATAAATTAACACAGAAGTAAGGAAATGTATTATGGGTTTTAATGAGATTATGATGGAGATGGTAGAGAGTGTTGAAGGGGGTATCGCAGGGACTGTTATGGCAACAGACGGCATCCCATTAGGTCAGTATGTTAAACCGGGTAACGAATGTGCCATGGATGTTATGGGCGTTGAGTACAGTAAAGTCCTGGATGAAATAAAAAAGGCTGCTGAAGTCCTCCAACTTGGCGGTATAGAGGAAATTACTATCTCCAGCAACGGAACAAATGTAGCCTTAAGAATTCTTAGTCATGAATATTTTATTGCTTTTATTTTAACTAGTGCTTCTATTTTAGGTAAGGCAAAATTCAAACTTAGGGTAGCAACAGAGAAATCCAGAATAGAGCTCGGATAAAAGATATGGCAGGTAGATTATCAGAGCTAAGGGCTCAAATTGCCGGCATAAATTGTGATGCACTGCTGGTGACCGAACTGAAAAATGTGAGATATTTAACTGGTTTTACGGGCTCTAATGGTTATTGCCTGATTACACCCGGTGGCAAGTGGTTTCTTACAGATAGTCGATATACAGAGCAGAGTAAAATAGAAGTTAAAGGTTTTAAGATAAAAATAGTAAAAAATGCTCTTGCAGATATCAGTAATATACTGAAAAAAAATAGAGTTAAGGTGCTGGCTTTTGAAGGCAACTCTATAGTTTACAGTCAATATTTGCATTTCAAGAAAGTTTTTACCACTGTTAGGTTAAAAACAAGCTCTGGACTTGTAGAATCCTTAAGACTTACCAAGTCAAAAGAAGAAATTGATTTATTAAAGGATGCAATTAAGGTTGCCAACAGAGGTTTTAAGAAAGTAAGAAGCAGTTTATCTAAGGGTAAGTCAGAGAGAGAATTAGCTCTTTTAGCTGAAGTTGAAGTAAAAAAACACGGCGCAAATAGTTTAAGCTTCCCGTCAATCATTGCATCCGGTAAGAGGGGGGCTCTTCCACACGCCACTCCTACAGATAAAAAAGTTAAAGTAGGCGAACTTGTTATAGTTGATATGGGTGTTACTTTAAATGGTTATAACTCAGATGAAACCAGGACTTTTATGGTAGGCAAGCCTAGTGGGAAACAAAAAGAGGTTTACTCTGTCGTAAAAAAAGCCCATGATGAGGCAATAAGTGCTATCAGTGCTGGAGTAAAAACCTCTGAGATTGATTTTATTGCAAGAGAAGTAATTTGCAAAGCCGGTTATGGTAAATATTTTATACACAGTACAGGTCATGGTGTAGGTTTAGACATACATGAACAGCCAAGTTTGGCCTCATCTTCCGACGCCACATTGGAAGAAGGTATGGTGGTAACAGTAGAGCCTGGCATATATATAGCTGGCTGGGGGGGAGTAAGGATTGAAGACATGGTGCTGGTTACAGCTACGGGGCAGGAAGTCCTTACTGACGGAAATAAAGATTTTAGGCCAATTCTAATGTAGGTCTATGTGATTTAGAGTTAGGTAATAGTTTTATATAAAGATTTGAAATACTAGGAGGATTGATGGATCTCAAAGACATTAAAGACTTATATAAATTCCTTAAGGATACTGACTTAACTGAATGCGAAGTTGAAGACAGTAAGGGCAGAATAAAACTGGTTAGAGGCGGGGCGGTAAGTCAGGTCGCAATTCAAACTGCTCCGGTAGCAACTAGTGAGCCTTCTCCTGCCAAGGCCGAGAAAAAAGAAAATGAAAATATTAAAACTGTCACATCTCCTATGGTTGGGACATTTTATAGAGCACCATCTCCGGACGCTCCGCAGTTTGTAGAGATGGGTGCCATAGTAAAAAAAGGCCAGATGGTTTGTATTATTGAGGCAATGAAACTTATGAATGAAGTAGAAAGTGATTTTAGCGGAAAGATAGTTGCAATTCATGTAGAAAATGGCCAGCCAGTTGAATACGGCGAGCCACTCTTCTCTGTTGAATCATCTAAGTAAGTTTAACAAATATTCTTTTACTAGTTCTTATTAACATCACACATTTAAAATAAAACATTTGGGAGTTTGGGTATTAATGTTTAATAAAATACTTATTGCCAATAGAGGCGAAGTTGCTGTAAGGCTTATAAGGGCCTGCAAGGATTTAGGAATCAAAACAGTTGCCGTTTATTCTGATGCAGATAGAGACTCACTTCATCCTCGTATTGCTGATTCTGCAATATGTATTGGTCCAGCAAAAAGTAGCGAGAGTTATTTAAATATTTCAACTTTAATGAGTGCTGTAGAGGTTTCAGATGCTGAGGCAATTCACCCTGGTTATGGTTTTCTTGCTGAAGACAGCAGGTTTGCAGAGATTTGTGAAAATTCGGGGGTTAAGTTTATTGGTCCAACATCATCACTTATGAAAATAATGGGTGATAAAATTGAGGCAAAAAAAGTTGCCGTTGAAAACAAAATTCCTGTATTGCCTTGGAGCGGAAAAGATGTTGACAGTGAGGAAGAGGCCAAGCAAATTGCAAAAGACATTGGATACCCGGTAATAATAAAAGCCACTGCCGGTGGGGGCGGAAAAGGAATGAAGTTAGTCCATACCCAGGCGTCCCTTGGCAGTTCATTTCATATGGCAAGGCGAGAGGCAGAAGCATCTTTCGGTAACGGAAGTGTTTTTATAGAAAAATTTTGCATCGAACCCAGGCATATAGAAATTCAAATTATGGCAGACGAACATGGTAATGTTATTCACTTAGGTGAGAGAGAGTGTTCAATTCAGAGAAGGCACCAGAAAATACTAGAGGAGAGTCCTTCTCCTTTTATGGACGACAAACTTAGGGCAAAAATGGGAGATGCTTCTGTAAGACTTGCAAAAAATATTGGATATAAAAGTATTGGCACAGTTGAGTATTTAGTTGATAAAGATAAGAATTTTTATTTTATGGAGATGAATACGAGACTTCAGGTGGAACATCCTGTTACTGAGTTCGTTACAGGTTTGGATTTGGTTAAGCAGCAGATAAGAAGCGCCGTTGGTGAGAAGCTCTCTATCGGGCAGAAACATGTAAAATTTAAAGGCCACAGCATTGAGTGTAGAATAAATGCCGAAGATCCTGATACATTTGCCCCGTCACCGGGGAAAATCACAGAACTCCACCTCCCGGGAGGGCCGGGGATTAGGATAGACGGGGCTATATTTTGTAATTATGTTGTGCCTAGTTATTATGACCCAATGCTTGCCAAATTAATTGTCCATGGTGAGACCCGTGAGGAGGCAATAAGCCTTATGAAAAGGGCACTTAGCGAGTTTCACATTGGCGGAATCAAGACCAATATTCCTCTCCACATGAAGATTATGAATGACCACGATTTTATAGACGGCAATGTTAATATAGACTTTCTTTCTAAATTCCAGTAATATTATAGACTGCTTTAAAACGAACTAATTTAGAGGAGAAGGGCCACTATGAGCCTTTGGAGACTTATAGGTGACAGTGATTTAGACGGTCCTTTAAACATGGCTTCAGATGAAGCTTTGCTGTTATCATTTAAAGATTTATCGGATGCCAGGGGGAGTAGTAAAGAAGTTCTGCCTGTATTTAGATTTTATGGTTGGCAGGAAGTAGAGCTTTCACTGGGATACAGTCAGGATTTTAGTTCTTTTGAAAACCTGGATATTCCCATAGTCCGCCGTCCGACGGGAGGTAAGGCAGTTCTTCACCTGCCAAAGGGAGGTGAGCTTACTTATTCCATAACTTGCCCTAGAGATAGTTATTTATATAAAGTTGGCATAAAGGAGTCTTATTGCCAGATAAGTAAAGCTTTCAATGCTGCGTTTCATCAAGCAGGTGTAGAGGTAGATTTTAGTAAAAATTTTACAGGCCAAACAAAGAGTGCCATTAGTGATTCATGTTTTGCAACTTTAGGGATTCAAGAAGCTACTGTTGGCGGCAGGAAATTAGTTGGTAGTGCCCAGAGAAGATATAGTTGGGGTTTTTTGCAGCAAGGCTCGATAGTTATAGGTAGGGACGTATCTCTTTATGAAAGTATTTTTGGGTCCGGCAGCGGTGACTCTTTTTGCGGTTTAGGTGAATTCAGCAGTATAACTAAAGAAGAACTTAAAAACCAGTTGTTAGAATCTTTTTCAGAACTGTTTAAATGCAGTTTTGAAAGAACTACTTATACAGATGAGGAATTGTTAGTGAGGGAGTCTTTGCTGGAGAATAAGTATGGCAGTGAATCCTGGACGGTAGATAAAAAATTACAAAATTATTATAAGACGCAAGTTTCACAAGTTTAATGATGCGTAATATATAGAGTGGGAATACTATGGCTACAAAAAAAGAAAAACACCTGGAAAAAGGTCAAAAGCACCAGAAAAAAGGTGCTAATGCTAAGGCTATAGCTGAATTTCAGTCAGCCCTTGCAATTGATCCCAATGACACGCCTCTTCGTCTTAGAATTTGCGAGCTTATGGTTAAGCTCGGTGACAAGGAAGGTGCAATTGAAGAGTACGGCAAGGTTGCTAAAGACCATTCACAAAAAGGTTTTTATTTAAAAGCCATTGCGGTTCACAAACAAATGCTCAAGCTGGATGATTCAAATATGGATATGCATTACAGGCTTGCAGACCTATATGCCAAGCAGCGCCTTAACGCTGATTCAATTAAAGAGTACAGTTTTATTATAAGCAACTTTGAGAAAAAGGGTAAAACTACAGAAGTACTTGATATCTTAAAGAAAATGGTAGATGTAGACCCTGAGAATGTTGGAGTGAAAATAAGACTGGCAGAAATGTATGTACAGCTTGGTTTTGATCAAGATGCTTTTAAAGAATATAAGTGGGTTGCAGATAAACTTATAGGCCAAGAAAAATTTGATAAAGCAGAAAAACTTTTAATTAACCTTCATAATAATAATGCTGATGAAATTACAGTTCTGGAGTCATTGTCAAATCTTTATATTGCAAAAGAGGACAAAATTTTACTTGTCAGGTATGGAGTGCAACTCATAGAAGCAATAGCTGACGATGAGGAAAGAAAAGAGGATGTAGTAGGTTTTTCCAGGGAAATTTTAAAACTGGACCCAGCTAATAGCAAGGCAAAGGAAGTTTTAAATAAATTAGGTGTTGAAACTTCAGCTGCCGCCCCGGAACCAGCCCAGGAGGAAGAGACGGAAGCAGAAGAGGAAACTGTAGAGGCTAAGCCATCACCGGAAGTAACTGCAGAGGTTACAGAGGAAGCTCCCCTTATAAGTTTCCCCGAAGGTGATGAAGATAAAGCTGAGCCTGAGCCTGAACCTGAACCTGAACCTGTTGAAGAAATTGAAGAGCTAGAAGAGCTTGAAGAATTAGAAGAGCTTGAAGAGCTAGAGGATATAGAAGAACTTGAAGAAATACCAGAAGAAGTTGAAGAAGAGATTCCGGTTAAAGTTTCGGTTAGTGAGACTCCGGCAGAACCAGAGGGAGGTTTTGTGGACCTTCAGGCAGAACTGGATCTGGAAGCCAGTCTAGAGGGTATTGGAGAAGACTGGGGCGAAGGCCACGATGATGCCAAAGAGGAGTTTAAAGAAGGTGTTGGAGAGCAGCTAAGCAAAGAAGATACGGAAACTCATTTAAATCTTGGTATAGCTTATATGGAAATGGAACTCTTTAGTGAGGCTATTAAGGAGTTTAAACTTATATCAAGAGACCCTGAACTTAAGTTTGAAGCTTACACAAAATTAGGTATATGCGAATTAAGGTCCGGCAATGTTGACGAAGCAGTCACGGCGTACCTTAACGCCCTAAAAGTTGAAGGCACTACAGAAGAGGAAAGAAAAGCTATAATGTATGAGTTAGGTTTAACTTATGAGGCCGGCGGAAAGAGTGATGAAGCAAGGGGAATGTTTAACGCCGTAAATGAAATGGACTCTAGCTATAGAGAAGTAGCGGAAAAGATAACCCTCTACGGTACAGGCGGCGCCCCAAAAGATGATGACATGGTAGAGGTAGAGATACAGTAATTTTAAAGCAAGATGGCAGTAATGGTTGTTTTTTTTATTAAAGTAAACGGAGGACTATATGTTAAAAATCGGCTTGAGTTTTATAGATTTTGTT
Organism: uncultured bacterium; assembly: GCA_965371285.1. Lineage (GTDB taxonomy): Bacteria > Desulfobacterota > GWC2-55-46 > GWC2-55-46 > DRQE01 > CBDUXU01. Next base: position 4,179 of record CBDUXU010000005.1, on the reverse strand, counting down.
TTTATGATTATACCTGAAATAGTTTTTGCCGGTGATATGTGAGAAAAGAAAGGAAGCAAACCGATGAGTGAAGTTAAGGCAGTAATTGAAACAACCTATGGTAATATAGAATTGGAGTTCTACCCTGACAAGGCTCCCTTGCATGTGGAAAACTTTGTTAAACTTGCAAAAGAAGGTTTCTATGATAAAACAATTTTTCATAGAGTTATACCGGGGTTTATGATTCAAGGTGGTGACCCAAATACCAAAGGTGATAACAAGTCTACTTATGGCATGGGTGGTCCGGACAGCAATGTTAAAGCTGAGTTTAATGACATAAAGCATGAGAGAGGAATTCTCTCTATGGCAAGGTCTCAGAACCCCGATAGTGCAGGAAGCCAGTTCTTTATTGTAATAAAGAATTCTTTTTTTCTGGACAGACAGTATACTGTTTTCGGCAGGGTTACAAGCGGCATGGATGTAGCTGACAAGATTGTCAACCTTCCTAGAAATGCCAGCGATCTTCCAAGCGAAAGAGTGGAGATGACAGTTAAGATTCTTGATTAATTTTTAATGATTTAATTAAAAAGGGCTACTGCTTAAGCAGTAGCCCTTTTTTTGTTTAGATGTTGAATTAAGTAGAACATAATCTTAACTTAAGTATAGTTTTCTTAATTGCGTCCAGCGGCACGCTGGTTTTTCATTCTTGTGGCTGCTGCTTTTTTAGCGCTTACCGAGCGAGCTTTCTTTTTCTTCTCTTTAAGTTTTTCACCTTTTTTAATGGAATCCTTAAGAGTTTTTGGTTTTATATCAAAAACCAGTGCTAATTCATTTTTTTGTGTTTCATAGAGCGAAGGAACTTCCTTGCCTCCTGTACTTTCAAGGCACTTGCAGCTGCTTCTAAGCGGCCTGTCAACAAAGAGGGCACCTCTATTCCATGTTACAGGGTAGGTCTTGCATATTGTAGGTACAAGCTTTCTTGGTAGTCCTTCTATTTTATGGAGATAGTACAGAGAACAACCTTTTTGTTTGGGAAAATGGAACATACACCTGTCAATGGATTCCCTTACTGATGTCTCTCTCCATCCGCCGTCAATGTAATCATCATCAACCTTTAGAGGTGTTGAAAAACAGTCTTCAATTTTTGCCTTAATTAGAGGTTCAATCCTGTCTCGGTACTTTTCAATTAATTTCAGGCTCGACCTGTCAACATCACATCCGTATTGGCAGCAGATGTCTTCACAGTCGCTGCCAAAGCAGCCCTCATCAAAAAGCCCGTTTTGGACATGTATTTCAGGATCGATGGTTGTGACTTTAATTTTTTTGACCTTTGGAAATTTAAGAGGTTTTTCTCTTTTCATGGTGACTCCCCATCAAAGTTTTATAATTAAGGAAATTATAGCAAAGTGACATTTATACTGCAAGTATATAGTGTGTGCTGCCGGACACTTAAAATATCTATTGACTGAAGTTGTGCTTGATGTAAAATTAACAAATGATCACAATAGGACTGTTAAAAATATGATAAGCAGAAGGAAATTTATACAACTTACTCTGGCAGGGGCCGCTTTTTTTGCTACCTCCAGAATAGCATGGGCAATCGAGAAGATTGCCCAAGGAAGGATGAGGCATAAAAAGGTTATCACCACAGGAGCTTCTCCCAAATCCGTAGAATTTACTCCTGATGGCAAGTATGCTTATATCAATAATCTAGAAGATATGAATGTATGGATTATGGACACAGAAACCTACGAAGTCGTAAAGACTGTTACTTATGACAAGACTCCTACTAGAGTAGAACTTGGTGAAAAAAGCTATGATTCATTTGAAGAAAAGCCTGTAGAGACGTGTTTTACTCACGGTGGTAACAGGGTTTGGAGGTCGCTGCATAATGCCCATGGCGTGACAGTTGAGAACAGAGACGGCAGCGTGCTTAAACTACCTTTTGAGACTTCTCGAAAGGTAGTTGTTTTGAGAGATAAGCAAAAAAATACAAAAATTGAAACTTCTATACCTTTTATAAAAACTGCCATGACCCCAAAAATACTGAGAGCCACCCCTGATGGGAAGAGGGTCTGCGTGGCTAACTGGCACGGCCCTAATCTAACAATACTTGACTCAGAGTCAGGGGAGAACTATGGGACTATCAAAACCGGCTGGCTTCCCCGGGGGATTGCCTTCACTGAGGACTCCAAGACAGGTTTTGTCTGCGATTTTGGCAGTAATAATATAACTTATTTTGATGTAAAAAATGTTAAAAAACTGGGTGTTATGAAGTCTGTTGGCAGGAGGCCCAGGCATATACTGATGGGGCCTGATAATACGATGTATGTGAGTTTTCATGGAGACGGATATGTTAGGCATTACGACGGCCATTCAAAAGAGCTGATTAATGAGGTATTTGTTGGCGGTCAGATTCGCACAATTGCTGCAACCCCTGATTTTAATTACATTTTTGCTGATTCTTTCAGTACCGATAGGATTGTTTTATTAGATGCCAAAAACATGACTGTCATTGAGGAAATAAACAGTTCACATCACCCCGTAGGGGCTGCATATAATTGGCTTACCAGCGAACTTTGGGTTGTAAATCAAGGAAATGCAAAACTGCGTATTTTTGAATTTATATAGTATTTTAGCATTAAAACCTTGCAAATAAGGTACCTATATGTTAAATTTTTAATGTCTTTTGAGAAAAGTGGGCTCTAGCCCACTTTTCTATTTTTGAGTCAAGTTTAGTTTAAGCACTCTGCCAGTAGAATCCGCTAGATTTTTCAGGTTTTGTAGCAGGTATAAGGGAAATACTCTTTCCTTTATCACTTCCCGGGGATTTAAACTTTCCTGTTTTTTTGGATATATTTGTCCTTTAATTGTTTTTATTTTTAATAAAGACAAGGGTGGCTTGTTTCATGTTAAGGGGTTTTATTGATGTTATTAAGTTTAGAGGATAAGGTAGAATCTGTTGCAGAGCCGGTAGCTCGGGAGTTATCCTGCGAGGTAGTAGATGTCGAGTATGTATCGGAACACGGCGAACAGGTACTTAGGATTTACATAGATAAGGTAGATATAGACGGCGGCGTTACAGTAGATGATTGCGCAAAAATAAGCAGACAGCTTGGTACAATCCTGGATGTTGAAGAAGTAGTACCAGGCAATTATAACTTAGAGGTTTCCAGTCCCGGTATAAATAGGCCGGTAAAGAAGGAAAAAGATTTTTTAAGGTTCAAGGGAGAGAAGGTAGTTTTATCTACCAATCAGCCTATAAATGGAAGAAAGAATTTCAAGGCTGTAATAGCAGGGGTTTCCGAAGGCAGGGTTGTCTTAGAGGACTCTGAGGGAGTTAGTTGGATTGTAGAGCTTGCTAATATTAAAAAAGCAAGACTAGACATGGAAATTTAATTTAATATTTTGAATAATTTTGGAGGGCAGTATGGCTTTTGATTTAACAAACATAATAGAACAGGTAGGCAAGGATAAGGGAATTACAAAAGAAATCCTTATTAGTGCCTTGGAGTCTGCTATGCTTAAGGCAGCAGAAAAAAGATTTGGAACTACAAAGGCAATAGAAGCTCACTTTGATGAAGAAGAGGGAGAGATAGAACTTTTTGTTTTTAAAACTGTTGTAGAAAAAGTTGAAGACCCTGACTTGGAACTTACACTTGAAGAGGCGCTGGAGAATGACCCCGAGTCGGAGCTTGGTGACAGTCTTGGTTTTAAATTAGACGCAAAAGAGTTTGGTAGGATTGACGCTCAAACTGCAAAGCAGATTATTATTCAGAAAGTTCGCGAGGCAGAAAGAAATATTGTATTTGAAGAGTACACTGAGAAAAAAGGCGAAATTGTAACAGGTATTGTCCAAAGGTTTGATAGAGGCGACATAATAGTGGATTTAGGCAGGGCAGAGGCAATCATCCCTAAAAAAGAACAAGTACGAAGAGAAGGTTACCGCCAGGGCGAGCGCATTAGGGGAGTTGTTATTTCCGTAAACAGTGAAGCAAGAGGCCCCCAGGTTACTTTAAGCCGTTCCCACCCCGAGTTTTTGATAAAACTCTTCCAGATGGAAGTTCCTGAAATTTACGAAGGCATTGTAGAGGTAAAAGGCGCTGCCAGAGAGCCGGGGGAGAGGGCAAAAATTGCCGTTATGAGTAACAACCCCGATGTAGATCCAGTTGGAGCCTTCGTAGGAGTTAAAGGTTCCAG
>CBDUXU010000004.1:0-34091 GCA_965371285.1 uncultured bacterium | reverse complement strand
GCCATAGGAAGTTCCGGTAGGTTTTTCTTTATTTCTTCTGAAACCTTCTCGTCTATTATAAGAGGGAGCAGGTCCGGGTCAGGGAAGTAACGATAGTCATGAGCTTCTTCTTTACTACGCATGGACTTTGTAATACCCCTCCCGGAATCATAGAGTCTTGTTTCCTGCACAATCTTTTCGCCGTTTTCAAGTGCTTCTTCCTGGCGAGCCATTTCATAGATGATAGCGTCTTTTACGAACTTAAAAGAGTTAAGGTTTTTTGTTTCTGTTCTTGTGCCGAATTCTTTTTGCCCCACAGGCCTTAGTGATACATTGGCGTCGCATCTGAGAGAGCCTTCTTCCATGTTACCGTCTGATACGCCGGTGTAGAGTATAATGTCGTGCAGGGCTTTCATGTAAGCAGCAGCTTCTTCGGGGGTTTCAATCTCCGGTTCACTTACTATCTCCATAAGGGGCATTCCTGTTCTGTTGAGATCTACAAATGAGAAGTCTGAGTCCGAGCCTTCTCCGTGGTTAAGTTTTCCTGCGTCGTTTTCCATGTGGATACGGGTAATGCCTATGCGTTTTTTATAAGGCTCACCTGCACCATTTGGACCGGAGGGCACTTCTATTTCAAGGTACCCGTGTTCGGCATAAGGTTTGTCATATTGAGAAATCTGATAACCATTAGGAAGGTCGGGGTAGAAATAATTTTTTCTCGCAAATACGCTGTTATAATTAATTGTGCAGTTGGTTGCATGTGCCATCATAACTGCAAACTCTACTGCCTGCTCATTTATTACAGGCAGGGCCCCGGGCATACCAAGGCAAACCGGGCAGGTTTGAGTATTAGGCTCTGCGCCAAACTTAGTACTGCACCCACAAAAGAGTTTTGACTCTGTTGCCATTTGGCAGTGGACTTCTAGTCCTATAACCGGTTCATACTTTTTTTTCAATTATCGGTGGCTTTCTGATTATTTCGTAGTTACTAATGTTAATTAATAAGCTCTATTGCTGTAAACTTGTTTATATGTCTTTAATTTTCGGTGGCACCTTATTCTATATTAGTTTCTGGTGTTAATTAATTAAGTTCTATTGCTGTAAACTTGTTTATTGATTCCTTATACATCGGCTTTCTTTTTGTGCCAATCAGTTGCCTGCTCAAAAGTATGGGCAGTTCTTAAAACAATTTTCTCGTCCATAGAAGGGCCTATGATTTGCATGCCTATGGGCATATTGCCATTATCTGATACCCCTATCCCGCAGGGAATGCTTATTCCGGGAATACCGGCAAGTGACGCAGACAGTGTAAACACATCGGATAAATACATTGTAAGGGGGTCTGCTACCTTCTCGCCGATTTTAAAAGCCGTAGTTGGAGATGTTGGAGTGATAATCACATCACACTTTTTAAATGCTTCTTCAAAGTCCTGTTTAATAAGAGTTCTGACTTCCGATGCTTTTTTGTAATAGGCATCATAATAACCGGAACTTAGTACATAGGTGCCGAGCATGATTCTTCTTTTTACTTCTTCGCCGAATCCCTCTGTGCGAGAGTTTTTGTACATATTCAATAAACCGCTGCCGTCATCAACGCGAAGTCCGTACTTTACCCCGTCAAAGCGAGCAAGGTTACTGGACGCCTCGGCAGTGGCTACTACATAATAAACACTTACGGCGTATTCTGTGTGAGGCAGGCTTATGTCCACCACCTCTGCGCCTAATTCTACAAGTTTGTCTATACCTTCTCTAACGGATTTTTCTACATCAGGGTCAAGCCCCTCTATAAAATATTCCTTAGGAAGGCCAATTTTAAGCCCTTTAACACCGCTTTCAATACCGCTGGTGAAATCAATTGCTTCAATTTCTCTGTCGTCTATGGTTGTAGAATCCATTTCATCATAACCGCAGAGAGCATTTAAAAGAAGAGCAGAGTCGTATGTTGTTTTGGTTAATGGGCCGCATTGGTCAAGGGATGATGCAAAGGCAATCATTCCATATCTTGAAATTCTTCCGTAAGACGGTTTCATTCCGACTATCCCGCAGCATGCTGCCGGTTGGCGTATTGACCCGCCTGTGTCAGTGCCGAGAGAGGCAGGTGTCATATCCGAGGCCACTGCTGCGGCAGACCCTCCGCTAGACCCCCCCGGTACTCTAGTTAAATCCCAGGGGTTTAGAGTTTGAAAAAATGCAGAGTTTTCTGTAGAAGAACCCATGGCAAATTCGTCCATGTTGAGTTTGCCGATGATTACTACTCCGGCTTCTTTTAATTTTTTAATTATAGTTGCGTCATAGGGAGGAATGAAGTTCTCAAGCATTTTTGAAGAACAAGTTGTTTTAATACCTTTGGTGCAGAAAATATCTTTCACTGCCATTGGTATGCCGGTTAGAGGAGTAGAATTACCTTCGGCTATTTTTTTATCCTGAAGAGCAGCCTCGGCAAGAGCCTCTTCTTTAATGACAGTAACAAAGGCATGTACCTTTGGGTCAGTCGCTTCTATGCGGTCAAGAAACGCCTGAGTTACTTCTACAGAAGTGACTTCTTTTGAGGCAAGCTTTTCGGAAAGTTCTTTTATTGTAAGTTCAGTTAGGTTCATACTTTTAGTTATAGGTGGCTCTTATATTTTTTTGGTTATTATAGTTTAATAACTAACATGTTGATTTGTTACTCTATTATTTTTGGTACTTTAAAACTTCCATTATCAATAGAGGCAGAGTTTTTAAGTGCCTCTTCATTAGGCAGTGACTCTTTAACTTTGTCTTCTCTCATATGTGGTACTAGAGGCACAGTTGAAGTGGTAGGCTCAACACCGACGGTATCCACTTCACTTAGCTTTTCTACATGCTCTAAGATACGAGCAAGCTGAGTGGTAAAGACCTCTGCCTTTTCATCTGTAATATTGAGCCTTGCAAGCCCTGCTACTTTTACTACATCGTCTTTTGTAATTGCCACTTTGCCTATATACTCCTTAAATTCGTTAAGCGAAGCAATTAAGATAACATAAATTAGTGCTTCTTATCAATAGTTTGATTGGTTCCGGCTCCTCCTCTGTCCACAGATGGCTGATTTAAGCAGTAAATGAGGAGCGGCTAAACCCTTGACAAGATGGCTAAAATCCCTTATATTATAAGGTCTTACAGGGTTTCAGGTTATAGGCTTTCTCTCTGTAAAAGTTAAGTAGAAACTAAAAAGAGTAGTACAATTGACAAGGAGGAAACACCGCATGGAAGCAGTAAATGTAGTTGAAAAAAAGGAATTCTCAGATGACGCTGTTAAGAAAGTAACCCATATGAAAACAGACGAGTTGTCTCACGATACATATTACTTTAAAGCAGGGCAAGTTCTTGATTATCATAAACACCCAACAGGGGACCAGCTTTTTTATGTACATGAAGGTACAGGTACATTCTATTTGGACGCAGGTACAGAAGAGGAAGTTAAACTTGCTCCCGGATGTGTAGTTCTGGCGCCAAAAGATGTTTGGCACAAAATTGTTGCAGATGGCGAGTTAATCGTATCTCAGGCAACAAAACAGGTTTCAGGTCTAGTACAAAGAGATGCCTAACCGCTCGCCGCGGGGCAATTTCAGTAACGCCGCGGAAGTTACATAGTTTTATATCTAAATAGAGGTATAGAAAGAGTATGAGTGATAGACTTGTATTAAATATAAAAAGCAGCTTCTTTTTTTAAGGAGCTGCTTTTTTGTGTTTGTAGTAATCAATTAAAATTTTTTCATGGTCAAAACAAAGTGTGGTGGGGAGAGTATCCTTTGTGAATAGTTCTGCGTTCTTTGCATCATCTTTGGCTTCAAGAGTTCCTCTGCCTTTGGCAATAAAGACAGTGCTTATCGTGTGTTTTCTTTTATCCCTTGAGGGGTCCGAATATGTATGTAGTTGTTTTGTGAGCTCTACATCAAGGCTGGTTTCTTCTTTAGCTTCTCTTACTGCCGCATCTTCCAGAGACTCTCCATAATCTACAAACCCGCCGGGCAGCGCCCAACCGTGGGGCTCAAATTTTCTTTCGATTAAAACAATTTGGTTATCGATTTCAATAATAATGTCAACGGTTGGTATTGGATTTTTGTAGCACATGACGGAAATATTAGCATTGCACAAAAAAATGAGCAATGTTTTTTAATAATTATCTCCGGCGATACGCCGGTCTGCTGTTGGTATAGGGTTTTTGTATTTCATAATTATATGGTAACAGAAAAGTGGGCAAGCTAACTTAGTTAGCTTGCCCACTTGTTAGGGTTGGTTTATGAGATTACCTTACGGTAATTTTAGCCATGATGGCTAAACTGGTGTCTGCGACACTTTTCTAAAAGACAGGAAAGTGTTAATAATTAAAAAAACAAGTTAACTGCACGGTGCACCCGAAATTGGGTGCAGGCTTCATGTCTGCTTGCGTACTATGAGTTCAAAGTAAGTATCGTCAGATACTTGTTCTTGTTTTAAAATGTTCTGCCCGTCGTTTTTAAGGCTTGTCGGAACATTTTGAATTGGCTCACCATCGTCCAAGTATAAAAGCAGGGTTTTACCTGTTTCCATACCTTCTAGTTTTATCTTTGCCTTAACATAGTTTATTGGGCACTTTACTCCTCGTAGGTCCATGAATTGGTCCGTCCCTGCGTCACTAGCTTCGCTGCCGGCTGGAGCATTTTCTGCCGGTGTTTCTTTTGATTCTTTTTTTGGTGCACCTTTAAAGGTTAGAGAATCATCAAGAGAGTTATAAAGTGCTGTAACATCTTCTATGAGACCGCTTACTAAATCCACGCCGCCGGAGAGACCTTTTTCGTTTAGCCCGCCGGAGGCGTAGAGCTCTGCTCTCATCTCAAGACCTTTATACTTTTCGTCAATGTATCCTGCTTCTACAAAGTTCTTTTCGAACTCCCGTAGTGCCAGAACATCTGTCTCCGGCTCAAGCCCCTGTGAGATAAGAAGGGCGCGTGCTGCTGTAATAAGTGCTCGGCGAAGCGCGTCAGATGTATCTTCGTCTATATTGCCGCCTTTGATTGCAGCTCTGACTTCATCTAAGTATGCGGCTGCATCTTTTAAGTCTGTGTCTATCATATCAAAAACACCGGCGCTACATTCCCCTGGGCCAAGACCTGATAGTGAGAACTCTTCAGGAGCTCCCCAGTCAGTAAACATACTTGGGTCTTCAGCGTAGGTAGAAACTTTTCCATTTTCTTTGATAAGAGTTTTAAATGAATCAAAACCGATTCTGTCTAAGTAAGAATGATAGTCTTCACCGTCATTTCTTTCTTCTAGATATTTGCCGAGCATTTTTTCTATAACCTTTGGCATTTTCTTAGATGGAATAAACCCGATACTTTCTGCTAAGCGAGTTTTGCCTTCTTCTACCCTGCCCCCTACCATTACATTATAAAATGGCGCTTTTCTGCCATCACCTGTTCCGCGAGATACGCCGAAGAGTCCTATGCCTCCGATAGGGTGTTGACCGCAGGAGTTAGGGCAACCGCTGATTTTGATATCTACATCAATTTCGTCTAAAGGTAAGTCCGACGCTTTTAAATTTTGTGATATTACGGTACTCATGTTTTTTGAAAGACAAACTCCCAGGTTACAGCTGGAAGCTCCCGGGCAGCATAGTATATCTTCAACTCCGCCGGCGCCGTTTTCTGCAAGTCCAATATCTACAAGGCCGTTATAAAGCTGGGGCAGTTCTTCTTTAACCAGGTAGCGAACAAGGATGTTTTGCCCCTGCATGTTTCTTATTGTGCCTTCGCCAACATTTTCAATTATAGACGCAAGGCGAGTTAACTGCTCTGATGTTACGTCTCCTATGTGGAGTTTTATTTTTGCACTGTAGTAGCCAATTTGTTTTTGAGGCGCTACATTTGACTCAAACCAGTCATTAAAACCAGGTGTGTCTATTGCTACATCTGTATTAGTTTTACTTGGGTCTTTAATGTTTCTTGGCATTGGCAGTGGGCGAAGGTTTAGTTTCATCTCACCAGCGGCTTTTACTTTTCCAAGCTCAATTTCGTATAATTTTTTAAACTCATCTAAACCGATTTTTTCTATAAGAAATCTTAACCTTGCCTGATGTTTGTTTCTTCTGTTTCCATGAGCGTCAAATAGGTTAACTATTGCTTCGCTTATATAGATAACTTCATCTACAGGAACAAAGTCATGCAGTAGGTCACCGACCCTGCTTTTTGCTCCCATGCCTCCGCCTACATAAACGCGAAAGCCTTCTACGGGATTGTCATTGATATTTTTTATTTTTGCAATGAACCCAACATCCTGCATAGTTGCATAGGCAGAGTCCTCAGAAGAGCCGGAGAAGGCAAACTTAAACTTTCTTGGCAGTTTAAATGACTTTGGATTTGTTAAAAAATGCTCTGTCATTGCTACAGGATAGGGTGATGTATCAAAAGCTTCATCGGGGCTTACTCCTGCAAAGGGGCTGGCTGTTATATTGCGTATTGTATTTCCTCCTCCGCCTTTTGTGGTGAGGCTTACTGTTGCAAGTTCTTCAAGTATGGTAGGGGTGTCTTTTAATTGAACCCAATGAATTTGAAAATCCTGACGGTCTGTAACATGGGGTTCAGAGTTGCCGTATTTATCAGCAAGTTCGGCAATCTTAACCATCTGGTGTGGCATAAGGCCTCCCCCTGGCACTTTTATGCGAATCATATAAGATTTTTGGCCTCTTTGCGAGTAAACGCCGCGAGATACCCTGTAGGGTTTAAACCTGTCCGGGTCTATTTCGCCGGCTATAAATTTTTCAATTTCCCCCCTGAAATTAGAAATATCTTTTAGTACCTCTTCGGGAATATTGTAAAAGCCCTTATATTCGTTTATGTCATTTGTATTTGGCATTTCTATCCTTAATATACACACACTTAGCAGGTGTATTGATATTATCTTATTATAGAGCTTTATATTTTTGCATTTTTGGAAAGTAATTTCAAGAGAATTCTTGACTATATTAGTCGGGAATATATTTGTTGTGTAAGTGATTGATTTGTAAGAGTTATTTGTTTTTTATGACTTTATAAAATGAAAGGCAATGGCTTATAAAAAGCAGTACAATTATTATGGGAAAGAGTGTGATAAAAAAGTTAGGCGGAGGGGTTTGTCTCCCGTAGCTGTAGTAGAAAAAATAGAGGAAATAAAATGTATGTAGAGCTGCAAGAATATATAAAAGATGAACGCACCTTTGCTGCAGGTACTTCCAACCCTTGAAGCCAAGTTTATTAATAGAAAAATCATTGGAAGTGGCCAGAAGGGTCAGTCCAAAGAGGGTAGCAATGAGCCCTGTAATGTTTGCAAAACTAAAACCGGGCATGGTGAATTCCAAGGTGCCGCTTTTAACTATTGTAAAACCAAATAATATTGGAATATTCCAATTGTCCCATCCGCCAATTACAATTATTATATGACCGAGAGCAAGGGCCATAGACCAAATCCCTATTGGTCTTGCCCAGGGGAGCAGTTTGTTGAGTTTTGGTTGGATTTTTGTAGTAGCTCCTATGGCGAGGGTTGTCATAATGTAGATAATGCTCAAGTCGCCAAGGGCTTTGTTCCATGTGTGCATTGCCAGATCCCAACCGGCAGTCTCCCTGATGGATTTGAGAGTTATGGCTAAAATTGCAGTAATAGTTATAACTATTAAATGTCGTTTTGTTTTATCTGTCATGTTTGGTGTGTTTTGTTTCAAAAAAGAATTTGGGGCATAAGACCTAGCTATCTTATGCCCCAAATTACTAGCATTGTCAACAGGGGAGGTTCTGTTGACTGTCGTGGTGCGGCGGGGTGAAAAGGTGGAAAAAGTGTATTTTTAGGCAGCAAGTCTTGCTCTAGCAGAAGATGTAATTTTACCTGCCAGAATGTTTACCTTATTGTTGCGAGACAAAAAAGGTAGGAGTGGCTGCCTTCTCACTCCAATTTTTCTATGAAGTTTTTTAAGACCATAATGGTCCGGGTGATATTTAAGACCACGCTCAAGTTTAAGTGCTGCTAAGTCTCGCCTCCCTGCGTGAAGTAGTATTGTGCTAAGGTTTAAATATATGTCTGCATTAGTTGGCCACTGCTCCAGTGCAACGACGCATCTATCCACTGAAGAGCGGTAGGTGTTTTTAACTATTGATTCTGCAAGTGCTAGGAATGTTATTTCAGCTGGAGTCTGGGGGGAGTAGGAATATTCTTCAAAGATGTATAGCGCTTTTTTGTACTCTTCTTCTCTGACCAGTTCAATGGCTCTTTGTATGGCAAAATTGTTGCTCATTATTTTGGACCTTTCTACCTTGGTAGGTTTCCGGGGGAGGTTTTGATGAGAAAAAGACATAAAAAAACCGCCCACAGGATTAATTTCCTTTGGCGGTACGGCCAGCTTAGTTTGGGTGTATGTTGTTAGGAAATTGTTTTTCCAATACGCCCCCATTAGCTCCGACACTCTGCGTCCCGTGGTTTCCCGCGGTTTGCTCTGAGACAAAGATCCATTTCGAATGTAAGTGCATTGTACCAAAAAATTGGGGTTTAGTCAATCTGCCGGCGTGACGCCGGACCAGGGCTGACCCCTGGACGCAATTTCAGGTACACCTTAGTATTAATTAATTTGCTGAAATCTTTGAGACATAGTTTTATTAATAATGTGTCGCAGACACCCAACCGCAGGTTGGTTATAAAAGATTCATTTGTTCTTTTTGTTTAGCCAATAGGTTAATTTTTCCGAATTCACCATCAAATCCGGGGGCGATTTCTATTTCACCTCTGCGCATTTTTTTAACTGCTTCGGTTATTTTAAAAGAGGTGATTGTTAGTAACTCATCTTCTGATGTATCCAGTAAAATATTAAATTCGTTACCTCCTAAGTTTATGAGTTTTAAATATTCATTTTGCACGGCTTTTGATTTAACCCCCACTCCAAGGGCAGAGCTTATAATCATTTCAAGCGGCGCAATTAGTTTAGTTGGTATCTGGTCCGGGTGGTTATAGTCACTTGGCCTGTCGGAGAGTTTTTCGATTCTATTTAAAACTCCAAGAGTTAGTTCCTTGCCGCACTTGGTGCAAATATTATTTAGTGAGTCACTTTCTTTTGGAGATAGGTTTACTCCGCAGTTCCTGTGACCGTCATTATAGTATTTACCAATTTCCGGGAAGAAGTCTATTGTATAAAGAAAGTTTTTTCTGGTTTTTATAATTTCTATTATATCTTCATAACCGGTTTTGCCTGTGCTAAATTCTGGAACTTCAAAAACATTAGCCTCCCTCCCAACCTTTGATGGTGAGTGGGCATCGGAGTTAGATAGCAGTGTAATGTTGTCTAACCCGCTCACTCGGCGGTTCATCTCAGGCGTAGAGTCAAGGCCTGTTTCGATTGCGTATATGTGCCTGCTGTAGTCGCCAAAACATTCTTCCAGTGAGTCAAAACCTGCACGGCTACCAAAGAGTGAGTACCACGGAGTCCATGAGTGGGCTGGCACAATCAGGCAGTCCTCTGATACATCCAGTACAATTTTAACAAGCTCCGAGCAGGGGAATTCAAAGATAGGTCTTCCATCTAGCTCAAGGTTTGCGTACTTGCCTAATGCGCTATGTAGTTTTCGAGCAACTTCTATAGAGGGGGCAAAGATTACATTATGAACTTTTCTCAGCCTTCCGCTTTGCATGTATATGTTACTAACTTCGCCTGTGAGGATAAACCTAAGGGGAGAGTTTGGTTTCTCATCTTTATGAATATAAAAACCTTCATTGCCATAGGGGCATGGGTTTAGAGTTTTTTTAATTGCTTCGAAATGCGCGGGGTGGAGTATGTCTCCGGTGGAAATCAGGTTTACACCCTTGCGGTTAGCCCAAAGGGATAGAGTATCGAGGGAGAGATGTTTACTTGTACCACCAGAGTATTTGCTGTGTATGTGAAGGTCGGCTATTAGCTTCATTGGATTATTTCTAATTGATATAAAAAAAGGTGGGCAATGCCCACCCTACAAAAACTACTTCATAAATTTTCTTAATGCTAGCCCCGAAGGGCCGAAGAAAAGGGCATCATGCCCTAGACTCCGATTATGTTGAATCCTGAATCTACATAGATAATCTCGCCTGTTACTCCGTTGGATAGGTCTGATGATAAGTAGAGTGCTGTGCCTGCTACATCTTCTATGGTGACATTTTTGTGCAGAGGTGCTCTTTCTTCTACGATTCTCAGTATGTCTTCAAATTTGGAGATTCCTTTTGCTGCCAGGGTTTTTATGGGCCCTGCCGAGATTGCGTTTACTCTTACGCCTATTTTACCCATGTCTGCAGATAGGTAACGGACGCTTGATTCGAGAGCTGCTTTTGCAACACCCATTATATTGTAATTTTTGATAACTCTGTCGCTTCCCAGGTAGCTCATGCATGTTACTGTGCCGCCGCGGCCTTCCATTAGAGGGGCAGCTCCGCGGGAGAGTGCAACCAGCGAGTAGGCGCTAACATCCATGGCAAGCTTGAACCCGTCGCGAGATGTATTTAGAAAGTCGCCTTTTAAGTCGTTACGGTTTGCAAATGCTATGGCGTGGATTAGTGTGTCCAGGTGTCCCCACTCGTTTTTTATTGATTCGAATACTCCGTCGATTTCTTCGTCATTTGTAACATCGCAAGGGAGGCATAAGGAAGCTCCGATTTTTTCGGCCAGCGGGCGTACGCGGCTTTCCATGGCATCTCCTGCATAGGTAAAACAAAGGTCAGCACCTTCCTCTTTTAGCTTGTTGGCAATTGCCCATGCAATACTCTTCTCGTTTGCCACTCCGCATACAAGTGCTTTTTTACCGTCCATTAAAGCCATGAAAAATCCTCCTTAAAATAAATATATAAAATTATTTGTATTGTATAGTTGGTAAAGTCCTAATAACCTTGAAAAATCACTACTACTTTTGTACCACTGATTGAAAATAATCGCAATAGCTTGTTAGTTTGCACTCGCCGCATTTGGGTTTTTTTGCATTACAGACCTCTCTGCCATGGAAAACGAGCCAATGGGTAGTGTTAGTCCAATTTTTCTCTGGTATTATGCTGGTTAGATCAGCCTCGATTTTGTCCGGGTTTGAGTTGGTGGTCAGCCCAAGTCTGGTAGCAACTCTTTTTACATGGGTATCTACTGCCAGGGCCTGAATTCCGAAGGCATTACCTAGTATGATGTTAGCTGTTTTTCTGCCAACCCCGGGGAGTTTTGTGAGTTCTTCAATTGTCTTGGGGACTTTGCCTCCAAAGTCCTCGTCTAACATGGAAGTGCATCCTTGAATGGATTTAGCTTTATTGCGGAAGAAGTTTATGGAGCTTAAGTCTTTCTCCAGGGACGGAAGTTTTGCCTTTGCATAGTCTGCCGGTTTTTTATATTTTTTAAATAGAGCAGGGGTTTCCTGGTTTACCCTTTTGTCTGTGCATTGGGCAGACAAGATTGTGGCTATTAAAAGCTCAAAGGTGTTAGATGAGTTAAGCGCTGTTTGAGGTTTAGTATATCTTTTTTCTAATATGGCTAATACTTTTTTTGTTTTTGTTTTAAGTTCCACTATTTGAAATGACCTTCCGTATTTTAAACAAGTAAGTTGACTGCATGGTGTTCCTCTAAACGAGTCCAGCGTCACAAGCGTCCCGCGTAGCAGTCACTGCTTGACCGAATTTATGGTACACAGTTATTTAAACCAACTAGTTAACTAACACTATGTCCCTGACCAACCTGCGGTTGGATGCAATTTTATAAATTAATATTATAAGCAATAGGGTTGATATTTAATAACACGATGTACCTTTAACTGCGTGCAGGGGGCACCCCTGCCTAGTGGGTGCGTGATATTACATAGTCTGCCACTGCTATTGCTGCGTCCTTCTCAGGCGACGGGTCGAATACATCTAAGGCTTTTTTTGCACTGTCTATTCTGTCCTCTGCTTTTTTCATTGTAATATCGATGCCCTTATATTTGTTTATTATTGTTATAACCTCTTCCAGTGTTTCTTTTGTTACCTCCGGCGATTCGATTGCATCTTTGATGATTTTTTTCTCATCCGGTGAGGCATTTTTAAATGCTTCTATTAGCGGCAGGGTTACCTTGCCTTCTGTTAAGTCGTTACCTATGGGTTTTCCCAGGTCGCTTTGTGTGGATGTATAGTCAAGACAGTCGTCTATTAATTGGTATGCAATCCCTAAGTCCATTCCATAGGTGGAGAGGGCGTTTAGCTGTTCCTTTGGAGCTTTTGCCAGTATTCCCGCCACCCTGCATGCTGCGTCGAACAGTACGGCGGTTTTATTTGTAATTACCTGCAGGTGGCTTGCCTCTGTTGTTTCTATGTCGTTGTGGTTTATAAGCTGCAGTACTTCTCCTTCTGCCATGCTTGTTGTAGCAGAGGAGATTACATTTAAGATTTCTAAGTGCTTGGATGCTACTGCCATATGGAAGGCCTTGCTTAGGAGGTAGTCCCCGCATAGTACGCTTGCTCCGTTTCCCCAGACTCTGTTGGCTGAGGTTTCTCCCCGGCGAAGGTCTGCGTTATCTACTACATCGTCATGGAGGAGTGTGGCAGTGTGGAGAAACTCTACGACCTGGGCAAGTTCAATATGTTTTTGAGACTCATCAGGCGAGTACTTGCATAGGCGAGCCGATAGGAGCAGCATAAGAGGGCGATAGCGCTTGCCTCCGCTAGATAAGATGTACTCACCAACCTTGCGTATAAGGGGAACCTGGCTGTTCAGGTTAATTTTAAAACCTGCTTCCACTTTATCTATGTCTGTTTGTACGAGGGCAAATGCCTCTTCGATATTCATTGTCAGTACCTGTTCCTAATAGTATATGCTGCTTAGAGTGAAAATGTTACCTCACAAGTGCCATTAAAGTCAATAAAGTCAATTAGAGTATGCACACTTCTTCTATCAGGCACTTAGAACATTTTGTGAGGTCTTTCTTTTTTGGACATTCATCCAGTATGCCGAGCCTGCATATGGCAAAGTCGTATTTTATTGGATCAGAGGGGTCGAGTTTTTTAAGTTCTTCTGTTATCTCTTCTGCCATTTTCCAGTTAGTGGTTGCCCTGGAGGTTAGACCCAGGTTTTTTGAGAGGCGGGCTATGTGAGTATCTACGGGGATTACAAGTTTTGATGGGGGAATCTTTTTCCAAATGCCAAAGTCGATTTGTTTGTCTTCTGCAAGGTTAGAGTCGCTCCTAACCATCCAGCGAAGATAGAGGTTAAGTCTCTTGCAGGTGCTTCCTCCTGTAGGTGATGAGAAGAAAAACCTTACAGTTGCATCTTTGGGTAACTTCTTACCAGTATTTTTATTACTATTGTATAAGTTATCTGTGTCTAGTTCTAGAGTTCTTTCTGTGAAACTTGTAAGTGCCTCTTTTATGTTTGAGTGGTCTTTATTATAGCCTTCTGCAAAGAAGGCTCCTATGGATCCGCTTTTTTCTATCATTTGTCTCATGTAATAGATAAGTGCCGATATGTCCCGACCATCGTTAAAGCGATGTTTGAAGTCTTTGAAGAGTGAGCTATTTTTTGAGGGGAGAAAGTTCATTGTGAATTTGTAGGGGGTCATTTTATTTTGGCCCATAATTTTTAGAATTTTTTCGATACTGTTTTGAATTATTTTAACTTGCCCATAGGCAAGGACAGCCGAGATGAGGCCAACTATTTCCCGGTCCCTGTTGGATGAGTAGCGGCGGGGGAACATTAATGGGTCGCTTTCCAGGTAGGTTTTGTCGTATTTTTTGACTAGTTTGTCTAGTTTGGATTTTAGTTTTTTAGTAGATGGCTTCATTATATCTCAAGAGTTTTGATAATTTTTGTTCAATATGGTATTCTTGGTAAAGTTAAAGAGTATTCAATCAATAGATTACTTTATATGCCTGTAGCAAGTCCAGATTCTTTTCGATTTTACTTCAAAAAATACCAAATCCATATAACTTGACAATTTAAACTGACAGGGGTACTATATCCATACGGTAGCGTATGGATATAGGTATTAATTCTAATTAAGTAAAAGAGAGGTTTTATTATGCCGATGACAGAGAAGAATATTAAGAAAAAACCACTCAAATTAAAAGTAAAGAAACGACTAGGAAAAAACGATTGGTTAGAGGCGGCCTTAGAGACACTTAAAACTGAAGGTGTGGAAGGGGTGTATGTAGAACCACTGGCTAAAAAAATAGGTATAACCAAGGGAAGTTTTTATTGGCATTTTAAGGATCGACCGGCTTTATTAAAAGAACTGCTTAATTTTTGGAAAGAAAAACATACTGAAGGGTTAGTAGGTTTTTTGGAAAATCTGCTAGATACCGATAAAGAGGGCGCTGAGGTAGACAAGCTCTGGGAGTTAATGAAATACATCAATAACTTTGAACCTGATGCCTATGACCCGGCAATTAGAAGCTGGGCAATGACTGATAAGGGCGCGGCATCGGCAATGAAAGATGTGGACGAAAAACGACTGGATATTATATACAAACTCCTCCTTGATAAAGACATAGACGACATAGCAGCTATGGTCAGGGCAAGGATGATTTATTTCTACATAACAGGAGAGACTGCCACAGGTTTAAAAGAATCCAAGGGCTACCGATTAATGAGAGCCAAAATGCGTTATGATATAATCACCCAAGGATGACTTCTGGGAGCGTGACGCTCCACCCGTTTATGGGTAGCACCTAAGCGTAAACTAGTTTGGTAAAATTTTTGGAAGTACATGTTTTTAAAAACTGTCTCCGGCGACTCGCCGGTCGCAGACACTAGGAGGTAGTAATGAAAATAAAAGATATTTTTGAAGAGTATGCTTTGCTTGCAAAGATAAATGTTTCTGATTTAGATGCCAGTATAAAGTGGTACACAGAGATGCTCGGTCTGGAGTCTGATGATAAATATTATGTTCCAGGTGTGTGGGCACAACTTAACACTAATATAGGCGGTGTAGCCATAGGGCTTAGTCAGAACACTCCTACAGGCACAGGTGAGGCGGTTATAACTTTTTCTGTAAAAGATATTGAGCAGACTAAAGAGAGTCTCGAAAAAAACGGTCTGTCTGTTTCAAAGGTTAGTAGCGCAGGTAAAGGAGTATCTCTGGCATTTTTTAAAGACCCAGACGGCAACTCACTGGGACTTCGTCAAAACTCCTAAAGAGGTGTCTGCGACACTTTTCTAAAAGACTAACAAGCATCAATACTTAAAGAAGTTGTTAATATTGAGGTGCCACCGAAATTGTCCCCCACGGCGAGTGGGTCATGTTTGCAGGTGGAATCTTTCTTTTGCGATGACTTTGCCGTTTACCTGTATGTGTACTTCGTGGTGGCCGGGATGATATTTTCTGGTGCTGATTTCTTTTATGGGGTGGTTTTTGGTTAGTTCTAAGTTTTTATATTTAGAAATAGTTTTTTTGCCCCATTTAAAAACCTTTGGCGATAGTTTTCCGTTAGCTTTTTGATGCATTATTATATAATCAATTACTACATCTTCCGGCATTTTAGAAGTAGAAGTCAGGGTTAATGACATGCCTAAACTCTCTCCTAATTTAACTTTCGATTTGTCTATTTTAAAGTGTTTTGCTTTTACTTTTGCCTTTGGAGAATATCCAAGCAGGGTCAGAGCGTCGTGATTGCCAGCCTTCTCTAATGTTCTAAGACTATGTTTAATAAGCCACTTCATGTCATGAGATTTAATTCTTTTCCACCTTTTTAAAATTTTAATAACAAGCTTTGGGTGGTCTTTTGAAATATCATTTAAGTTATTTGCTACTGACCTGCGAACATATAGTTCAGTGTCGTTTTTTAAGTTCTCTAAAATAGGCAGCACCATATTGTTAACCATAGAAGAATCACTCTTAAACATTTGAAGCGCCATTGCCCAGGGAAGGCGCGGTCGGCACCCCTCAGAGGCAAGTCTTCTTACATGCAGGTTTTTATCCTTTGACCACTTAAGCATAACCTTCATCATCTTTTTTGGATTCTCTATGATAAGAGGTCTTACTGCAAACTCGCCGCTAGCGACCTTAGTAAAACTTTCAAGAGCATCTATGGACTCTGTCCAATGGTTAGTTCCGTAAACCTCAACATAGTCGGGGAGAATCATTAACTCAAAACCTACGCTGTTAATTGCTTCTGAGTTTTTATCTGACGCCACTTTTTTTAATATCTTAACTGCCTTAACGAAATCCTTGGGAAGTACTTCATGGAGGGAAAGGGATATATGTCTCATCCTCTCTTTAAGTTCCTTTGAGTCCCAGTCTTTGGTGAAAATAGCCTTTTTAAATTTTTTGGAGTCAAATTTAGGGTAGGCTTTAGTTATTATCTTTGCGAGGGCATCGATAAAGGTTTTGTCGTACATATTTTTTAGAGGTTCTGCCATAGGTTAATTTTAATCTCTATTTATGAGATATACCAGTAAATTGTTTTTGTAATCTCTCTGCTCTCTATATATAATGTCTTCATGAAATTGAAAGTTTTGGTCTTTTGTTATTATATAGAGCATTAGAAAGGGTTTTTGTGTGAAACAAAATAGTTTTAATATATATGCTGTAATAGCTTCGTTATTTTTTATGAGCCTGACTTTTCCAAAGGCGGTTTTTGCTACAGTCAACATTGAGACCCTTCGCGGCGGCGAAGATAAAAGCGGTTTTGATTCGACTTTGGCATATTCATTTTATGAGGCAAGCGGGAATACAGAGATTGAAAGCCGTAAGGCATCCCTGAGGACCGACTATCGTTCCAAGTCTTTTGATGCATTTTTAGTAGTCTCCGAGAAAAGGGGCAAGAAGTCCGACTCCCTCTATATGGACAAGGGGTTTGCCCATCTAAGGCTAATGGTGCCAATCAGGGCGAGTGTAATATCTGAAGTTTTTATTCAGAAAGAATATAACGATTTCACATTACTTCTGGACCGTCGCCTAGGCGGAGGTGGTTTAAGGTTTGCCCTATTAAAAGACAAAGGCAATTATAGTGTACATTTAGGTCTTGGAGCAATGAGGGAGAGGGAGGTCTTAAATCTCACCCCTAACATAACTACAAGGTACACAAGGCTTACTAATTACCTGTCCATGAAATTTAAAATAAATGAGACTCTTACTTTTTCCGGTACAGGTTATTATCAGCCAAGGTCAGACAAGAGCGAGGATTATAGAATATTATTTGACGGTGGTTTTACTTTTAAAATCAGCAAACATCTTTACTTTGCTTTAGAGGTGAACCACAGGAGAGATTCCCTGCCTCCCCTTGGAGTGGAAAAGGATGACACTGAAATAACAAATAGTATAAAGGTGAATTTTTAAATAACGAGAGGTCTTTCTAATGGAAGTAACAATCATAAATGCTTTTACAGGTGACCCCGTGACGGGGAACTCCGTGACGGAGAGCCCCCAAGAAAAAATGACAGGGTCACCTGTCACAGTCAACCCAATGATTGGTAACCCCGCAGGGGTTGCCCTTGTAGATGTTTTTCCAACCGATGAGGTGATGCTCGGGGTAGCCAGTGAGATGGCTCTCTCCGAGACTGCTTTTGTATGTCCTGGCGAAGGGGGGAGCTATAACCTTCGTTGGTTTACTCCTACAAGTGAGGTTGATCTTTGTGGCCACGCCACATTGGCCGCAGCTCATTATATGTGGGAAGAGGGTCTTGTTAGTGAAGCTGAAGAGATAGGTTTTTATACAAAAAGCGGAATACTAAAGGCCAAGAAAAAAGACGGTTACATTTGGCTCGACTTTCCAAGAGAAACTATAAATAGTTGTAATATGGTTGTTGATAGAAAAACATTAAAGACCGCACTTGGCGCAGGTGGAAGTATAGTGTTTAGCGGTATGACAAGTATGGATTTTTTTATAGAAGTTGAAGATGAAGATGCTGTTAGGAATTTAAAACCTGATATGTCAAAGTTAAAAGATATAGATACAAGGGGTTTCATTGTTACTGCAAAATCAGATAATAAAAAATACGACTTTGTTTCTCGTTTTTTTGCTCCAGCTTATGGAATAGACGAAGACCCTGTGACCGGTTCCGCCCACACGGCGCTTTGTCCTTACTGGTCTTCTAAGTTAAACAAGGTAGATATGACTGGTTGTCAGCTTTCTAATAGAGGCGGGGTTGTAAAAGTTAAGTTAGTAGGTGACAGAGTGCTTCTTGGCGGAGTGGCTGAGGTAGTTAGGGTTGTAGAGGTTGATATTTAAGAAGATTTATCGTTCGGTTAACCCCCTTCGTCTGGCTCAGGACAGGCTTTGACTGACGCTGCGTGTCGCTCAGGGCGAACGGTAATTCTAATAAATAACTTAACTGCATGATGTACCTGAAATAGTGTCCAGCGTCACGCTGGCTGCATTACGGAGAATAGTGCCATTGGGTAGTAGTCAATCGTTCCTTCAAATTCTGTATCAACGATTACTAGTATTTTAAATTTTTTTTCAAAATAACTTCTAAGTTTTTCGTGGTCATATCTGTAGGGACCTTTCCACATTTCTTCTTTTGTAGAATAGGTTTTTAGAAAGAAGTAACCGTCCGGTTTTAGGAGGTCATGTATCTTTTCTACATATGCATCTCTTTCTTCACTGTGTAGTGTGTGGAATGTTCCTCTATCCACTATTAAATCGAAAGTGCCTTCTATTTTGGAATTTCGAATATCATCTATCAGGAAGTTAACTTCTGCCTTTTTTTGTCTGGCATGTGTTTTTGCAAGTTCAATGGCAGTGGGGGATATGTCTGTAGCCGTTACGGTGAATCCAAGGTTGGCAAGGAGGGTTGACTGTGTGCCGGCGCCAGTGCCAATGTCGAGGAGGGAGCCGCTTTTTATGTTGTATTTAGACAGGGCTGCTTTTAGGTCGTAATCTAGTAGGTTGAAATGCCATGGCATACGCTCAAGCAGTTCTTCGTTGTAGTAGCTCTCCCAATCGAGCATCTCGATTCTTTCTTCTTTGGTGTCTCCCATAGTTCTCCCCCGCTATATAAAGTTTAACCCAAATAGGCGGAAAAATAAAGATTCTATGCAAGTAGCTGGAAAGTTTGGTATAATTACGGACTGCAGGTAATTGTTAGTATTTATTATTTAAGGAGAAATTATGCAGTTTACAAAGTTTATGTTATTCGGAATTTTTGTAAGTTTAATTGGGTTTAGTTCTGTATGTGAGGCAAAAATTGTAAAAGAGAAGATGAAATATAAAGATGGCAATGTAGTGTTAGAAGGATACTTTGCCTATGATGACTCTATAAAAGGTAAGCGCCCCGGGGTCTTGGTAGTGCATGAGTGGATGGGGCTTGATGATTATGCTAAAATGAGGGCGGAGATGTTAGCTGGGCTTGGTTATCTTGCATTTGCAGTAGACATTTATGGCAAGGGAGTTTTGGCTAAGGATTATAAAGAAGCAAGCCACTTGGCCAGCCTTTATAAGGGTGACAGAAGGCTTATGAGAAAAAGAGCCGGCAGCGCTCTTGAAGTTCTGGAGGACCATAAGCTCTATTCAGGCAATGCGGCAGCTATTGGTTATTGTTTTGGCGGGACAACTGTTTTGGAACTTGCTCGCGGCGGATTTGATTTAGAGGGAGTGGTAAGCTTTCACGGAGGATTAGCGCCAGGCCAAATTAAGAACAAGACAATCAATGCAGAGGTCTTGGTTTATCACGGAGCTATGGACCCATACGCAAAGCCAGGCGTTGTAGAAGCTTTTAAAAAAGAAATGACTGATAGCGGAGCTAAGTGGCAGTTCACTTCTTTTAGCGGCGCGGTGCATGGTTTTACTAAAAAAGCTTCCGGCAGTGACCCTTCAAAGGGTGTTGCATATAATGAGAGGGCAGACAGAAGAAGCTGGCAGGGTATGCAGGAATTTTTAAAAGAGATTTTTAATAAATAGATTAAGGTAGAAGTAAGGTTATGACAGAGGACAGTAAAGATAAAAATAAAATGTACGGTATGGCTTTCGCAGGTTTTATTATCATGGTCATTGCAGTGTTGGTAGAGATTTTTGCCGGTCTTGGTGTGCGTTTTGAATGGTGGCATTTTAGTACCGGTTTTGTAATTTTAAAATGGGGGGTTTACTCTGCTGTAGCATCAGTTATTCTTTCCATAGGTGGTTTCCTTTATTTAATTAGCGAAGGTAATAAGCTAATTTTTTTCCCTATTGGCGCAGTGGTTATGTCTTTTTTTGTTATTGGCGTTCCGGCAGGTCATATTGTTAAAGCAAAAAACGCCCCTATGATTCATGAGATTACCACAGACATAGGCGACCCGCCGCTTTTTGCAACAATAGGTCCTATCAGGTACGGCGCAACTAATAGCGCAGAGTATGATGTTCTCCATGGTGACAGGCTTGTCCAGATAGATAATTACAGGGATATAAAAACACTAATTCTAGATATGAAAAAATCAAAGGCGGCAGGTATTGTTTTTGATGTTGCCAAAACCAAAAATTGGGATATAGTGTACTCTAATAAACAAGAAGGAATTATTGAAGCTGTAGCAACAACTTTTTGGTTTGGTTTTAAAGATGATGTTTCTGTAAGGGTAAGGATGTTTGGTCAGAATAGGACTACTGTAGACATGAGGTCCCTCTCTAGAGTTGGCAAGGGTGATGCTGGCAAGAACGCAGACCGAATCAGAGAGTTTCTTGCAGAAGTTAAAAGACGGGCTGAACTCGCAAAATAAAATAAGGAAGTATTATACATCAATGAAAAAATTCAAATGCCCCGGATGCGGACTAAAACCTTTTGCATCAAATCTTGTAGCTTTGGGAACTGTTTCTAATTCATACAAATGTTCGGGATGTGATACTAAGTTAAAGATAAAATTCGGTTTTTTGTTTACTATATTTCTTATAGTGATTATTGCCTTTGCAATTTTGGTCGGAGGGCTGAACTTAGGTCTGATTGACAAGTCGGTTGTCCCGACCGAGATGGCATTTGTTTTTAAGATGGATTGGGATTGTTTCGGCATATTATTAGCCATACCTATTTTAAAATTTTTAGATGTAAGTGTCTTTGGATTTAAACTTTAAGAAAGTTTAAAAAGGTTCTCAAATTTAATAGGGGTTTGTTTTTATGTTTCTTAATGAGGCTAAAATGAAAAAGTTTTTTATTTTTTTTGTTTTAGCTTTTTTTATTTTTATTCCTAACTATGCAAAGGCTGAGTGGAGTCCATTGGGAGTGGGTTTTTATATAAAGACTTCTAAATTTGTCGAGGGTGCTGATGATGAAGGCAGGTTGAATTTGCAGTTTCCCGATAAACATAATGATGTTCATGGTTTAAGGTTAAACCTTTTTGCAGTTGTAGAAAACAGGAATGTTTATGGTTTTGATTTGGGTTTTGGTGAATCAGTTTCAAAAGAGATGGCAGGGTTTCAGGTCTCGGGCAGCTCTACTGCAGATGATATGTATGGCTTCCAGACTGCCTGGATTGGTAATCGCGGCGGCAATGTAACGGGAGTACAGATAGGAGCTTTTTATAATTTTAATGCAAGTGAGGAGCGTGTAGTTACAACAACAGGTATGCAGGTGGCAGGCGTTAGTAATTTCACAATTGAAATGTACGGTGCTCAGTTCTCAGGCGTTGTAAATATATCAGATACAGTAACAGGCGTTCAGATTGCCGGCGTCTTTAACTACTCTGAGGAGGTGGCAGGTTTACAGGTTTCTGCCGTAAATATTTCATATACGGGTTTGTCAGGAGTTCAGCTTGGAATTGCAAACTATGCTGAAGATGCTACGGGTTTACAGATTGGTTTATATAATCACGCTGTTTCTATGAAGGGCATACAAATTGGTCTTATTAACAGGATAGATTCCAATGAGATACTCAAGTATATGCCTATAATTAACGCCAGTTTTTAAAATATTTCTAAAGTGTAACCTGCCTTACAGTCTTTTAGTCTCCCATTGTTGTATATTTGGTTAACGACAAATAAAAAAGGTAAACATATATAAAGAGGAGACAAGAAAATGGGAACAGTAAATGAAAGCATTACAATTAACGCAACCGTAGATTCTGTTTGGCAGAAAATAAGGGATTTTCACAATGTAGATTGGGCTAAAGGTGTTCTTGATAAATGCGTGGCAGTTGGAGACAAAGGCGGAGCAGAGGCAGGCGCCAAAAGGATTTTAAACGGTGCTATACACGAAACACTTCTTGAGTGTGATGAAAA
This sequence comes from uncultured bacterium, assembly GCA_965371285.1. Taxonomy (GTDB): domain Bacteria; phylum Desulfobacterota; class GWC2-55-46; order GWC2-55-46; family DRQE01; genus CBDUXU01. Next base: position 12,008 of record CBDUXU010000004.1, on the reverse strand, counting down.
AGGCCATACTATTAGATACTCCATAGACGACGGACCGTCGCCTATATCCAAAGAAGAGATATCAAATTATGAGGGCACTATAAAGGTATCTGAAGAAGGCGGCGGTGCAAAGGTTACATGGTCATCTAAGTGGGAAGGTAACGACAATGCTTGCTCGGAGTTCTGCGGGCCCATATACACGGCGCTTCTTGGGCAGTTAAAGTCATCTTTAGAGAGCTGAAGACATTAATCTGGGGGCATTTATGCCCCCATTATTTACTCACACCTAATAGTAAAATCCTTAAACTCATTATCAATTGAAAATAACATCTCGAATTGCTATGATACCTCATAATGTCGATTTAGTTTTCTTTAATAAAAAAAAGAATTAAGGAGATTATATGCCCAACAATATAAAGGGTCGCGAGCTTTGGGGTACACGAATTGGTCTTATACTAGCTATGGCAGGTAATGCCATAGGGCTGGGAAACTTTTTGCGTTTTCCTGTCCAGGTTGCAGAAAACGGAGGAGGGGCTTTTATGATTCCCTACTTCATTTCTTTTATCTTGCTCGGCATACCTCTTATGTGGGTTGAGTGGGGCATGGGCCGCTACGGAGGAGTGAGGGGTCACGGTACTGCTCCTGCCATCTTTGACTCTATATGCGAATCTACAATGGTGAAATATTTAGGGGTTCTGGGAATACTTCTTCCTCTTTTAATTCTAACTTATTATACATACATATGTTCTTGGACTCTTTCTTATAGTATCTCGTCTCTTCTTGGCCACTTCCCGACAGCCGATACATTGGCAAGCGCAGGAAGCGCAGGAGAGGTCTTGAAACCTTATGCCCAGCACCTTAGCGACTATATTGGGGACACAGGTCATTATAGATACTTTGACCCTAGCGCCACTACATGGGCTTTTTATATCGGTACACTTTTGTTTGGTTTGTGGGTTCTTAGCAGGGGCGTTCAGGGGGGAATCGAAAAACTAAACAAGATTGCCATACCGACTTTGTTTGTTTTAGCTTCTATACTTTTTATTAGAATCATTACTTTTGATTCACCAAACGGGGCGAGCGGTGCCAGCGTATCCGATGGTTTTGGTTTTATTTGGAACCCGGACTTTTCGGGCCTTACTAATCCAAAAGTCTGGCTTGCTGCGTCGGGGCAAATATTTTTTACCCTCTCACTTGGTTTTGGCGCCATCCTGACTTACGCAAGTTATGTTAAAGAAGACGAAGACATTGCACTGGACGGACTTAGCACTGCCAGCCTTAACGGCTTTGCAGAAGTTGTGTTTGGCTCAACCATTGCCGTTGTGAGCGCCGTTGTATTTTTTGGAATTAACGGGGCAAAGGAGGCAGCCTCGGGAGCTTTTCAATTGGGGCTTATAAGTATGCCTGCAATATTCAGTCATATGCCGGGGGGAGATATTTTCGGTTTCCTTTGGTTCCTGCTTTTATACCTCGCCGGCATAACAAGTTTTGTTGCTCTCAGTCAGCCTGTTCTCTGTTACCTGGAGGACGAGTTCCATTGGTCCAGGGTTAAAGCAACGGTTGCATACGGAGTCTTTTTATTTACCGTTTCACTAATCCCAATATTAGTTAAGGGAGCTTTGGATGAAATAGATTTTTGGGCAGGAACATTTGGCATTGTTGTTCTTGCTCTAATAGAGATAGTAATCTTTATGTGGGTTTATGATTCCGATAAGGCTTGGGCGGAGATTACCGCTACAAGTCAGATTAAGATACCACGGGTTTTCTTTTATATAATTAAGTATGTAACTCCTGCGTTCTTGATTGCTATCTTAGGTTCCTGGAGTTATACTCTACTGCCGGAGGTTTTAAACGATACGAGTTTTGGTAAGATATTTGCCAGAATATTTTTAGTATCTATTTTAATCTTTAGTATATTAGTTATTGCTGTGACTTGGAAAGAAAAACGAGACCATAAGATTTAGAAGAGTAAAAAAAGATTTAGAAGAGTAAGAAACTATACAAGGTATAAGACTATAAAACTTAAAAAGTTTTATATATAAGGAGACAGAAATTATGGAAACAAGCGGTTGGATATTCCTGGCCCTTTCATGGGGCCTGTCGGTTGGGTTAGTTACTTTTTGTTTTTATCATATTTTTTATAAAGACAAAAAAGATAAAGCAGAGTAATTTTTTTAAAAGCGAGAGCATTTAAGTGAGAACCTAGGTTCTCACTTTTTTTGTTCTGTGTTTGTAGGTCTGTGGAAATTAGAATAGTTATGGAGTGGATTACATTAGGCCGATACCCTACCTCTGTCACTGCCAACTGGGCAGTTTTGCGCCAATCTTATTACAAATAAAGAAAAATTAAATAAATTAAGTGGTACAGGCCCCTTTAATTAGCCCTGTTTGTTCCCAAGTGTATTTTATATTACAGAGTTAATATTGAATACTGACTATTATGTAATAAATAACAAAATAGGAGGTATTTTTATGAATGTTAATAGGCTTGAGGAAGGCTCTAAGGTTCCAGATTTTACAAACATAGATATAAACTCAAGGAATATTTCTAGTGAAGATTTATTAGGCAAAACAACACTATTTTGTTTCTTTCGTTTTGTATCCTGCCCGTTCTGCAATTTATGGATACACGGGCTTTTAAACAATCACGAAATATGGAATAGGGATTTGAATGTAGTAGGTGTTTTTCATTCTAAGACTGAGGATATAAAGGAATATGTTGAATCAAGAAATTCGCTGTTAGGCAGGAAGATGACTATAATATCAGATGCTGATAAGAAGCTTTATAAGGTTTTTGGTATTGAAAGTTCCTTCTTAGGGGTGGTAAAGGCAATGGTATTTAAACCTCATAAGGTTATTAAAGCAATGGCAATGGGATTTTTACCGAAGAAAATTGACGGAGGCATAGAGACTCTGCCTGCTGACTTTATAATTGGCCCTGACGGTAAAATAATAAAAGCCCACTATGGCTCTGACATAAGTGACCATATAACATATAATGATATTTTGAAGGCAATAGATGGAAGAGAATAAACAGGAGAATTAAGAAGTATGGTGTAATATGAGAAGTATGTTATAGTGTTTTCTTCCAGGGGGAAATTTTTTAAGAGGGTAGGGTTTTTTTAGTTGGCAAAAAAAATAATAGCGCTTTTTATATTTTATGCCTTTACATTTAGCATTGTCGGTCCTATTGATATGGCAATTGTGTCAACAATAGGAGGTGACCATGCAGGGCATGGCAGCGTAAGCCACGGTGCTGGTCATTACTGCGTAGTCTTTAAGGGCCCCTGTAAACATGGTGATAGCTGTCCCAAGAAACACCTCCATAGACTTACGAAAAGGCCTACGAAGGTCTCTGATGCCTATTCCAGTAAGAATCAAAATCACAATAAACATAATAGTCACGATAGTCACGGTAGCCATGAAAACAATAATGGAAACTATAAAGACACTTTAGTTATTGGTGCTTCTTGCCATAACTCTGATAGTAATAACAGTAGTAAAGTAGTGATAGATAGATTTTTAGTTTCTCTTGAAGAGGAGTTTTATAATTTTTCAATTCTCGCATCTATAGTTCCTGATGATGGCGCGATTTATACAAGCCACATTATGGACGCGCCCGATAGACCTCCGGCAGTTTAAGTCCCTTTTAAAATTCAAAATTAAAAAAAAACAAATTCAGAATGAGACAAACTGTCTTTTGTATTTCTTTGCGCGCAATTTTGCCTGTAAGTTTACATGGCAGTTTGTCTTCATCGGATATTCTACTTACATGGAGGATTTATAATGAAAATTTTTTTAAGTTTTTTAATTATTTTAATGGTTACATTTATGTTTGCCGGCAGTTCCAGGGCAGGCCTTAGCTGCGTTCATTGCGGAGAGAACATGCCGCTAAATATAATAGGAGCAGGGATTCCTGAGCCAAAGGAGTTTCGTTTTAAGATGAGCGCAAGTTACATGACTATGGACGGCCTTACCCGCGGCTCAGACTCTATAAGGGCGGAAGAAATCCTTGGTATGGGTGCGGGTAAATATATGGCAGTCCCAACTGAAATGAATATGAAGATGGCTGGAATTTCACTTATGTATAGTTTTACCCATAACATTGTAGGCGGCCTTATGGTCATGCATAACACTAATAAAATGGACATGAGGTTCAGTCCAATGATGATGGGGGGCTCTACCTACACAATGAAAAGTGAAGGTGTCGGTGATACTATGCTCATGGCGAAGTACAGGTTTTATGCAGACCACATGACTGCGCCTAAGAGCCAGGCGTCAGTTTTATTTGGTCTTAGTCTTCCCACCGGTTCTATTGATGAGAAAAATAAAAATCACCCCAACCCAATGATGACTGATAATCAGCTGCCCTATGGTATGCAATTAGGCAGTGGTACTTATGACCCATCTATTGGGCTTTTATACCAGGGAGACATTAACCCAGTGTGGTGGGGAGCAAACTTTGTTTATACAGCTAGAGTAGAGGACAACAAAAGAGATTATCGTTTAGGCGATAAGGCTACGGTGGATATATATGGCATGTATCAAGTGAGCAGCGACTTCTTGGTTCATGGACAGATAAACGGTAAGTATGAAGGCAAGATAGACGGCACTATGAAAGATGGTATATTAGCAAGTAACTTTATGAGTCCGCTTTGGAATGGTGATTATTACGGAGGTAAGGAAGTGAATGTAACAGCAGGACTTCAGTACAGACCAGAACCTTTTAATGTGGTGGAAGTTAGTGCTACTAAGAATATATATGATGACCCTAATGGCATACAGTTAGAAAATGATTATAGCGTCATGGTCACTTGGTATAGAGAAATAATCACAGGAGCTAGTGAGAGATACTATAAAGAACAAAGTAAATGGCCCTCTGAGAAATAGCAGTTAGGAGATATATTTTTTAATGGGAAAGTGGAGAGCAAATGCTCTCCACTTTTTTATTATGCCGGTGCTTGCCATGTAGAGGAGTTGTAGTATAATAATCTTATGCTAAGAGTTTCTTACATACAAACTTCTCCCAAGTTCGGCGACATTGAAGGTAATGTTAGTGGCGCTGTAGGGAGGATTAAAAAACTGGGGACCGACCTTGTGGTTTTGCCTGAGCTTTTTTCTACGGGCTATCAATTTAAGAGTAAAGTCGAGGCTCAAAAACTTTCGGAAACTGTTGATGGTCACGCAGTTAGTGAGCTTGTTAAAACCTCAAAAGAAACCGGTATCATTGTGTGTGCCGGCTTTGCCGAAAGAGGCGGCTCTACGAACCATCCATGCGTATATAACTCCAGCGTTTTAATAACTCCCAAAGACGGAGTAGTTGGTGTTTACAGAAAGACACATTTATTCTGGGACGAGAAAAAATGGTTCTCAGAAAGTAAAAACAAATTCAAAGTATATAATGTTAAAGTAGGTAGGGTTTCAGTTAAAATCGGTATGATGATATGTTTTGATTGGTACTTCCCGGAAGTTATGAGAACCCTTGCTCTAAAGGGTGCTGACATAGTTTGCCATCCATCAAATCTGGTGCTGCCTAACTGCCCGGAAGCCATGAAAACCCGCTCTCTGGAAAACAGGGTCTTTGCCATAACAGCCAACAGGGTGGGGGTAGAAAATAGAGTTAAAAATAAAAAACTTAAATTTATTGGTAAAAGCCAGATAACCGCCCCTAGCGGTAAAGTCCTAAAAAGAGCGCCAGGTAGCGGTGTATCCACTGGAACCGTCAAAATAGACATAAAAGAGGCCAGAAACAAGCAAATTACGCCTGAAAATAACTTATTTTCAGACCGCCGGAAAGCTCTCTATTTTAAGTAATTTACTACGGGTAGTTCGTTTTTAATTACACTTCTCTTTTACTATTAAACCCTATATAAAACAGGCTATTTCGCCCAGTTTCTACTTGACAAAAAGGGGTAGTTGTTTTATTGTCGTCTTTCCGAAGTGATGTCATTAAAAGTCTCTCTATTATACAGTTGTAGGGTTTTTTATCACTTCCCTGATTAAGCATTAAAATATAGAGCTAATAAGGATAGAAAAGATGTTAACTTATCTACCCATATTGATGGTTGCGGCAATGGTTACCGGTATGGTAATCATGCCTATTTTTATAAGCAAACTACTTGCCCCTCGTAATCCCTATCCTGAAAAGGGTGAGGCTTGGGAGTGCGGTGTGGCTCCTATTGGTGAGGCCGATGAAGGTCACTTTAGGGTCCACTTCTATATTGTTGCAATTCTATTCGTCATATTCGATGTCGAAACACTCTTTTTATTCCCATGGGCAGTAATTCTGTCAGACCCTTCTATTTCTACACTTCTATTTATAGAGATGGTTATCTTTGTAGTTGTGTTGGCTGTTGGGCTTATCTATGCCTGGGCAAAGGGTGCGTTGGATTGGGTTTAAGGCCCAGTTTTTATAGTAGGGGTGGTTGTAGACCCAGTTATACAAGTTAATAACTAAGTGAAACAGTCACTTTATATATAGAACAAATTAAAGAGGTAATTATGAAAGTAGATCAAGATTCCAGTGAAGGGTTAGTTCAGTTTGCGTCTATAGATAACATTATAGATGTTCTTCGCGCCCATGTAGTAGGGCCGGTTATGAACAAAACTCCGGTAGGTCCAATTGCCGAGTGGGCTGTAAACACAAGCCGCGCAAATTCCATGTGGCCCCTTACATTCGGTCTTGCTTGCTGCGCTATTGAGATGATTGCCGCCGGTTGTTCCCGTTTTGACTTGGACAGGATGGGAATCATCTTTCGCCCGTCACCAAGACAATCTGATGTAATGGTCATCGCCGGTACAATGACAAAAAAGATGGCGCCTCTTGTTAAAAGACTTTATGACCAAATGGCTGAGCCTCGTTGGGTAGTAGCACAAGGGGGCTGCGCATCAGCAGGCGGGCCTTATAATACCTACGCAGTTGTACAAGGCACAGACATGGTAATTCCGGTGGATGTTTATATCCCTGGCTGTCCGCCCCGTCCGGAAGCCCTTCTTTACGGGTTCTTGCAGCTGCAAGAAAAAATTAAAAAAGAACACCCTTTCCTGCTTGAAGAAAAAGGGCTGGAGGCTGAAGGCAAGTAATTATGTCAACAGAGAGCTCGGTACTTGTAAAAGTACCAACAGAAAAATTCGGTCAGGCAATTGTAGATACAAAAGAGTACTTGGGAGATGTCACCTTCACAGTAAAGGTAGAATCACTCTTGGATATCTGTAGTTTTGTGAAATCAGATACAGACTTGAACATGGATTTTCTAACAGACATTATAGGTGTAGATTACCATCCAAAAAGACCTCGTTTTGAAGTTATATATCAGCTCTATTCCACAACTAAAAAACACAGGCTTCGCCTTAAAGTTAAACTAGGTGATGGAGACAAGCTCCCCTCTGTTACAGGGCTTTGGAAGAGTGCAAACTGGGCAGAGAGAGAAATCTATGACATGTATGGAATAGAGTTTGAAGGTCACCCGGACATGAGAAGAATTTATATGCCTGATGATTGGGAAGGCTACCCTCTTAGGAAAGATTACCCTCTGCTTGGGTACAAAGACCAGTACAATCCAAACGGTGTTGATAGGGACGATAAAAAATAGTCGCATGATGCGACAGTCAATTGTCGGGTATTGTGTGACATTAATTAGTTTTGAGTAAGTTATTAAATTAAAATATATAGTCAGTTTGGAAAATTATGGGCAACATACTAGACAGACTTAAGGGCATAGAAGAAGAAACAATAACCACCAAAGAGATTACCATCAGCATGGGTCCTCAGCATCCCTCTGCTCATGGAGTGCTTCATCTTGTCTTGGATATGCAGGGCGAGAGAATCGTCAATGCAGAACCGGATATTGGATACCTTCATCGCGGTACAGAGAAGATTGCAGAAAACCTTCTCTACCCCCAGTTCGTTCCATACACAGACCGTCTTGATTATATGAGTGCCATGAGTAACAACCTAGCCTATGTAATGGCAGTTGAAAAACTTATGGAGCTAGAAATTCCGGAGCGTGCAAAATACATAAGGGTACTGACAGCAGAACTCTCTCGTATTGCAGGTCACCTCCTGTGCATAGGCGCCTGGGCAATTGACCTTGGTGCAATGACAGTCTTACTCTATGCAATTAGAGAAAGAGAAATTGTATTAGATCTTTTCGAGCAGCTTTGCGGCGCTCGTATGACACTTAGTTATATGAATGTTGGCGGAGTAAGGTGGGATGTAACGGACGAATTCCTGGTTAAATGCGGAGAATTCTGCGACCTGCTCCCCGGCCGTTTAGACGAGTACGAAACACTGCTTACAGGTAACCGTATTTGGATACAGCGAAACACCGGCATAGGCGTAATATCACCGGAAGACGCACTTAACCTCGGCCTGACGGGACCAATACTTCGTTCCACAGGCATGAAGTGGGACATGAGAAAAGACGAGCCGTACCTTGTATATGACAAATTAGACTTTGATGTGCCGGTCGGTAAAAACGGCGATTGTTTTGACCGCTACACAGTTAGAATGGCAGAGATGCGCGAGTCAGTTAAAATTATAAGACAATGCATAAAAGATATGCCGGAGGGGCCTTTCGTAATAGATGATCCGCAGCTTGTACCGCCGCCAAAAGGCAACATCTATGAGAATATGGAAGCCCTTATTCATCATTTTAAATTCGTTTCATCAAGTTTTAAAGTTCCAAAAGGCGAGACATACTCAGCCATAGAATCACCAAAGGGAGAGTTAGGTTTCTATATAGTAAGTGACGGAACTGAAAAACCATTCAGCCTTAAAATCAGGGCGCCAAGTATTGTAAACCTGCAAAGCCTTAGCACTCTTACAAAGGGCACATACAAGGCAGATGTAATTGCCATAATGTCAAGTCTAGACCCGGTATTCGGAGAATGCGACAAGTGACCCCATGATGGGGTTCTCTAAGGGTAGTTTTTGGGTATTAAAAAGTTTGTATAGGTTTGTTAGTTTGTAGTAATTAAATTAATAAAAAACAAATAAGTTAGATAATAGAGAATATATATATGTTAAGTGGTGCGTGACGCACCTTTGTAAAGATAGTTAGTAGCAGTTAAATAAAAATATAATAAGTTCATTAATGGAAATATAAAATGTTAAGTGATAACGCTAAAAAAGAAATAGAAGCATCCATTGCCAAGTATCCTGTAAAAAGGTCTGCCGTAATGGACGCTCTCTTCACCGCCCAAAGAGATAATGGCGGCCACATAATAAGAGAAGACATGGCAGAGATTGCAAAGATGCTTGAAATCACTCCTGTGTCAGTTCATGAAGTTGCCGCTTTCTACTCTATGTATAATGTAGAAAAACCTGTAGGTAAAAATCACATTCAGGTTTGTCATAATATCTCCTGCGCCCTGGTGAAGGCAGAAGGCATTATAAGCCACTTAGAAAAAACTCTTGGCATAAAAATGGGAGAGACTACCGATGACAAACTCTTTACTTTATCCAGGGTTGAGTGTCTGGGGTCCTGCGGCACAGCGCCAATGATGCAGGTAAATAGTAGTTATTACGAAGACCTTACAAACGATAAGGTTGATGAGCTTTTGGAAAAATTTAAATAGCATTATATGTAAGAGTAAAGACATAGTAACTAACTAGTAATATCAATATATAGGAAGATGTAAAATTAATATGGAACCGGTACTTCTTAAAAATTTAGGTAATGAAAACGCTCATAAAATTGATGAGTATATAAAAGGCGGAGGTTATAAGGGCTTGGATAAGGCTCTTAAGATGGAACCCGATGCCATTATTGCTACTGTAAAGGACTCAGGCCTGCGCGGCAGAGGCGGGGCTGGTTTCCCAACGGGGCTTAAGTGGAGTTTTGTTCCAAAAGACCCAACCTTGCAGAAATACCTTTGCTGTAATGCCGATGAAGGTGAGCCGGGAACTTTTAAAGACCGAGGCATTATGGACTTTGACCCCCACCTCCTTATTGAAGGTATGATAATCTCAAGTTTTGCCTTTGGCGCAAGTATTTCTTATATCTACATTCGCGGCGAATTTGACTTTGGCGCAAACAGGTTAGAAGAAGCAATTAAAGAGGCCTATGAGGCAGGTTACCTCGGTAAAAACATTAAAGGTACAAAGTTCTGTCACGATATGTATGTCCACCGCGGCGCAGGGGCTTATATTTGCGGAGAAGAGACTGCGCTCCTAAACTCATTAGAAGGCTTCCGCGGTCAGCCTCGTGTAAGGCCGCCGTTTCCTGCAGTGTCAGGACTTTATGGCAAGCCAACAGTTATTAATAATGTGGAAACACTTGCCTGCATACCATCTATTCTGGATAAGGGCGCAGCTTGGTTTAAAGGTATAGGGCCGGAGAAAAGTCCCGGGCCAAAAATTTATTGCGTAAGCGGACATGTAGAAAAACCGGGACTCTATGAACTTCCAATGAACACAACTATTAGAGAACTTATTTATGACCACTGCGGCGGCATGAAAGACGGTAAGAAATTTAAGGCAGTTATCCCCGGTGGGGTAAGCGCCGCCCTTCTGACAGAGAAGGATTTAGATACGGAAATGAGTTTTGAAGGCCTTGCTGCAAAAAATACAATGCTCGGCGCCGGTGCAGTCATAGTAATGGACGAGACGACATGTATGATGGACGCAGCTCATGTTATTAACAGATTTTTCAGCCATGAATCCTGCGGAAAATGTACTCCCTGCAGAGAAGGTACTCATTGGCTTCAGCAGGTTTTAGACCGCATGATAGATGGTCAGGGAAGGCAAACTGATTTGGAATTACTGGATAAGGTTTGCGACAGTATTTTTGGTACAACGCTTTGTCCGCTAGGTGACAGTGCAGTGGCGGCTCTTCGCGGAGCAATGGAGAATTTCAGGGAAGATTTTGTGTATCACATAGAGCACAAAAAATGTATGTACGAGTAAATTAGGCCTACTGAAAAGCTAACTTACTTAAGAAACAGGTTTATTGGCAAATAGACTGATTAAAAAAACAAACTTACTAGGCATCCAATTTTATAGGGCTTAGTTTATATATTAGGTGAATAAAATGGCAAACCCAGATACAAAAGATACAAAAGACATAAAAATTACAATTGACGGTAAAGATATAGAAGTTAAGGCAGGCTCTTATCTTATTGAGGCGGCAAAGGAGTTAGGTGTGGAAATACCTACCTATTGCTACCACGAACTGCTGCCTTCGAGGCCTGCGTCATGCAGGATGTGTCTTGTAGAGATTGAGGGAAACAAAAAACTTCAGGCTTCCTGCGCTACTCCCGTAATGGACGGAATGGTTATAAGCACAACCAGCGAGATGGTTTTAAAAGCGAGAGCTTCTCAAAACGAATTTATGTTAAGCAACCATGCGCTTGATTGCCCTGTTTGCGACAAGGGGGGCGAGTGCGAACTGCAAGACAGCGTTGTTAGTAACGGGCCTCATGAGGGTAAACATGCGGAACAGAAACTTCGCTTTCATGATAGAGACTACGAGTTAAGCCCTGTTATCGTAAAAGATTCAAACAGGTGCGTGCAGTGTATGAGGTGTACCAGGGTTTGCACGGAAGTTGTAGGGGCTGAGGCAATTGGAACAATTGGCCGCGGAGTCCACCAGGAAGAGACAAGTTTTTTTAAGACGGAATTGGATTGCGACCAGTGTGGAATGTGTATTGAAGTTTGCCCGACAGGTTGTTTCATGAGGGCTCCTTACAGGTACTCATCTCGTCCTTGGGATAACAAAGCAGCTGCCACAGTTTGCACTTCCTGCGGAACAGGTTGTCGTATGACAATAGAACAACGAGACGGCACAGTAGTAAGGTCTCTTGGTAAGCTAGACGAGGGGTTTAACTCAATGTTGCTTTGCGCAACAGGCAGGTTTGGTTATGATGTGGCAAACAGCGAAGACAGGGTAACCCGCCCAATGGTTAAAAAGAACGGCAAGTTTGAAGTGGTCACCTGGGAGGAAGCTCTTGGGGTGGTAAAAGACAAATTAAACGGTAAGGTCGGTGGAATTATATCCCCAAAACTTTCCAACGAAGACCACTACCTA
>CBDUXU010000003.1:0-36539 GCA_965371285.1 uncultured bacterium | reverse complement strand
TTGTTAAAGAAAAAGTAAGAGTGAAATTATTCTATGATTATTACTAAAATTCTTGGTGGGCTGGGAAACCAGATGTTTCAGTACGCTGCAGGCAGAGCCCTTGCCGAAAGGCTTGGTGTTGAATTAAAGTTAGATGTATCGGGTTTTGAAGGTCACGATTTAAGAGATTACTCCCTCGGTGGCTTTAATGTAAAAGAAAATTTTGCAACGAAAGAAGATGTAGAGAGTTTAAGGGTAATAGAAGGCAAACAGTCGTTTATTGGCAGGGTTTTCGGTAAAAAAAATAAATATTCGCCCTCTCATATAATGGAAAAGCCCCTTTTTGAGTTTAATGAGAGATTTTTAAATTTAGAGAATAATGTCTTTCTAGAAGGTTATTGGCAAAACGAAAGATACTTTAAAGATATAAAGTCTATTATAAGGAATGATTTTACTTTAAAGAGGGGTCTAGGTGATAAGAGCAAAGAACTTCAGGAAATTATAAACAGTAGTAACTCCGTATCCATACACATAAGGCGTGGTGATTATGCGACAAACCCTAAGGTGAACAGTCAATACGGGCTCTGTTCTCTTGATTACTACCAGAGAGGTATTAAGTATTTAGAAGACAAGGTAGGTGGAGACTTAAATTTTTTTATTTTCAGCGATGACCTTCAATGGGCAAAAGATAATTTGTTTTTAGACCAACCTGTTATTATGGTTGACCATAATGGCCCGGAGAGTTGTTACGAAGATATGATTTTAATGAGCAGGTGCAGGCATAATATAATTGCAAACTCGACATTCAGCTGGTGGGGTGCTTGGTTAAATACTAATAAAGATAAAACCGTCGTAGCCCCTAAAAAGTGGTTTCAGTATGACAAGTACGATACAAGTGATTTAATACCAAAAGAATGGGTAAGAATTTAAATATGAATATTGGAATAACTGGTTCAACAGGAGTAATAGGCGCCTTATTATTGCGAGAATTAAGTGAAACTAACCATAGCGTTTCTTGTTTTATCGGAGATATTAGAAACAAGTCTGATGTTCAAGAGTGGGTAGATGGAGCAAATTTTGGCCTTATATTCCACTAGGATGTAAATTATTTTATGAATCAATCATGGTTAAAATATTTGCCAGGGTTTTTGCGAGACTATTTGGATGGGCGCCATGTTTTCCAAAAGATTATTGGCAACACGAGCTGGCTTTTTACGGACCAAGTGGTGCGAATGTTTTTAGGTTTTTTTGTTGTAATATTTATGGCTCGTTACCTTGGACCAGAAGGTTTTGGAAAACTCAATTATGCTGTAGCTCTCGTTGCACTGCTGGTACCATTCTTCAGGTTTGGTTTGGATGGATTAATAGTGCGTGACATAGTAAAGATGCCACAAGGTGTTGGAGAGCTTGTCGGGACGGTGATTTTTTTCAGGTTAGTAGGTGCTATATTAGCCTGTTTTGCTACTACGATTTTGATACAATATTTAAGGCCTGGTGATAGAGAGATTAGTATAATGGTTTTTTTAATCACTTTTGGCATGGTTTTTAAAGCATTAGATGTAACTGAGTTGTGGTTTCGTGCGGAGTTAAAATCTAAATACTCAGTAATTGTTATGTGCAGCGCTTTTATTGCTTCATCTATATTTAAAATTATTTTAGTTTTAACAGGCGGATCTCTTGTTTATTTTGCCGGTGCGGTATTGGCTGATAATGTTATAGCTGGTACGGGACTTGTTATTATTTACATTTTGTATGGGCCAGGTATAGATAGTCTTAAGGTTTCTTTTTCAAGGTTTAAAGACATCATAAAAGAAGGCTGGCCTCTTATTTTTGCCGGGATTTCTGCCATAGTTCATATGGAGATTGATAAAATTATGCTCAGTAATATGATGAGCGATAGTGAAGTGGGTATATATAGTGCGGCAGTCAATATTTCTATAATATTTTATTTTTTACCTATAATCATTATGCAATCTTCTTTTTCTACATTAGTGAAAGACAGGGAGGGTAACAAGAGGCTCTATTATGTCAGGTTACAGCAACTTTTTAACGTGTTGGCACTTTTAGCTTGGTTTGTTGTGCTGGCAGTGGTGTTGTTAGCACCCTATATAATAAACGTTATTTATGGTATTGAATTTGCCACCGCATCAGTTGTTCTATCTATCCATATTTTTTCCGGCATTTTTGTTTTTTTGGGTCAAGCAAGAGGAGTATGGATTGTGGCAGAAAGCTTTCCCCTCCTGGACTTTTGGTCTAATTTTTTTGGGGCCATACTTAATATTCTTTTGAATTTGATTTTGATTGATAAGTTAGGCGTAATTGGTGCTGCTTGGGCAACTTTAATAACATATTTTTTTACTTACATAGGTATAAATGTTTTATTCAAACGGTCTATGCCAATTTTTATAATGCAGCTTAAAGCTATGACATTGGTTGGATGGTTTGACAAAAGTAATTACAATAAGGTTTAGTTTCAAGAAAGGATTTCGTTGATAAAACTCGTAGTTATTAGCCATGCATTAGTTCAAGAAGCCGCCCGTAAGAGGTGGGTTCGACTGGCGGAGAATTACCCTATAGATGTGACTCTTTTGGTTCCGAAGGAGTGGCATACTAGCTGGTTTAGAGATGAACAGGTATATAAGACAGAGCCTATTAACGAGGGGAACTTTAAGTTAATACCAATGGCTGTCACTAATAAAAGAAATTGGAGCAGGTACTTTTTTACGTCAATAGATGCAAAATTGAGGTCCTTAAAACCGGATGTTATATATGTGGTTCACGAAGAGACTACTCTAATACATTTTCAAATCTTTTTATATAGGTGGCTTTGGTGCCCTAGTGCAAAGATAATATTTTTTTCGATGAATGCCTTAGGTGTTCCATTAAAAAAGTGGCATCAGAGGCTTAGGTGGAAATGGTTAGAAAAAGGTGTGGAATTCGTTTTTGTCCATTACCCTGGGATAGAAAAATGTTTTAGAGAGGCAGGTTTTAAAAAACCTATTTATTATCAAACACAAATAGGTGTTGATGAAGAGATTTTTAAACCCGATGACAATATGCGTGATAAGGTTAGGGATGAACTTGGCTTTGGGGATAAATTTGTTATAGGTTATGCCGGCAGGCTTACAGAAGAAAAAGGCCTGGATGACCTTTTAAAAACCCTACCCTTCGATGGTGTTGATTGGGCACTTCTTTTGGTTGGTAATGGCCCTATGAGGGAAGAGATTGAAGAGTTTGCTGAAAAACATGGTTGGCAAAAAAGAATAAAATTAGTAGGTACAGTAACTTTAGAGGATGTACCCAGGTATATGAGAGCTATGGATTGTTTTTTTATAGGTTCTAAAACTTATCCCCACTCTAAAGACAGTTTCCCTTCTGTGCCTGTACAGGCTATGGCTTGTGGTGTTGCTGTAGTTGCTTCTGATTGTGGTGCTATTCCATGGCAGGTTCAGGATTGTGGACTCATTTTTCCTGAGGGCGATGATAAGAAACTTAAAGAGCACCTTATGTTGATGGCTACAAATGATGAGTTACGCAAAGATTTTGCCCTTCGTGGCAGAGAAATGGTTTTAAATAGATTTGTAATTAAACATATTAACGAAGACTTATATGAACATTTAAAAGATCTTGTAGCTGAGTAAAGTGATTAAAAAAACGGAGGTTTTTTTGAAGGAAGATAATAAATATAAAGACGATAAATTTTTGAAGTTGGATAGTTCATATGTTGAGCCATATCATTATTATGTAAATTTTAAACCTTTTACCATACATAAAGAGATGAGCTGGGGTCTTGAATACTATTGTTACGTAGAGCATGTGCTAAATACCATTAAAGAGTTAGGATTTTCTACTCTACTGGATGTAGGATGTGGCGACGGTTTTATTTTGAACTATTATGGACAAGAGGTTGAAAATTATGAATCAATGACAGGGGTTGACTTATCCGAGAAGGCCATTGTCCATGCTAATGCTTTTAAAAGGTCCCCAAAGGTTAATTTTGTGGTTAAAGATGTTGCAGAATTGAATACAGAGTACGATATAGTAACTCTCATTGAGGTCATGGAACATATTGGAGACGAAGGCATGACAGAGTTTATGACTAATATAAAAAAGAGGACAAAAAAAGGAGGACATATTGTAATAACAGTGCCTTCCGTAAATGTTGAGCTTAACCCTACTCACCATAGGCATTATACTCTTGAACTTTTAAAAGAACATGTAGGTGAAGGTGTAGAGCTGGTTTCATATAAATATCTGTTTAAGAGAAATTTTCTTTATAAATTGATTAATGGTTTTCTTGCAAACCGATTTTTTATAATGCGTCACAGAGGACTTTTGGATTTTTTATTTAATATGGGACACAGGTGTTTCGATGCGAATAAAAATAATGGTGTTCATGTTTTCGCGGTTTTTAGAAAGGTCGTTGACTGATGGAGTTTGAGTTAAACGATAAAGTTAAAGAAGTTTTTTCTACAAAAGGAGCAAGTCAGAATTTTTTTGGTTATTACGGTTTAAGCCCAATAAATAAGTCCGGTACAAAAATGCTCTCCCATCAAATTGACTTCAAGGGCCGTGAGAATAGAGAAGGAGATAAGGCAAGTATAGGGTACTGGGATTTTGAGTCTAAAAGTTTTACAAAGATTGCAGAAACAGAAGCTTTTAATCTTCAACAAGGGGCGATGCTTCAGTGGCTGGCTCCAGACTACGAATCAAAGTTTATTTATAATGATATTAGGGATGGAAAGTTTGTATCTGTTATTTATAATATAGAAAACTCTAAAGAAGAAGTGTTTTCCCATACTATCTATGCGGTGCATCCTAGTGGCAAGTTCGCTCTTGGTTCAAATAATGAGCGTCTTTATTTCTGTCGTCCCGGCTACAGGTACTTTGGTGTTGTTAATGACAAATGGAACGTCCCTATACATGAAGAAGATGGAATTTTCAAAATAGACCTTGTAACAAAGGAAGTTGGGTTGTTGATTTCTTTAAAAGATATGGTGGGCAAAGATTCTAGGAAGGGTATGGAGTCTGGAGATAATTTTCTTGAAATATATATATGGAATCCATCGGGAACAAGATTTGCTTTTTTGCATCGTTGGGCTGTTGGTCAAGGTGAACATGTGACAAGGTTGTATACTGCCAATGCTGACGGTACGAATCTTTACATGTTTCCCGATACAGGCTTTTATTCTCACATGGGTTGGCTAAATGATGAGGTCTTTACTATATGGGCGGTGAAGCAGAGTGTTTCTTCAAAAGCTGTTAACCTAGTCGGCTCAACTGGTATATTAAGGAGCATTGTAATTCCTGTCTATAACTTAATAAAGAAGTTCTTTTTTAAAAATATAGATAAAGTGGTTTTACCTGAATGCGGATTTTTAAATATGCAGGACAAGAGTGAAATAGTAGATGTTGTAGGTAAGGGGTTGTTAAATGAGGATGGCCATAATACCTGGACCAGAGACGGCAGGTATATGCTTACAGATACATATGCAGACAATGAAAGTTTCAGGCACCTGTTTTTGTTTGACAGTAAGAAAAATGAGGTTCGTAAATTAGGTAGGTTTTATTCTCCATATAATAGTTGTGGTCATAGGTGCGATCTTCACCCGCGGTTTGACCATACAGAGAATCTGGTTATTATTGATTCGGCACATGATAATGGAAAAAGACAAATGTATGTGTTTGATATAACTGAATTAAAAAACTAAGTGAGGTTATGTTATGAAAGTTGTAATTTTGGCAGGAGGGTTAGGTACAAGAATAACAGAAGAGACTGATATTAAGCCCAAGCCTATGGTTGAGGTGGCCGGGAAGCCAATTCTCTGGCATATTATGAAGATTTATTCGCATTACGGTTTTAATGATTTTATTGTGTGCCTAGGATACAAGGGTTATATAATAAAGGAGTACTTTGCAAATTATTTTCTTCACCAGTCAAATATCACCATAAGTCTTAAAGATAACAATCTTAAAGTGCATAATACAAGTGCTGAGCCGTGGAGTGTAACTCTTGTAGACACGGGGCTTGGTACAATGACAGGTGGCAGGATAAAGAGGGTTAAAGATTTTGTCGGAGACGAAACCTTTATGTTAACTTACGGAGATGGTGTTAGCAATGTTGATATAAAGATGCTTACAGAGTTTCATGAAAAAAATGGCAAACTAGCTACCGTTACAGCAGTTCAGCCATCAGGGCGTTTTGGTGCAATGGATATGGATAGTGATGGGAATATTTCTTCATTCCATGAAAAACCTAAAGGTGATGGGGGTTGGATAAACGGAGGGTTTTTTGTTCTGAATCCAAAGATTTTTGATTATATAGATGGAGACGAAACAATGTGGGAAAAAGAGCCATTGGAAGGTCTTGCAAAGGACGGAGAATTGACTGCCTTCAAGCACGATGGTTTTTGGCAACCGATGGATACTATGGCAGACAAGAATAGGCTTGAACAGTTATGGAAAAATGGCGCTCCATGGAAAATTTGGGAATAGTAAAATAGTTTGAATAAATATTTTAAGAGATACTGTTATGGAAACTAAAGAATTTTGGAATGGTAAAAAGGTTTTTTTAACTGGCCATACCGGTTTTAAGGGTTCTTGGCTGTCACTATGGTTAAGTTCATTGGGGGCTGAGGTTTTTGGCTATGCTCTTGAGCCTCCTACGGAGCCTAGCATGTTTGAGGTTTGCAAGGTAGGTGATCTTATTGAGAGTACTATTAGCGATGTAAGGGATATTGATGCATTAAAAAAAGTCATTAATAATTTTTCTCCTGATATAGCTATCCATATGGCCGCACAAGCTCTTGTTAGGGAATCTTTTGAAAATCCTGTAGAGACATATGCAATAAATGTAATGGGAACAGTAAATTTTTTTGAAGCTTTAAGGGAATCCAAGTCAGTTAGGGCAATTGTAAATGTTACTACAGATAAGTGTTATGAGAATAAAGAGTGGGATCAAGGGTATAAGGAAACTGATAGGCTTGGAGGTTACGACCCATATTCAAATTCAAAGGCTTGCAGTGAGCTTGTAACTGATGCTTTTAGGAATTCGTTTTTTAATATTGAGAATTACAGTGAACATAAGGTTGCCCTCGCCTCTGCAAGGGCAGGTAATGTTATAGGAGGTGGAGATTGGGCAATCGATAGACTTGTTGCAGATTTCGTAAGATCTGTACTGGAATGCAAAGAACTTCTTATTCGTAATCCTTGCGCCATAAGACCATGGCAGCATGTACTGGAGCCATTAGATGGCTACATGAAACTAGCACAAGCTCTTTATGAGAGTGGTCCGTTATTTGCGAAGGGGTGGAACTTTGGTCCCAATGACAGTGATGCAAGAGATGTGGAGTATGTTGTAGATAGGTTTTGTTCAAGTTGGGGCGGCGGCGCTTCTTATAAGATTGACAAGGGAGAGCACCCTCACGAGGCGACATATCTTAAGCTCGATTGTACCATGGCAAGGTCAGAACTTAATTGGAGTCAGAGATTAAATATAGGCGAAGCAATAGACTTAACAGTTGATTGGGTAAAGGCATATAAAAACGGCTCCAATATGAGGAATTTTAGCCTTAAGCAGATAAATGAGTATATGAAAAAAGAAATATAGAGGGGTTGTTGAGTGGTTCAGAAAAAAAAAGACACAGAACTCAGAGAAGAAGTCATGAGTGCTGTAAAAAAATACTACGACTTTAAGCATAGCAAGTCTAAGGACGGCTTTAACCCTGGAGACCCTATTAGTTATGCAGGCAGGGTTTTTGATGAGAAAGAACTCATCTACCTCGTTGATTCCTCACTTGACTTTTGGCTCACGGGAGGAAGGTTTTCTGACAAGTTCGAAAAAGAGTTTGCCAAGTTCTTGGGTATAAAACATGTGTCTCTTGTTAATTCTGGTTCTTCAGCAAACTTGCTTGCTTTTATGTCATTAACATCTCCACTGTTGGGAGATAAAAGGATAATGAAAGGCGATGAGGTAATAACTGTTGCCGCAGGTTTTCCTACAACTGTTGCTCCTATTATTGGATACGGTGCAGTTCCAGTATTTGTGGATGTTGCATTGCCCTCTTATAATATAGATTGCTCAAGGCTTAGTGATGCTTTAAGCAATAGAACAAAGGCGGTTATGGTTGCACATACTATGGGTAATCCATTTGACTTGAAATTTGTAAAAGAATTTTGTGATGAAAATAATTTGTGGCTCATAGAAGACAACTGCGATGCTCTTGGTTCTCGTTATTCCATGGACGGAAGTTGGAAGTATACTGGCACTATAGGTGATATAGGAACATCGAGTTTTTATCCCCCTCACCACATGACAATGGGAGAAGGAGGGGCTTTGTATACCAATAATGGACAGTTAAAAAGAATAATTGAGTCATTGCGCGATTGGGGAAGAGATTGTTGGTGTCCATCAGGGAAGGATAACACCTGCGGTAAAAGGTTCGATTGGAGTTTTGGTGAGTTGCCTCATGGTTATGACCATAAGTATGTTTATTCGCATTTCGGTTATAATCTTAAGTCTACGGACATGCAGGCGGCTGTGGGATGTGCACAACTTGAAAAACTGCCCTCTTTCATAGAGGCGAGAAGACGCAATTGGAAGTTTCTCAGGGAGGGGCTCGAAGACCTATCAAACCTGTTCATTCTGCCAGAGGCGACAGAGGACTCAGAACCAAGCTGGTTCGGGTTTCTGCTTACCCTGAGAGAAGATGCTGGGTTTACCAGAGCCGATATAGTGAACTACCTTGAAGAAAATGGTATACAGACAAGGATGCTTTTTGCAGGAAATTTATTAAAACATCCTTGCTTTGATGAAATGCGAAGTTCTGGCAAAGGATATAGGGTGGTGGGAGGTTTGGAAAATACTGATTTGATAATGAATAGATCTTTCTGGTTGGGCGTGTATCCGGATCTGGAAGGGGAACGGATATTATGGATTTTGAATACCATAAGGACTTTTGTTAAAGGGTGATAAATGGACTTATCAATTCGTAAAACTAAAATTTCTGGTTGCTATGAATTACTACCAAAAAAAATTAATGATGAGAGAGGATTTTTTGTTAAGACCTTTCATCTTGATGTTTTTAATGATAATAATCTGGAAACCTCCTTTGCAGAGGAATATTACTCCCTATCTCATAGAGGGGTGTTGAGAGGTTTGCATTTTCAAGTTCCCCCTCAAGAACATACAAAATTGGTTTATTGTGTATATGGTCAGGTTATGGACGTCGTAGTTGATTTAAGGGTGGGCTCCCCAACATACGGTAAATTTCAGGTTTTTGAGTTAAACTCTGAAAGTGCAAATATGATTTACGTTCCTCAAGGTTTGGCACACGGATTTTTGACTGTAAGTGAAAAAGCGATAATGCTGTATAAAGTAACTACAGTTTATTCTCCCGAGCATGATGTCGGGGTTTTGTGGAATTCCTTAGGAATTCCATGGTCTATAGCAAAGCCCGTTGTATCGAAACGTGATAATTCATTTACTTCTTTTTCGGATTTTAAAAGCCCTTTTGTTTATAAAAAAGGTGGGTGCGTTGATGACTAAAAAAGTGCTTGTAACAGGAGCTACTGGGTTTGTCGGTTCTAACCTCTGCCGTCGCCTTCTACAAGAGCGATGCGATGTGCATGTAATAGTTCGGGTGTCGTCTGATCTCTCGGTCATCCATGACATTCTTGATAGTCTAATAGTTCACAAGTACGATGGTACAATAGAGAGTATGATGGACATTATGGCGAAAAGCAGCCCCGGGGCAGTTCTACATCTCGCATCCCTTTATATCTCAGAACATAGAAGTGAAGAAGTAGCACCACTTGTAGAGAGCAACATACTTTACGGGACGCATCTTGTTGAGGCCATGGTACATAACA
This sequence comes from uncultured bacterium, assembly GCA_965371285.1. Lineage (GTDB taxonomy): Bacteria > Desulfobacterota > GWC2-55-46 > GWC2-55-46 > DRQE01 > CBDUXU01. Next base: position 26,690 of record CBDUXU010000003.1, on the reverse strand, counting down.
AGGTGAATTGCCTCATTAATACCGGTACGGCATGGCAGCATTACGATGGTGATGAGTATAACCCTGCTAATCTTTACGCAGCTACTAAACAGGCTTTTGAATCCATTCTCAAGTATTATGTCGAGGCAAGAATGCTCAAAGTAGTTACGCTTAAGCTTTTTGATACATATGGACCGAATGACACGCGCTTAAAACTTTTATATCTTTTAAAAAAGTTTGCTGAGAGTGGAGAAACTCTCGCCATGTCTCCAGGTGAGCAGATCTTAAATCTTGTTCATATCAATGATGTGGTTGATGCTTTTTGTATTGCGTTAGAAAGAATAGAGGATATCAATGGCGGAATGATGGAATCATATTCTGTTGGTGCAGATAAGCTTATAAGCCTTAAAGACCTTGTTGTCCTTTTTGAAAAAATTACAGGTAGCAAGTTGAACATAGCTTGGGGAAAACGGAGCTACCGTGAGAGAGAAGTAATGCAACCATGGGATGGCACAATGAGGCTACCGGGCTGGAAGCCGTCTGTAAGTCTTGAGTCTGGTATAAAAGAGCAGGTTTGTTGAAAATGAATGAAACTAACAGGAAGAAAAATCCATCAGTTTTTATTGTTCTTTTGAATTATAACGGAATAGAGCACTTGAAATACAGTCTTGCTCCTATTTGCGAAACTGATTACAAGAACATGACTATTGTCTTTGTTGATAATGCTTCTACTGATGAATCGGTTGCTTATATAAAAGAGAACTATAGTAATCTTGATATAATTTGTTTGAAAAAAAATAGTGGATGGTCTGGAGGAAATAATGCTGGCATAAGGTATGCCTTGGAACATGACGCCGACTACATCGCACTGGCAAGCAATGATATTATTGTAGATAAAAGATGGATTAAGAATGCCATTGCTGCTGCTGAAAGTTCAAAAGAGATTGGAGTAATAGGCTTTAATGTAATAGGTGCGATAAAAAAGGAGCCCATTGAGCTTTTTCATAAAGCTTCTGATAATTGGAGTGAATTATCCTTTGAAGAGTGCGAGTTTATAGATGGTATGGCCTTTTGCGTAAAAAGCTCCGTCTTTAATTCCATAGGGCTTATAGACGAAACTTTTTTGTTTTACTGTGAAGATACGGATTTTTGTATTAGAGCCTCCAAGTTTGGCTTTAAAATCATCAAAATTAATATCCCTATATGGCATTATTCAGAAGGTACTCTAGGCAATACTCCATTAAAATCAAGTTTCTATGCAATAAGGCATAATATCAAGCTATCAATCAAACATGACAATCTGGCATCTTTTACAAAAAAGTTAGCTTTAATTATAATGATTGCCGGTAATCCATTTTATAGGAAAGATGACAACACGGTATTGGTTAAAAGATTCAGGCCGAGCAATCCTTTGGTAAATTTGTCAATAGTCCTCTATGCTAGTATTTGGAATGTAGTGCATTTGTATGAAACGTTAAAGCTTCGACGTAAAGTAAGAGAAATCAATAAAAAGGGTAGCATTTTATGTGTGGAATAAGCGGTACTTACGGCGACTTTGATTCATCTGTTACCAAGTTAATGGTTGGTGCTTTGAACCATAGGGGACCTGATGGTGATGGTATATTTACCAATGATGATTTAAATATTTCTCTTGGACACAATCGTCTGTCTATTATAGACCTCTCTGTTTCTGCCAGTCAGCCTATGACAGATAAGTCAGGGAGATATACGATTGTTTACAACGGAGAAATTTATAACTATGAAGCTCTTCGGAAGGAATTATCTTCTCTTGGTTATGTTTTTACATCTACAAGTGATACAGAAGTAGTCCTTTACTCTTTTATGGAATGGGGAGTGAAATCTCTAAACTTATTGAGAGGTATGTTTGCTTTTTCGATTTTTGACAGTAATAGCCTAGAAGGACCAGCAGTCAAAAATAATAAAGGTTTGCCGGAAGAACCGTACCTTTTTCTTGCGCGAGACAGGTTTGGTATTAAACCCCTCTTATATAGCAGGACGAAGCAGGGTTTTGTTTTTGCTTCGGAGTTGAAGGCACTTTTTGCTTCCGGAACTATTGAAAGAATTATTGATAACGAGTCTCTTGCAATGTATTTACAAACAGGTTCTGTTTATCAGCCCCGCACTCTTATTAAGGGAGTTGCTCAGTTACCTGCTGCTTCTTATATGATTGTTGGTGATAGTAACAAGACTGTTGAGATTAATAGCTATTGGAACATAGTTGATGATACTAAAGACTTAAAAAGTGAACTAAAAGATATTCCCTACGATGAACTCGTAGTAATGGTGGGGGAAAAGTTTGATGATGCCATAAAAGCACATATGGTTTCTGATGTGCCTGTAGGCGCTTTTTTAAGCGGCGGCGTGGATTCAACAGCCATAGTTGCTTTTATGAGTCGTTATGTAAAAAATCCAATAAAGAGTTTCACCGTTGGATTTAGTGAAACCGGTGAAGTAACAGATGAACTAAGTTATGCAAAAGAGGCATCAGATTTTATAGGTTGTGACCATAGTGAAGTTATTATTTCTGCTGATGATATAAAATACTCAATTGACGACTTAATTGAAGCCCTTGATCAGCCTAGTATGGACGGCACAAATACCTTTATGGTAAGCAGGGCAGCTGGTAGTGATGTTAAGGTTGCCCTTTCAGGTCTTGGCGGTGATGAGCTTTTTGCCGGGTACGGGCACTTTTTATCTATAGACAGGGCTTTTAAATCACCCCCGTTGCCTTTGGATGGTTTGTTTTCTTTTTTGCATAGCTATAGGCCAAATATTTTTACTATGAATGCAGCACTTAGAGGGGGGTCGAGGAGTGAAGCTGTTCTCAGGTTTAGAAGCCTTTTCTCTCAGTCTTTTTATAAATTAATGTTTAACGAGGGTAATTTTAGGAAGTTGCCGTCAAGTATTTCCAGTAATTTTTTAAGGAATTTAGAGAGGAAGAACCTGGATATAATTGACCAAGTTAGTTTTTCGGAGTGTGAAGGTTACATGAAAAGTACCCTCCTTAGGGATAGTGATGCTGTCAGCATGTTTAATTCTCTTGAGTTAAGGCCTGTTTTTTTAGACCATGAATTAGCAGAGCTTGCTTTTTCTTTGCCAGGCAGTGCTAAAATTAAAGGTGGTGTTTTTAAGTCTGTTTTGGTTGATGCTGTAAAAGATTATATACCTGAGTCTACTTACAATAGAAAAAAAGTGGGTTTTGAATTGCCCCTTTCAACATGGATGAACAGTGTTTTAAAAACTAGAATAGAAAATTGTTTGACCACAGACCTTGCAAAGAAATTATTTTCAGAAGAATTTACTGATTATGTAAAAAAGTCTCTTAATGCAGGCAAACTTGTAAAGAATTTCTGGGCAATTTTTATATTATTAGAGTGGGTTGAACGTTTTGATATTAAATACGAGGAAGTTTAAATATTTAAGACAGAGTTTATATGAAGGTTTTGCATATTAGTGGTGGTGGATTAGGCGGCGGCGCATCTAGAGGGGCTTACTGGCTGCATAAGGGGCTTCTCTCTCTTGATGTAGATTCAGAGTTTTTATCTCAATACGGCCCTTTAACTGAGGATAGTCAAAACTTAAGAATTTATTCTGATGGTTTTTTTAGAAGTGTAGAAAGTTTTACTAAAGAGTGGCTTGATAGGTTTTTGGTTTTGAGAAATTTAAAAAGAAAAAGAGTTCTTTTTAGCCCGGCCCTTTATGGTGTAGATATAACTAAATTAAAAGAGTATCAAGAAGCAGACATTATTCACCTGCATTGGGTAAATAATGGTTTTCTTTCTTTAGACTTTTTTAGAAAATGTAATAAAAAGATAGTTTGGACTATGCGTGATTCTTGGCCCCTTACCGGCGGTTGCCACGTGTTTTATGATTGCGAAAAGTTTTTAAGTGAATGCAGAGCTTGCCCTATATTAGGTTCTGTTTCAGAAACGGATTTGTCGAATAAAGTTTGGAATAAAAAGTATAGTGTTTACAGCAGGGCTGATATGACAATAGTTTCATCTAGTTCTTGGTTGCACGGACTTGTTAATAGCAGTCCTTTGGTGGGTAGTTTAAGGAAAGAGCTTATTTTTAACGGCATAGATACGGATAGTTTCAGGCCTTTTGACTCAAAAAAATGTAGAATAGAATTAGGTTTAAACAGTAACTCATTTATTGTAATTTGTGGTGCTCGAAGTATTGATATTGACAAGAATAAAGGACTCGTTGATATTATAAAAGCCCTGTCTTTTTTAAAAACAGAGGGTGGTTTAGATAACATAGAACTGGTTGTTTTTGGCACAGAAAAAATAAAAAAAGAAGTTATCAGCGGCCTGGATGTCAACTATGTAGGCCATATAAACAGTGATGAGCAACTTAGTAAATATTACAGTGCAAGTGATTTGTTTGTCAGTGCATCAAGACAGGAATCCTTCGGAAAAACACTTGTAGAGGCCATGGTTTGCGGTCTGCCTGTTGTTTCATACGATATAACGGGACCGGCAGATATTGTTTTGCATGGTATCACCGGATACCTTGCAAAACACTATAAAATTGAAAGTCTAGTTGAATTTATTGGTTTGATATTGCGTGACAAGGAGAAGCGGATTTCTATGGGAAAGGTTTCCAGGTCTAGGGCTTTAGAAGAGTTTTCCAGTATAATCTCTGCTAGAAGTTATAAAGAGTTGTATATTGATATTTTAAATAAATAGGCGGTATTTAAATTTTGAATGATTCAAGTAACCCATTGGTAACTATAATTACTCCCTCCTTTAACCAGGGAGAGTTTATTGAAGACACCATAAAGAGTGTTCTTGCACAGGACTATGAGAATATTGAATATATGGTTTTTGACGGCGGGTCTACTGATAATACTTTGGAGGTTTTAAAAAAGTATAATGATAAAATTCAGTGGAAGTCCAAAAAAGATAAAGGTCAGTCCTTTGCTATTGAAAAAGGTTTTAAATGGGCAGATGGTGACATTATTGTTTGGCTCAACTCCGATGACACTCTGCTTCCGGATGCCGTAACTAGAGCAGTTAAAGAGTTTGAAGGTTTATTAAAAGGTCCTGATAAAGTTGCTTTTGTTTATGGCAGGTCTCATTATATTGACGCCGCCGGAAAAGCAGTCGGCGACTACCCGGTTGAAGAGTTTGACATGGAAAGACTCTCAAAAGTAAACTTTATTAGTCAGCCTTCTGTATTCATAAACAAGTCTTGTTACGACGCCGTAGGAGGAATTGATACAAGTCTTAATTATACTTTTGATTATGATTTATGGATAAGGCTGTCAAGAAAATATAAGGTAAAATTTATAAACGAATTTTTATCTAACTACAGGCTGCACAAAGATTCAAAGACTGTGTCACCAATACATGCAATAAAAAATAGCGGTGAATTGCTTCGCACTGTCATGAAACATTATCGCCATGCACCACCTAATAGGGTTTTTGTTTATACTTATAACCTGATGATTGGAAAGTTTAAGTATTTGTCTAAGTTGAAAATTTTATTGTTACCAATTGTATTTTTCATATCCTTTCTAAGTTATTTTTTATTAAATAAGGGGATTAGGCTGAAAGATTTAAAAGATTTTGGTTTTTCAAATTTAAAAAAAGCTTTTACTCATAAAGGAAACTCTCAGTCATGACAGAAAAAAAAGTTTTAATAACCGGTATAGCCGGCCAGGATGGTTCTTACCTTGCAGAACTTCTCTTAGAGAAGGGTTATGATATTTACGGAATTGTACATAATGCTGATAACCACAGTTTAAGACGGATTTCTCACTTACTTGATGATATTACAATTCTTGAGGAAGATATTTTAAATCAGGGGTCAGTGGATAAAGTCGTAAGTACCGTGGAGCCGGATGAGATATATAACCTGGCAGGCCCTTCTTTTGTGCCAATTTCCTGGGAAAATCCCGTCCGTACTGCAGAAGTTATTGGCCTCACTGTTGCCAGGCTCCTGGAGGCAATCAGGCGTTTTAAGAGTGATACTCGCCTATACCAGGCCTCCAGCAGCGAGCTTTTTGGTAACCCCCTGCATACACCTCAAAACGAAGAGTCTATATTAAATCCAAGAAACCCTTACGGAGCAGCAAAACTTTACGCCCACCTGCTGGTTAAGAGTTATAGGGAAAAATATAATATTTTTGCCTGCTCGGGGATCCTTTTTAACCATGAATCCCCTCGAAGACCTAAGGAATATGTTACCAGAAAAATTACTGACACTGTTGCTCGAATTAAACTAGGAGACCAGAAGGAGCTTAAAGTTGGAAGCACTGATGCCATTAGGGATTGGGGTTACTCGCCTGACTATGTAAAAGCCATGTGGGCTATGCTCAGTGCCCAGGAGGCAGATGATTATGTTATTGCCACAGGAGAGCCTCACAGCGTAGGAGAGTTTATAGAAGAGGCATTCGGTTATGTTGACCTGGACTGGCGAGATTATGTTGTACAGGATGAGTCATTACTGAGACCTACCGAAGGTCTGCCTTTAGTTGGAGACAGCTCCAAGGCAAGAGAGAAACTCAAATGGACGCCGGAGGTTGACTTTAAAACTCTTGTAAGAATAATGATGGACTCGGATATGGTAAAAGTGAAAAAACAACTGGAAGGTGAAAGTGCTTAGTGAGGATAGGTATAAATACATTATACCTTCTCCCCGGCAAGGTAGGAGGGTCAGAGACCTACATAAAAAATATTGTTAAGTGCCTGGACAGGCTTGATAAGGAGAATGATTATCTAATCTTTATCAACAATGAATGTAAAGGTTATTTTGAAAAACTTGGACCCAATATAAAAACTATTTTATGCCCTTTTAACGCAAGTTCCAGGCCAAAAAGGATTTTATGGGAACAACTTATTCTTCCTTTTCAAATTAAAAAACACAAAATAGATTTACTCTTCTCAGGAGGTTTTACCGCCCCTTTTGTCTGCCCGGCAAAGTCAGTGTTAATGGTTTTTGATATGCAGCATATAAACCAGCCTGAGAACTTTTCAAAAGTTTTTTTATTTTTCCTGAGAACTATTATCTATTTAAGTGTCAAATCTGCAGACCACATACTCACCCTGTCTAATAATTCCAAAAATGACATAACAAGCCACTACAATATAACTCCGGAAAATGTTACGGCAACTTACCTGGCATCTGATAGCGATGTATTCTACAGGAGAGATAGCGGAGAAGTATATGAGGTGAGAGAAAAATATAATATTCCTGAGAGATATTTATATTACGGCGCTGCAAGTTTGCCTCACAAAAATCATAAAAGACTTTTAAATGTTTTTAAGGTGGTTAAAAAGGACTTGCCTGATGTTAAACTTGTATTGACAGGGGCAAGGGATTACGGGGAAGGTAGTATTTCGGAACATATAAAGCTGCTGGGGTTGGAAGATGATGTAATACTCCTTGGGTGGCTCTCTTTTGATGAGGTAGCTGCTATTTACAGCGGAGCAGAACTTTTTGTATTCCCCAGCTTACATGAGGGTTTTGGTATGCCTGTGCTGGAGGCCATGGCATGCGGAGTACCTGTAGCTTCTTCTAACATAGAACCACTAAAAGAAATAGTTGCCGATGGCGGAGTTCTCTTTGACCCCTACGATGAAGATTCAATAGGAGAGGCAATCCTAACAATAATTAATAATAGTGATAAAAAAAATTCACTAATAGAAAAGGGCAGTGCTAGGGCAGAATTTTTCACATGGGAAAATACGGCCAAATCAACGATAGAAGTTTTTAATTCTTTTTCATCTTAATGAGGTTTTAATGAGTGAAAAAATAAAAATATCACTAGTCATAGTTAACTGGAACGGCAAACATTTTCTAGGCCCCTGTCTGGATTCAATTTTTTCTCAGGCCTCGCAGGCCCGGCAGTCCTATGAAGGGTTAGAGGTTATTGTTGTTGATAACGGTTCCATTGACGGTTCAGTGGAACTCTTAAAAGATAATTACAAAGAAGTTGTTTTAGTGGAACTTCCTGATAATATCGGTTTTGCAGGAGGAAACAACAGAGGTTTTGAGATTGCTAATGGAGATTTTATATTCACCTTAAACAACGACACGGTGTTAAAAGAAGGCTTTTTTGATGAACTACTCTCCTCTATAGAGACATCTGGCGAGTCTGTAGGGATGTGGGCAGTAAAGATATTATCAATGGAAAATAAGTCATTAATTGATTCTGTTGGGGGGCTGCTTATCTATAAGGACGGGCTTTGCAGGGGCAGAGGCAGGTTGGAGACAGACAGTGGGCAATATGATAACCTGACTGAGGTTTTCATCCCCAGTGCCTGCGGGGCGCTTTACAGAAAAGAGATGTTAGATGAGATAGGTTATTTTGATGAAAGGTTTTTTGCTTATTGTGAGGATTCGGACTTAGGGATTAGGGCCAGGCTTGCAGGCTGGAGCGCTCTTAGCGTGCCAAAAGCAGTACTGTATCATCATTACTCAGGCACGGCTGGTAAGTATTCAACATTTAAGGCCTACCTTGTGGAAAGAAATAGGATTTGGCTTGTTTTGGCTAATTTTGGAATTATTGATGCATTTTTGTCAATTTTTTATACTATAAAGAGATACTTCTATCAAGCTTATGGAGTTTTTACTAACAAAGGAGCTGCCAGCCAATTTAAAAGTAATATTTCCATTTTTACTTTGGTTTATACATTACTGAAGTCATATATAGTAGCATTTGTTTACCTTCCCTTTTTAATTGTAAAGAGGTTTAGGGTTTTGAAAATTATTAAAATAGACAGAAAAAAATTTAAAAAACTTTTTAAAGACAACAGTCTTGATGTTAAAGACCTAACTTTAAAGGACTAAACTGGGAGAGTGGTTTATGAAAAACTTATATGCAGTGATACTTGCCGGAGGTGTGGGTAGCAGGTTCTGGCCCTACAGCAGGGTTAGTGCTCCTAAACAAATTTTAAATGTTGTTGGTGATGAGAGTCTGCTTAAATCAACCATATCAAGACTTTCTCCTCTTGTGGGTCCCACCGAAGTTGTAATTGTCACAAGCAGTGCCCAATCGGAAGTTATAAAAACCCATTTGATTAAAGTGAGCAAAGATATTAACTACATTGTAGAGCCGGTAGGAAAAAACACTGCCCCTGCCATCGGTATTGCTGCTGCCCAGCTGCTTAAAAAAGACCCTGACGCAATAATGGCAGTCCTGCCTTCAGACCACCTTATAAGCAGGGGCGGAGATTTCAGAAAGTCACTTAAGGCTGCGGCAACTTTAGCTGGTGAGGGGCACATTGTAACCTTCGGCATAAAACCAATTACTCCCGAGACAGGTTACGGTTATATAAAATCTTCCAAAAAACTATTTAAAAAAATCGGCAGTGCAAAATCTTATAAAGTAAACAGGTTTGTAGAAAAACCGGATTTAAAAAAAGCAGAGTCTTATTTAAAACAAGGCGGTTATTTTTGGAACAGCGGTATGTTTGTCTGGAAGGCTTCAACTATATTAGAAGAATTTAAAAAACACCTCCCTGCGACTCATAAGTGCCTTATGACATACCTAAAAGACGGTGATATTGAGAAAGCTTACAAAAATATAAAAGCCATCTCTATTGATTACGGAATATTGGAGAAGGCAAAAGATGTTGTTGTTATTGAGGCAACCTTCCCCTGGTCAGATATGGGGTGTTGGACATCATTGGAAGATGTATATAAAAAAGACAAAGACGGAAATATCATCAGGGGCAGGACTATTGACCTAGGCAGCAGGAACACTTTTGTCCTTGGTTCAGGCAGGGTGATAGGCACTATTGGTTTGGACAATATGATTGTAATTGACACGCCGGACGCTACCCTGGTTTGTCCAAAGGAGAGGGCCCAGGATGTTCGTCACATAGTAGATGAACTGAAAAAGAGAAAGTACTCGGAGCGCGAAGTACATAGGACAGTGGAGAGGCCCTGGGGAAGTTACACTGTCTTGGAAGAAGGTATTGGTTATAAGGTAAAAAAGATTTTGGTTAACCCCGGGGAGAGGTTAAGCCTCCAGTCTCATAAAAAAAGAAGTGAACATTGGGTTGTTATCTCCGGCACAGCTCGCGTCACAATAGGGGCCAAAACCTTTGATGTGAAAATAAACAGCAGCGTAGACATTCCCATGAAGACAAAACACAGGCTTGCAAACCCGTCAAAAACAAAGGTTATGGAAATTATTGAAGTTCAAAACGGAGCTTATTTAGGCGAGGATGATATAAAGAGATTTGATGATGATTATAGGAGAGATTAGTTTTTTAATATTATTATAATTCAAAATGCAAATATATTAATCAGCAGGTAAAATAAACCTGCAAGATGCGTAAATAGATGTCACTCAGCCGTCCAGTTCTTTTTTCATTGCTTCGATAGTTTTTTTGTAGTCGCCGCTTCCAAATATTGCAGACCCTGCTACAAATACATTTGCCCCAGCGTCGCCAACTCTTTTTATGTTGTCGGTTTTAATTCCCCCGTCAACTTCCAGGTCTGCATTAGACTCTGCTTTGTTTAAAAGCTCCCTTGTTATGCTTATCTTATCTAGCGTGTTTTCTATAAACTTTTGGCCGCCAAAGCCGGGATTTACGGACATAATTAAAACCAGGTCAATATCCAGTATAACTTCTTCCAGGTTAAACACAGGAGTCCCGGGGTTTATTGACACACCTGCTTTCTTGCCTTCTTCTTTTATCATTTGAATTGCCCTGTGGAGGTGGGGAGTGCTCTCTGCGTGGATAGTTATAATATCACTTCCTGCTTTAGCAAATTCGGGAATATATTTCTCAGGGTCGGAAATCATAAGGTGAACATCAAGGGGGAGGTCTGTTGTTTTTCTTATAGACTCCACTACGAGAGGGCCAATTGTAATGTTAGGGACAAAGTGACCGTCCATTACATCAATATGGATATAATCGGCACCGGCTTTTTCAACCAGTTTAATTTCTTCTCCTATACGGGAGAAATCTGCAGCTAGTATTGACGGGGCGATTTTATTCATCTTACCTGTTTCCTTTATGATCCGGTTTGGTTTATATTATATTTGTAATTGCCTGCTTTTGTCAAACCATTATACTTATAAAACTTTTCTAATTTCTTTTTTTAACCTGTCCTCATCAATTTGGCCAACTTTTTTAAAGCTTATGTTGCCCTCCCTGTCTATTACGAAAGTTATAGGCAGTGTGAGTACGGAGTATTTTTTACTTACAACTTCTTCTTCATCCATTCCGTTGGGGTAGGTGATTTTAAACTCTTCTACGAACTTCAGGGCATTGTCTTTAGTGTCGTCAGAGGCTATGCCTATAAAGGCAACTCCCCTGTTTTTAAAAAAATTGTAAGTTTTTTCCAGGTCAGGAGCTTCTCTCTTGCAGGGGGCGCACCAGCTTGCCCAAAAGTTAAGCACCACGGGGCTGCCTTTATATTTGTCTAAAGATATCTTCCCGTCGCTGAAGCTTGTCACTTCAAATGATGGAGCGGCTGTGCCTAGTATGGCCAGGGTTTTTTTATCTATAACTGCATTGCTGTCACAGCCGGAAATTATACTAACTATGGATAGAATAATAAAAATATTATTTTTGAAAAATTTACTCACCTGTCTCCAACATTTAATAGAATGTAAATAAAAAAAATGGCAGTCACAATATGTGCCTGCCATTTTTCAAAAAAGTTAATAGATTTTTTATAAAGCTTTGTTCAAAAGTTCCTCTATTTGGCTTTTTGGGACAGACCCTACCAGCTGGTCTACTATTTCACCGTCTTTAAAAAGAATAAGTGTTGGAATACCTCTCACTCCGTATTTGCCCGGAGTAGCAGGGTTGTCATCAACATTCATCTTTGCTACTTTTATTTTACCTACATTACTATTGGCAAGTTCTTCAATAACCGGCGCTATAGCCCTGCAAGGAGCACACCAAGTCGCCCAAAAATCAACAAGGGTTGGTGTTTTTGATTTTATAATTTCTGTTTCAAAACTATCATCTGATACATCTATAATATTATCTGCCATCTAAACTTCTCCTAATTGCGTAGTATATTTCCAATCAGTTACTGCTACTTTAAATAATAGAACAGGGCTACGGCTTAGTCAACATAATATTTTTATTTTCTCACTTTTCTATTCTCTTTTGAGTTTTGCCTTGACTCGGCTGCTCTTTCAGTCCACAATATCCACAATACTATGACAAAAACAGCAGATTTACTTGCCAAATTAGAAGATGCAGTAGCCAAACTTAATATCACCTTAGAGTATGATGACCTTAAAAAAGGCGTAGTAAACTCCCTGGGCGGTTATTTTACCCATAAAGGTAAGGAGCGAATACTGGTTCACAAGGCCCTGACAGCGCCGGAAAGAGTAGAAGTGCTAATAGGTATAGTTTCTGAAATTGATGACCTGAACCTCAGCACTTTGGACCTTCCGGATGATGTTTTAAAGTCTATTTCAAACCAGAGAGATAAAGGAGAGGCTTTTCTGGCAGAACCGACTGAACATAACAGCGCTGAAGATGAAAATACCAGCCCCACAGAAGAAACTTCCCCTAACTGTTAATATTTCATAACCTCTTGATTTAATTATATTTTTTGCCAAAAACAACTCCCACCACTTCCCCCATTTGATGATTTAACTTTAAAATGTTATAATACTCAGACAGATTTTTTTTGTACCTTTAAGAATAATAGGGAGTGATAATGTTAATTAATATACTTAATTTCGATGGTTTATATAAGGTATGCAGGCTTTCCTTGTTAGGCGCAGTTGTAATCGTTTTAACATCCTGTTCCGGCGGACGTGCAAAACCGGTTTCACAAAAGCCCTTTTATAATGTACCTCTTAGGTATACTTCCAGCAAGCCGGTTCCCCAATCTAAGGCATATTTCAATTTTATTAAATCAAAGCTGCAGCTAGAAGGCGGCGACTCGGAGGGCGCCATAACAAGCCTGAAAAAAGCAATTAAGGAAGACCCTGACAGTCCTAAATTATATTCAGACCTTGCTCACATACACCTTCGCAGGGGCAAGACAGATGAAGCCCTTAAACTTTTAGAAAAATCCATAAAAGTTGATTTTTATTTCACAAAATCACATGTGCTTCTTGGTGAGCTCTACTCCACGCTTGGCAGGGACAGGGATTCAATGAGGGAGTACCGCATTGCCATTAAACAGGACCCAAACGGGCAGAACCCTTACCTGCTCCTTGCAAACCAATATGTAAATAAAAACGAATTAGAAAATGCCCTATTAGTTTTGAATAATTTAGTGGAACATAAACCAGAATCAGTCATGGCGCATTATTATCTCGGAAAGATATATTCAATGATGAATAATAATGTAAAGTCAATTGAGTTTTATAACAAAACAATTGAACGCAACGCCTCCTTTAAGGCAGTTTATGTTGAGCTTGCAAATATATATGAAAAAACAAGCAGGGAAACCTTGGCTATCAACATGTACGAGAAGGCAGTAGAGATTGAGCCTCACGATGTAGGGCTTTGGGACAGGATAGCTCTGCTTTATGTAAAAATAGATGAAATGAAAAAAGCTCTCCGTATTTATGAACAGCTTAAAAGCGTGCCGAAATACAGTTTGGAAGCTGCTGTTAAAATCGGACTTGTATATTTTGAAATGCAGGAGTACGAAAAATCAATAAAAGAATTTGCTTCTGTTTTAACAACTAACCCAAGTTACTATAAAGCCCGCTATTACCTTGGTACTGTATATGAAGAAACAGGAGAGTTGGATAAGGCTGCCGATGAGTTCAAAAAAATTCCATCACAGGATAGCGTATTTGAAGATGCAAAAATTCACCTGGCTTTTGTTTATGAAAGGCAGGGAAAGTTTGATGAAACCATAAAGATAATAAAAGAAGTTATTGATACAAAAGAAGAAGGTGACAATGATTTATACAGGTTAATTGCTTCTCTTTACAGAAATGCAAAAAAACATGAAGAAGGCATTACATACTTTAAAACTGTTATAGCTGCTAACAAACCTGACGAAGAGCTTCACTTCTTGCTGGGTATAATGTACGAGGACATAGGGGAGTTTGACAACTTTCTAATGCAAATGGCAAGGGTAATAAAGTTAAACCCTAAACATGCAAATGCCCTTAATTATATTGGTTATACTCTTGCAGAAAAAGGCATAAGGCTTAATGATGCAGAAAATTATATTAAAAGAGCTTTAGAGGCAAAACCTTCCAGCGGGCATATTATAGACAGTTTAGGCTGGCTCTATTATAAAAAAGGTGATTTTGATAAGGCAGTTACCGAGCTGGAGAGGGCTTTAACTTTTCTGCCTGAAGACCCTGTTGTTGCAGAACATCTGGGAGATGCTTATTTAAAAATAAGTGCTTTAAAGAGAGCTCTGGAGGTTTTTGAAAAGGCTCATAACTTAGACCCGAACAATAAAGAATTAAAAATTAAAATAGATAAATTAAAAACGCAAATCTCTAATAAGTGACAACCATTCTAAATAAAGTTATATTCAACTCCTTGGTACTTGCAACGGTTTTAATTACTTTGGCAGGTTGTACATCCTATAAAAGCAGTGGGAATTTTATAGATAACCGCCCACTTTCTTCTTTTACCACTCCAACATCACTATCTGCAAAAGCAAATGTAACCCTAAGAGAGACAGGATTAAAAGGCAGGGCAAACATTTTTGTCCAAAGCCCGGACTCTTTCAGGATAGAAGTTCTTGGTCCCTTTGACAAGATAATGGCGCTTATAGTTTCCGACGGACGGGGTTTTTCCATATTTGACGGCAAGACTTTTAAATTTCACGACTTAACTCTCGAGCCATACCCCTTAAAGTTTAAGCCGGAAGACATGGTTTCTTTTTTAATGGGAAGTTTAAGCGTCGAAAAACTATCTGCAAATTTCATGGTTGAATTTGACGAGGAAAATTTTACATACAATATCAGGCCTCTTGAGGAGGAAGACCTATCTGCCAAACTATCAAATTACAGGGAAGTAGGAGGAGCGGCAGTGCCTTTTTCTATTCTTATTGATTTCAATAATGAGGAACTGGATATTGAATACAAAAGTGTTGAAATTAATCCCCGGTTAGATAAAGTGTTATTCACTCACCCTAAGTTATAATTTATATGGTGAGTTTTAAGGAGATTTCATGGATTTTAATTTTTTCAATAAAAAAATTGCAAGAAATCATAAAACAATTCTATCAGGGCTGCAAAGCGCCGTAGGAGCCAAAACTCTTAACGAGTCTATTGAGTTAATAGAAGAAACTCTCATTATGTCTGACATGGGAATAGAGTCGTCCGGTTTCATTGCAGGCCAGCTAAGAGATTCACTGGCTTCTGGCACCGAGGCGCTGGAAGCTAAGTTAAATAAAATTTTATTAGATATTTTAAAACCTGTGGAAGCTGTGCTAAACCCCGAAGGGTCTCCTTTTGTCATAATGGTTATTGGAGTAAATGGCGTCGGGAAAACCACTACCATAGGAAAACTTGCCGGCAGGTTTGCATCCGTTGGTAAGAGCGTAATTTTAGGTGCAGGAGACACTTTCAGGGCCGGCGCTACGGAGCAGTTAGCTGTTTGGGCTAAGAGAACGGGAGCAGACATAGTAACAGGAGCCCCCGGGTCTGACCCAAGCAGCGTTGCCTTTGATACTGTAAAGGCGGCAATTGCCAGAGGCAGGGATGTGGCAATTATAGATACGGCAGGCAGGCTTCATTCCGACGAAAATCTTTTGGAAGAGTTAAAAAAAGTAGACCGGGTAATTGGAAAAGCTTTTAAGGAATCCGGTATGGAGGGGTCTGCTCCTCATGAAAGACTTTTGGTTATAGACGGTACCACAGGTCAGAACGCCCTAATTCAGGCTAAGTCATTTAATGAAGCAGTAGATTTAACAGGTATTGCTATTACCAAATTAGATGGCAGTGCCAAGGGAGGTATCCTCATACCTATTGCAAGGGAGTTATCCACAGCAATTAGGTACATAGGAGTGGGAGAAAAAGTTGAGGATTTACAAGACTTTAGGGCTTTAGACTATGTAGAGGCCCTGACCCAGGTTGACATGCCTGTGGATAACTGTTAGAATTTCATTACTCAGCAATTCACTTTAAGTTCACATCATAGGTAAAGAAATGAATATTAGTAAAGAGACTATTGGTAAAAATTATGTACTTCTAAGGCCTAACAGAAGAGGTCAGGTTCGCCATCTTCTCGTAGAAAAGGTTACAGAAGGCATAGGCAGTACATTTTTAGGTTACGCAAAAAACATTAGTTATGGCGGTATTTTTATTTCTACTGCTACGCCTAAGCCTGTAGATACTTTGCTGGCTATTAGTTTTTTAATACCTGATACGGAAATAGTTATTTCCTGTGACACTCGCGTATCATGGGTTTGTGAATTTGACCCCGAAAAGAGGGTTAATCCCGGTATGGGGTTAGAATTTAAAAATTTAGATAAAGAGTCCCGCCAGGAGATAGATAAATGGATTTCTAATAAAGAAAAAGAAGACAGCAGTTTTTAATATTATTTTTTTACAGTCCAAACAGTACCGCCTGCTTTATCCTCCAAAACAATACCTTTTTTCAGTAAGTTATCTCTTATTTCATCGGCTTTTTTAAAGTCTTTATTATCTCTCGCCAATTTTCTCTCTTCAATTAGGTTTTCAACTTCACTGCTATCCACCCCTGACCTGCTTTTAATAGATTCAAAGTATTGAGTAGATGTTTTTATAAAAATCCCAAGGAAGCTATTTGCCTCTTCCAGCAGGTTTAAAATAAGAGAGAGTTCCTTTTTGGCATCACTTGTAAGAGATGAAAACCCGCCTGATGCCAGGTCCATTATTTTGTTAGCCCTGCCGCACTCATCAAAAATCTTCCCTACTGCAAGGGCAGTGTTGAAGTCATCATTCATGGCGTCAAATATTGTTGTCATCCTATTGTTTAATTCTTCTTTATCAATTTTTAAAGTTAGAGCTTCCTTAAAGTCCTCCCCAATCCTGCCTACTGTGCGGTAATATCTTTCTACTGCCGCCTCAGAGTCTTTTAGAGATTGCGCTGTGTAATCAATTGGCGAGCGGTAATGGCTTGATAAAAGAAAAAGTCTTATAGATTCTGCGCTGTGGTTTTTTAGGGCGTCTCTAATGTTTAAAATGTTTCCAATAGACTTGCTCATTTTTTCTTTTTCGATGTTAACAAAACCGTTGTGCATCCAGTACTTTGTAAAAATCTTTCCTGTTGCTGCTTCACTTTGCGCAATTTCATTTTCGTGGTGGGGAAAAACCAGGTCCCTGCCTCCCCCGTGGATGTCTATGGTATCTCCCAGGAGGTTCATGCTCATAGCGGAACATTCTATGTGCCACCCCGGACGGCCTTCCCCCCAAGGGCTTTCCCAGTAAGGCTCCCCCGGTTTACTTTTTTTCCAAAGTGCAAAGTCCAGAGGGTCTTGTTTGTTTGTATCAACTTCAACCCTCGCTCCGCTTTCCAAGTCTTCTATGTTTTTCCCAGATAATTTTCCATAACCTTCAAACTTTCTCACTGAGTAATAAACTCCGTCATCTATTTTGTAAGCAAAACCTTTTTCTATAAGTTTTTCTATGATCTTTATGATATCCGCCATGCTTTCGGTTGCCTTAGGCCTGTTTGTCGGCAGGGCCACTCCCAGAGCCTCCATATCCAAATCAAATTCCCGTATATTTTTTTCTGCAACTTCTGTGGCGCTTATACCTTCCTCATTGGCTTTTTTAATTATCTTGTCGTCAACATCGGTATAGTTCCTGGTGTAGTTTACTTTGAAGCCAATGTACTTGAAATATTTAAAGATAACATCAAAGGCAACAGCGCTTCTTCCGTGTCCAATATGGCTAAGGTCATATACGGTAGGCCCGCATACGTACATCCCTATATGGCCGGCTTTTACAGGTTCAAATATTTCTTTTTTGCCAGTTAAGGTATTAAAGAGTTTGATTTTTTTTGGCAGGGAGTTTGTCATTACTTTTAAAGTGACTCCAATCTTTTTAAAATTTCATCTCTGCCCAGAAGGTTTAAGACCCTGGGAAGTTCTATGCCATGGGACGAACCTGTTAGCGCGAGCCTTATGGGCATAAAAAGCTCCTTACCTTTTAAAGATGTCCTATCTTTCACTATGTTAACAACATCACTTAGGTTGGTAGTG
This sequence comes from uncultured bacterium, assembly GCA_965371285.1. GTDB lineage: Bacteria > Desulfobacterota > GWC2-55-46 > GWC2-55-46 > DRQE01 > CBDUXU01. Next base: position 8,585 of record CBDUXU010000003.1, on the reverse strand, counting down.
GTGTCTTTAACGGCTTCTTTTAGGGCAGATATAACCATCTGGGGAGATTTTTCTTTTAAGCCCTTGGTTATACTTGTTTCCAGTTTAAATTGGTCAGTAAAAGGCAAAATTAATTCTTTTAATTCTTCTATTGTAGAGCTGTTTGCTTTTACTTCTTTTATAAGTTTTGGAAGCCTGTTGCCTTCAACTGTTTTAAAATCACCTCTAATTGCTTTTATCAAGTATTCTATAGAACTGTCCGCTACTATTGCCTGTTTATTGTAGTTTTTAATTATTTCTATATCAAATTTAGAAGGGCTTTTGCTTACCTTTGAAATATCAAATTTTTCTATCATTTCTTCCATTTCCAAGAGGTTATTACCCCCGTCCCAGCCCAGTCTTGCAAGGCCGTTTAATATGCCAAGGGGAAGATAGCCGCTCTCTTTAAGTTCCTGTGCGGTAAATCCCTTATCTCTTTTACTAAGGGGAGCTCCGGTAGGTCCTGTTACCAATGGGATGTGACCATAAGTAGGCACATCAAATTTTAGAGCTTCGTATATCTGGATCTGCCTGGCAGTGTTGGAGAGGTGGTCGTCTCCTCTTATAACATGGCTTATTTTCATGAGGGCATCGTCAACAACAACAGAAAGGCTGTATATGGGATTTCCCTCTGTGGTGAGGATTACAAAGTCGCCAAAACTTGTTGATTCGAAAAACATGTTTCCATGAACCATATCTTTAAATTTGATTGTTCTTTTTTTTGATTTAAAACGGACGGCAAATTTTGCGCTTTCAGGGATATTCCCCCTGGTCCCCGTCCCCATTTCATGGTCCAGCTCGCGGCACTTGCCGTCATAACGAGGAGGTTTTTTTGCTTTTATCTGTGAGGTTTTTAATTTGTCTAACCGCTCTTTTGTGCAGTAACATTTGTAGGCATCGCCGGATGCTAAAAGTTTATCTACATGTTTTTTATAAATGTCACTACGCTCGGACTGGCGGTAGGGGCCAAGGTCGCTGTCATCTATATCTACCCCTTCATCAAAAGTTAGCCCCAGCCACTCCAGGTCTTCAATGATGTTTGTTTCATATTTCTTTTCACTTCTTTTTTTATCCGTATCTTCAATTCTTAGGATGATACTGCCGCCGCTCTTTTTTGCGAAGAGGTAGTTAAAGAGGGCGGTCCGCACCCCGCCCAAATGCAAGTACCCTGTCGGGCTTGGTGCAAATCTTGTTCTAATGACCATGTTTATTTTACTTTCTCCACCAAGCATACTGCATAAGCTGCCACACCTTCTCCTGTGCCGGTAAAACCCAGCCCCTCTGTTGTTGTGGCTTTTATATTTATAATGTTATTATTTTTTTCTAAACCTATTACATTAGCAATAGTCTCTTCCATTATCGGTATATAATCTTTTAGTTTTGGCTCCTGACAAACTACCGTTGAGTCTATGTTTACAATTTTATAACCCTCTTTGGTTATTTTTTCTATCACATCTCTCAGTAACTCGAGGCTCGATATACCTTTATATTTATTATCACTGTCAGGGAAGTGCCTGCCAATATCTCCCATACATACAGACCCCAGGAGGGAGTCTATGATTGCATGTATCAACACATCACCGTCGGAATGACCGACTAATCCTTTATCGTGTTCAATTGCAATTCCGCCAAGTATAAAGTCCGTTCCTGACGCAAGCTTATGTACATCGTAGCCAAATCCTATTCTCATAGTTTAAACCTTTGTTCTATTTTTTATAATTTCCTGGGCAAAAATTAAATCTTCCGGTGTTGTCACTTTTATGTTTTCATAACTGCCATCCACTACCGATACGGTAAACCCTGCTTCTTCAACCAACATGCTCTCATCTGTTCCGTTAATATTATTAACTTCTGCAAACTCATAAGCTTTTCTTAAAATATCTACTTTAAAGGCCTGAGGTGTTTGTACAGACTTAAGAGAATCTCTTGGAACAGTTGTAAGTACCTTGTTGCCTAATACTTTTTTGATTGTGTCCTTTACATCTACTGCCGCTATGGCAGAGCCGGAGAGTTTGGCCTCACTAATCGTATTTGTTATAAGGCCTATTGTTACAAGAGGCCTCCCTCCGTCATGTATTATTACTATATCATCAGCAGTTTTTTTGGAGTTTATATACTTAAAACCGTTTTTAACGGAATCCTGTCTCTCTAGGCCGCCTTTAATAATTTTAATAACTTTTTTGAAATTATATTTTTCTACTATATCTGTTTGGCAGGATTCTATATCGCCTGCACCTGCCACAATGACAATAGAGTCAACATCCGGGCAGTCCTGAAAAGCCTGAATCGTTCTTGCCACCACAGGCTTGCCTGAGAGGTCTATATAGTTCTTCTTTTCATTGCCAAACCTTTTGCCAACTCCTGCAGTGGCTATTATGGCTGTTGTTTTTATTTTTTTCATTTTTAGATTTTACCGGTTATTTGAACTATATTCGGGCATTAAAAAACCCTCTCCATAGTCTATATCGGAGAGGGTTACTTTTAAAGTAAAAAATTAGCTTTTATTTGACCATGAGCTTATCCAGCTCTGCTTCAATTTTTTCTTCTTTTGAGTTTTTAGCGATTGAAAGTTCTTTAACCAGGAGGGTTTTTGCCGTGTCCAACATTCTTCTTTCTCCGAAAGATAGCTCTTTGTCCATTTTTAGCACATATAGGTCTCTTAGTACCTCTGCCACTTCCATTGCGCAGCCGGTTTTAATCTTATCTGTGTATTCTCTGTATCTTTTGTTCCAGGTCTGGTTGTCAAACTGCATGGCAGCCTTGTTTTTCAGTATATTATAAACCTTAGGAACCATGCTCTTTTTCATTACTTTTCTAAGCCCTACTGAAGATGCGTTGTTTATCGGCACCATAATAGTAGCGTTAGTCTCCAGAACCCTAATAACAAAGAATTTCTGGTCTGAGCCTGAAATTTGTCTTTTTTCAATTCCTTCTATTTTACCGACACCATGAGCAGGATATACTGTAAGGTCTCCGATTTTAAAGTCTTTTACTTCTGATGTTGGCATATTGGCACCACTTTCTTTGTTTGAAGGTTTATATTATTTTAATCTATTAAGTATATAAGTAAATCGGCAGGCAAAACCAGTTATAAACCCATCTGCAACCATTTTTTATAACCAGCTTACTTATAAAAATATAAAACTTGATTTAAGTAATTATAACACAGAGCTCTTCCTTTAGCAACGAATTAGGTCTATTTGACCCCATTTTTATTGATTAAATGCACAATTTGTAAAAAATGACTGTTAAATCAATCTGTTGACAGTTACTTATGTCTGTTATAAAATACCCTATTAAGCTTTAAAGTTTATGATTATCACTGCTTTTTCAAATTTCTTTAGAAGCAACTGGGAAGCAAGAATGGTCATTTAGAAAATAAAATGCAAAATATAGATAAAAATAAATATGATGTAATAGTTATAGGAGCAGGTCACGCAGGGTGCGAAGCAGCCCTTGCCTCTGCCCGTATGGGACTTTCCACACTGGTTGTAACTATGACAAAGGACACTATTGGACAGATGTCCTGCAACCCCGCCGTAGGGGGAGTAGCTAAAGGGCATATCGTAAAGGAGATAGATGCGCTGGGGGGAGAAATGGCTCGCGCCATAGACGACGCAGGGATTCAGTTTCGCACACTAAACGCCAGTAAGGGCCCTGCCGTTAGGGCGTCGAGAGCTCAGGCAGACAGGACCTTATACAGGGCAAGGATGAAGGATATATTGGAGAATACTGAAAATCTCTATACATATCAAGGGCTTGTAGATGATTTTGTTACCTCGAATGACAGTGAAAGCAGTGAAAATGACGAAAAAGCCGTTAAAGGGGTAATCCTCTCAGACGGGACCGTTTTTGAAAGCTCAGCAGTGGTGGTAACCACGGGAACTTTTCTAAAAGGCCTCATGTTTTCAGGAGAGAAAAAAAGCCCCGGTGGCAGGGTCGGAGATAAGGCAAGCATAACTCTTAGCGATTCCATTGCCGCCTTAGGATTTCCTTTAGGAAGGTTAAAAACCGGAACTTGCCCAAGACTTGATACAAGAACAATTGACTATAGCAGGCTAACTGAGCAGCCAGGTGACAAGGATCCAACACCATTTTCATTTTCTAATAACACAATAAAGCAAAAACAAATTTCCTGCCACATAACTTACACAAATGAAAAAACTCATAAAGTTATTAGAGACAACTTATCTCGCTCTCCGCTCTTTAGCGGAGACATTAAAGGTATCGGTCCGAGGTATTGTCCTTCCATAGAAGATAAGCTGGTTAAGTTCCCAGACCGCACGAGGCACCAAATCTTTTTAGAGCCTGAGGGTTACGACGTACCTGATGTCTACCCAAACGGCCTGTCTACAAGCCTTCCTGAGGATGTACAGCTTGAGTTTCTCCGCACTATTGAGGGGTTGGAAAATGTGGAAATAATCAGACCAGGCTACGCAGTGGAGTATGACTTTGTAAATCCAACAGAGCTCTACCACACGTTGGAAACTAAAAAGATAACGGGCCTTTATTTTGCCGGCCAAATAAACGGTACTTCCGGTTATGAAGAAGCGGCAGCCCAGGGGCTCCTCGCTGGAATGAACGCAGCATTAAAAATTAAAGGCGAAGTCCCATTAGTCCTCGATAGGTCAGAAGCATATATCGGAGTTTTGATTGACGACTTGGTTACCAAGGGAACAGAAGAGCCTTACCGCATGTTTACCTCCAGAGCTGAGTACAGGCTCCTCCTAAGGGAAGATAATGCAGACTCCAGATTAACCCAGAAGGGTTATAATGCGGGGCTTGTTAGTGAGACTCACTATAAAATATTTAGAGAAAAGAAGGAAAAAATCGAGTCTATAATGGAGTGGCTGGCTGACACTAAAATAGCCCCGTCTAAGGGAACACTGGCAAAGCTAAAGTCGCTGGAACTACCCGAAATCATTAAAGATATGACCCTTCGAGACCTCCTAAAGCGCCCAGGTTTCGACCTTAAGTCTATATATGACTTTGCAGATATGAACTACGATATAGATGAGTCCCTGGCCTTTGTTATTTCAACGGAAATCAGGTACGAAGGCTACATTAAAAGGGAACAAGAGGACGCAAAGAAATACAAAAAGGTAGAAGCAATGGAGCTGCCAAAAGACTTTACTTATGACGGGGTAAAAGGGCTCTCAAGAGAAATAAGAGAAAAGCTCAACCACTTTCGCCCCCGTTCTATTGCCCATGCAGAAAGAATCTCAGGCATCACCCCTGCGGCACTTTCTGTAATTATGGTACACCTCAAAAAAACCGGCATCCTCTAGCACACTGCGTGTGTTTTCTAAGGGGTCTGCGACCCTTTTTTAAGAAAACCCTTGCTGTGTTCAATTGTTCCATGTGGAACAATTAGCCCTAAAGATACCTTTTAATAGAGTCCAGCGTCACGCTGGTTACACGGGGAACGGTCTGCGTGTGTTTTTTATAGGTATTTTATGGGCATTAATTTAATCCTCAAAAGCTAGAGAATATTACATGAAACTAGAAGATAAAATAATAGCTGGAGCTGGAGAACTGGGAGTGGATTTATCTCCAGAGCAAGCCTGCCTGTTTAGAACCTACTATGAAGAACTCCTCAAATGGAACAGTAAGATTAACCTCACTGCCATTACAGATGAAGACGAGGTTATTGTACGCCATTTTCTCGATTCCCTAACTCCCCTGTCGTATCTCTTTAATTGTAAGACTTTTTTGGATTTAGGTGCAGGTGGGGGTTTTCCTGGTTTGCCTATGAAGATTGCAAGGCCGGATTTGCAGCTCACCCTTGTTGACTCAGTGGACAAGAAAGTAAAGTTTATGAGTCATATAATCAGGACCTTAAATTTAGATGGTGCAGAGGCGGTCCATGGCAGGGCAGAAGATTACGACCTTATCTCCAGGCTGGGCACTTTTGACTGCGTCATATCCCGCGCCTTTACTTCGGTAGCAGAGTTTCTCCGCTACGCAGAGCCATACATGGCATCTGATGGTTCTGCCGTGACCCTTAAAACTCCTTCCCGGGAGTTGGATGAAGAGTTAGCTGAGTTGCCTATGGGCTGGGGCGTGGAGATCCATAAAACCAGCTTACCAATGTCTGATAGAGAAACCTCAGTCTGCATATTTTTCAAAGTTTAGCACACTGCATCTAATTTCTTTATGACACCCAATTAATGCCCATAAAGTACCAGCGTGATGTGTAGCAATCATTGCGGACTCTATTCAAAAAATACATGAAAAAATAGGTATATTACAAAAAAGTTCCACGGGGAACACAGGCATAGCCTGTTCTTTAAAAGGTCAATTTATGCCTATTTTTATCAATATATCTACGGAGTAATTTACATAAGTTTTTATAGAAAACAGCGTCACGCTGTGGTAGGATTGAGTATTCTATGGCAAAAATTATATCAATAGCTAATCAAAAGGGAGGTGTGGGAAAGACCACTACCTCTATTAATCTTGCTGCCTCGCTTGCGGTAGCAGAAAAAAGAGTCCTGCTTCTGGACTTTGACCCACAGGGAAATGCCACTAGCGGCGTTTCCGGAGACGAGGGGTCTGCCGTGGAGGTTAGGGATAAAAACAAGAATATCTACAGTGCTATGTCAGGTCTTCATAGTATTGATGATGTAATTGTAGATACTGATATAGCTTTTTTAAAGTTAATTCCCTCGTCCATTGACTTGACGGGGGCTGAAATCGAGATGGTAGATGAGGATGAGAGGGAGTATATATTGGATAAACTCCTTAAATCTCTATCATCAGAATTTGATTATATTATAATAGATTGCCCTCCATCGCTGAGTCTTTTAACAGTGAATGCTCTTGTGGCATCGGACTCTGTTTTAGTTCCTCTCCAGTGTGAGTATTACGCTTTGGAAGGCATTAGCCAGATTTTAAAGACTATCAAACTTATTAAAGGCGGCCTTAATCCCAAGCTTGAGATTGAAGGGGTACTCCTTACAATGTTTGATGCGAGGAACAACCTTTCTCATCAGGTAGTGGAGGAGGTTAGAACCCACTTTGGCGAAAAGGCATTTACTACTATGATTCCTCGGAATGTAAAACTCTCTGAGAGCCCTAGTTTTGGTAAGCCTGTTATTTTGTATGATATTAACTCTCGCGGTGCTGTGAGTTATATGGAGTTTACAAAGGAGTTTTTGAGCTGTAATGCCTAGCGGTAAAGTAGGCAGTATTATAAAGCTGTCTGTATCTGGACAAGAGGGTCTTAGACTCTGTAACATCTTGATTTATATAGGTTTTTTTGTTTGCATGTAAGGTTCTTTGTCTTTTAATAGGGGGGCCTCAGGCCTAGAACAGCTTCAAGCTGCTGATTTATAAGGGTTTTTTGTTCCATGGTTAGTGTAATAGTTTCAATGTTTATTTATAGGGCAGATTCTTTGTCTTTTAATAGGAGGGATTCAAGCCCCTGATTTATATAGGTTTTATTGGGTTTATATAATGTTTTTTAGGAGGAGTACCTCTAAGAAAAGGGTCTCAGGCCCCAGCGTGACGCGTAGCAATCATTGCTGTACCCTATTTCAGGCAGCACTGAAGCATAAACTAGATTTTTAATTACACCTATAAAGCACCTGAAGAAAAGGGTCTCAGACCCTTCAGGCCCTTGAAGGGCTTCAAGCCCTGGGAGTTAATATGATGAAAAAAAAGAAAGTATTAGGTAAGGGATTAAGCGCTTTAATTGCAAAGGAGATGCCTGCGCCAAGTGTGCCGGGCACCTCTAGCGTAGGCGGCACAGGGACTTCCGCAGCATCTGCCGGCCTGGGTGAGAGACTTAGGTCGGTACCTGTAAATGCTATTGCCCCTAACCGTTTTCAGCCAAGAAAGTCCTTTAGCGAAGAAGCCATTAAGGAACTCACAGAATCTATTCGCGAAAAAGGTGTTATCGAACCCCTCATTGTCAGGGACATAGAAGGCAGCGGTTATGAGTTAATTGCCGGAGAGAGAAGGCTTCGCGCTTCCATTAGGGCTAACTTAAAAGAAGTTCCTGTCATTGTAATGAATGTTGACGATACAGAGAGTTTGGAAATTGCCATAATAGAGAATGTACAAAGAGAAGATTTAAATGCCATTGAAGAGGCAGACAGTTATCAGGCTCTTATGAATTTTGGTTTGACACAAGAAGAGGTAAGCAGGAAAGTCGGCAAAGAGAGAGCGACAGTTGCAAACTATTTAAGACTTTTAAAACTCACTCCGGAGGTAAAAGATGAGATGTTAAAAGGTAACATCTCTATGGGTCACGGAAAGGCAATCCTATCGGTTGCTACAATAAGCGGCCAAAGGCAGTTATGCCGCAAAATAATTACTAAGGGTCTTTCTGTCAGGGAGGCAGAGGCTCTGGCAAGCGGCGCAATTGATCAGTCAAAAAAATCAGGTGCCGGCAAGATACCCCACAAACTCACACCTATTGAGATGGAGCTTATGGAAGTTTTTGGCACTAAGGTGCTGCTTAAAGACCGTAACGGCAAGGGTAAGGTTGAGATTCAATATTTTTCAAAGGATGAGAGAGAGAGAATTTTGGATATGCTCAGGGGTGCGTCTTAAAAAACAAC
>CBDUXU010000002.1:0-36704 GCA_965371285.1 uncultured bacterium | reverse complement strand
TCATCTGTCGGTACGCAAAGGATTTTCTCGTCTAACCCTTTGTCGTCAGTCATGTTAAAAAGTCCTATTGGTTTTACTTCTATTAAACAGCCGGGGAAGGTTGGCTCCCAAACAAGGACTAAAACATCGAGAGGGTCACCGTCTTCAGCAAGAGTTTCCGGTATAAAACCATAGTCGCTTGGATAGTGAACGGAAGAGTAAAGCATTCTGTCAAATTTTATCATTCTTGCTTCTTTGTCATATTCGTACTTATTTCTGCTGCCCTTAGGGATTTCAATAAGTGCGGTAAATGTTGAATCTACCGGAGCTTTTCTAGTCTTTTTTGGTGTTTCTGCTTTTGTTCCTTTTTTGCTAGTTGCCAATGGTCTTTCTCCTTAGTTAGTCTCTCTATTTGTAATAAAACAGCTATATTACACCATTTTTATGAGTTTAGCAAGCAGGGGCGGTAAGCCAATTCAGGCTGTTTTTAGGAAAAAATTCAAGAAAATATACAACCCTGCCGATGTGTTATAATGACCACCGTGAAAAAAGCAAAGGCAGCAGACAACTTATTGATATTCCACATTGAGGGTTTTAATTACGGGTTATGGCAGTCAGATATTAATGACATAATCAGTGGTCTCCGCAAGTTACATAAACTTCCTTATTTCCCCAAAAGGGTTGCCGGCATGTCAACTATAGAAGTGGATGCGAGTTCTACCAGTGAGGCCGGTAGCGAGACTACCTCCGGGGGAAGAACGGGAACCTTCTTTGACTTGGGGTTTTGTCTTGGCCACAAAAAATTTAATACGGATAAGGGCGGCTGCCTTTTTACAATCGGCAGCAGGTCCGCTAAAAAACCTTTGGAAGGTTTCGCAGCACCGTCTCCTCCTGAAACAATAAAAATTGACAAAAAAGAGTTGTTATTAATGCCAAAAGTTATGGACCAGGCGGAACTTTTGGGTTGTATAGTTACAGGTAGGGGTTTAGTGCCTGTTATAGATATAAAAAGTTTGTATAAAGGTGTTAAAGAGAAAGACTGGACACTTCCTACCTTTCATATATCCACAGATAATTTAAAAGAAAAGAAGTCAGATTCTCATAGAGTTTTTACACTCCCTGGTGGTAGTGGCGATTTGGATTATGCCATTAGGGATAGTTTTATAGATAAAGATAAGTTAAAGATTGAAAGCACCTGTAAGGTAAAATTTGCTCCTCCTCATGTTGAGTGTTTCGCCCTAACTAAAGGAGAATTAATAGTTGTATTTAATGCAGGGGTGCTGGCAGGGGCCAGTAGGCCGTCGTTAGATGATGGAACTATCTTTGCGATGAGCACCGAGGGGCTTGGATTGTTAGTAGGCCGGGACAGGGGGGCGACTAAAACGCAGGCAAAAGAAATTGTAGAGATTGCAAGAACCGGCATTGTAAGTAGTGTCATAGTAAAAGAGAAAAATATTGTACCTATATTAAACTTAAAAGAACTTCTCTCCGGCACCGGTGGAATTAAAACAGAAAAACCGGTTTATAAAACCAGGGTAAATGAATTTTTGGCAAGTTTTGGAAAGGAAGAACAGGCACTGCTTCAGTTTACAATCAGGGGTTTAAAACAGGCAATCCCCAGAGCCGAGGAAGATGATAGTTTCCCCTTAAAACAGTGGCGCCCCATAGAAGGTCTTCCTCAAATTGTTTTAGGTGTTGTAGAACACAAGGGCGAGATACTGCCTGTATTGGACCCGGCAGTTTGTTTTGGAACTAGAACTGCGAACCCTTATGAGAAGATGGTGCTTCTTAAAAAAGAGGGTTTCAAGGCATTTATAATTACAGAAGACAAACCTGTTTCCACTCTAGTAGACCCGTCTAACCAGAAGAGGTTGCCTATGGCCATGGATAAGGATTATGTTTACGGCTGTTATGTAGAGGGAGACTCCGTTGGTTTGGTTCTTAATATGGAGGCTTTGGTTCTGGACTTTGACGAAGAAGAGTTTAAAGAATTTTTTGGAGCTGCATTAGAGGAAATGGAGATTGAAGGGGAGCCAGATATTAAAGATGTTATTGATGTTACGGGGGAAAAGGCAGAAGTGGCAGAGCATCTAAAAGCGAGAGGGGTTGGCGAGTTAGCTGCCCTGCCGCAAGAAATAGAGACTGACCTGGGAGTAGAGTCGAGCGTAGAGTCTAGTGAGGAGTTTGGTGAGGAATCCAGTGACAAACTTAAAATTGACGCAAGTATTTTTGAGGGTGTAAAAGCGGAAGACCATAGCCGGGAGGTTGTTACCAGCGAAGAAAAACCGAATATAAAAGAAGAATTTTTAAAATATCAAAAAAGTTTAGAGAACCCAGAGACTAAAGACATTAAAGATAGTAAAGATACCAAGGACACTAAAGAGACAGAGAAAAAAGATAAGCCATCTAAAGAAGAAACTGAGTATCTGGACTATGAAGAAGAGGTCAAAGAAAATAATGAAGATAAAGTTTTAGAGGTCGAGGTAGAAGCGGAAGAGAATATTGCAAAGGACCCTAATGCGCTCAGTTTCAGCAGCAGGGCAAGTGAAACTGAATTTAAAGCTCCGGAGATTGGGAAGAATAGGGAGAGTAGGGATACCAGTCAAGAAAACAAAAGGCTGCTTCTTATGCTGGCCGGAGCGGTAATTGTTATTACAATTTTGGCAATGCTTTTCTCTTCTACGGGAGGTGACAAAGAAGTTATAAGAGGAGTAGTAATTGAGTCCTCTGCGAAAGAGGATGGCCAAACTCCTGATGATTTAGTTAAGACTGGGGAGGCAGCAGCCTTAGAGAAGGCAGAAGAGGCGGAGGTTAAAGGGTCTGCCCCTCAAATATTAATAGAGATTGACCCTGCAAATGAAGAAATTAGTATTACCAAGCTCGAAAAGAATGCGCCTAAACCAATAGGCGCAGAAATATATGTAGTAGTTGAAGGAGATACTCTTTGGCATATAGCCAGGCGTTTAACAGGCAATCCTTTTAACTATCCCAAGTTAGCCAAAAGTTCCCAGATTAAAAACCCCGACCTTATTTATCCCAAGCAAAAAATATATGTAAAAGTAATCGAAGGCTAGAAGGTTTCTACTTCTGATGTTAGCAGGCATCTGCCGGCCTTGACTATTGTGATGGTTGTGAGCATATTTTTTTCTGCAATTAGGAATTCAAATTTAATGCCTTCGCTTAGGTAGTGAATTTTCATTACATGTTCGCCTGAGTTAAAGGGCGAGGGGTCTATTGTAGATGTAAAACATTTTATTGTTTTGCCCTCTTCCGTTAGTTTCAGGTTAAGAGGCCCAAAAACTGTGAGTACATCGTTTAGTGTTGATTTGGATGTAATTAAACCTCTAGCTGTGATGTTACCCAGGAGGGGTATTATTTTTATCTCGCTTACAGATGCATTGGCTTCAATAAAATTAGACTTTCCTGACTTGTGAAGTTTTTTATATTGTTTATATTGTCTGCCGCTAAGAGAGAGGGTAACTCCCAGTACAGAGTTTTTGTAGGAATAGAAGCGGGTTTCTACTAATCCCCTTGAAAGCTGTTTTTTATCTGTTATTTCCTCGGAAAACAGAAACTTGCCCCTGTCCATGTCCCTGCCTAAGGTGTTTGCACTGTGGCCGAGCTTTAGATTGTCCACGCCTGTGCCAGGGTGGATGGAAATGGTGTTTGGATCCCCATAACTGTAGGAGGCAGAGAGAATAAGGGATAGAGTAATTAATATAGTTTTTAGTGTATTTATCATAATAGTCACATAGTCACGATAGTCACATAGTTACGTCTCTTGAATTGTATCATTGACCGATTATATCATTAATATGGTGCTTTGCAAAAAATATTATATTTTTGTCATCTTATTTATGCAGTTTTGTTATGTTATTATAGTATAATGGTTTGATTTTATTTGTTTAGATTTTTTATATCAATTGATATTTCAATAAATATGTAAATAAAATAGATAACTATGAAAATAAAAGACCTCTTCAAAAATAATTCCTTTTTTGGATTATTCGTGTCCCAGGCCACAGGAGCATTCAATGACAATGCCCTGAAGATGATACTTATCTCCCTTGTTTATATCTCTCTGCCTAAAGAGGTTCACGGGCAATATAATTCTGCTTTTACCATATTGTTTCTTCTTCCCTTTGTTTTTCTTGGCCCTCTTGCCGGTTGGTACTCTGACAGGCATTCAAAAAGAAAAGTACTCCTCATTTTTAAAGCTACGGAGTTTTTAATACTGGCCTGTGCAATGTGGGGCATATACATTGGTTCATGGAATGTTTTAATGGTGCTGCTGGCTCTTATGGGAATTCAAAGCGCCTTTTATGGCCCTGCAAAGCTTGGCGTACTAAAAGAAATTGTAGAAGAGAGGAGGCTTGGCCAGGCTAACGGGATTATTAGCATGGGTACCGTGCTGGCAATTATAGGAGGCACTGTAGCAGGGCCGTTTTTATTTGAAAAGTTCACAGAGGGAGGCGAAGGACTTTCTGTAATTATACCTGTGGCAATACTTGTAATCTTCAGCCTTATAGGTTTTGTTTTTACATTCAGGCTGGAGCCGCTCTCGGGGAAGTCAGAAAATGTTTTTACCATGAAAGAGTTTTTTGCCAATGTAGGTGAGGTTTTTGACAACCGCATTTTAAGGTTGACTGTCATAGGCAACAGTTATTTTTGGTTTGCTGCAAGCTTTTTATATTTGGCGCTGCTGCTTTTTGGCACAAATGAAATGGGAATGGATAAAATCTCTTCCGCGGCCTTTCTCTTTGTTTATTTAAGTATCGGTGTTGCTATGGGTTCTCTGATTGTAGCAAAACTTTCCATTTATAGGGTGGAAACAGGTTTCATTCCTGTAGGGTCTCTGGGCATGTGTGTTACCTCTTTTCTGCTTCCCACACTGGCAGATAATTATTGGTTGGCTGTAGGTGATATTTTTTTAATTGGAATGTTTGGAGGAATGTTTATGGTGCCTCTTAATACTCTTTTGCAGCTGGAAAGTGATGATGAAAAAAGGGGCAGGTTCATTGCAATATCTACGATGTTTGAAAATGTAGGAATGATTGTTGCTGCCGCTGCCTTAGGTTTTTTCACAGGTATTATGAAACTTACTCCCGGCGATACTTTATTGATATTGGGGTCTATAAGCCTTGTTGTTACGGTTTTTGTTTTCAGGCTCCTGCCTGAGGCATTTTTCAGGCTCATTTTGGGAGTACTGACAAATACTGTTTACAAAATTGACACTGTTGGAGTAGACAAAATACCTGATAGCGGACCAGTCCTACTTACTCCCAATCATCTTAGTTTTGTAGACGGGTTGGTGCTTCAATTTGGCGTACCTCACAGGAAGGTGCGTTTTGTGGTTTATGAGAGTTATTTTGATAAACCCCTTATTGGCTGGATCCTCAGGATGGCAGGGTGTATCCCCATCTCTGAGACCAGGGCAAAAGACGCCATAGACAAGACTGCCGAGGCTTTAGGTAACGGTGATGTTATATGTATATTTCCGGAGGGGAGTATTACCAGAATTGGATTCCTCCTTCCCTTCAAAAGGGGTGTTGAACTTATTTTAAGGAAGGCGCCTGATGAGACTGTAATAATCCCTGTTTATATGGACAAACTTTGGGGTAGTATCTTCTCTTTTAAATGGTCTAAGTTTTTTAAAAAAATTCCCGAGAGAGTTCCCTATCCAGTAGTTTTATTTTTTGGCGACCCTGTAGATAAAAATACCACTGCCTTTACACTTAGGCAAAAGGTATTGGAGCTAGGCTCAAAGGCCTTTCACAGGAGAACGGAGGATTACAAAACCCTTGCCTCCAGTTTTATAAGGACTGCAAAACATTTTAAATTCCATAATGCAGCTGCCGACATTACAGGCAAACCTATTAAATATTTCAAACTCCTGACATCATCAATCCTTATGTCAAAACTTATATCATCTAAAGGTGATAAGGACGAAATGGTAGGAATTATACTTCCCTCGTCATCTGCCGCAGTAATTATAAATATTGCCGTATCACTTTCGGGCAGGGTGGCGGTTAACTTAAACTTCACTGCAGGGGAAGATGCCATAACGAAATATATAGAAAAATGTAATATAGAAAGAATCATAACTTCCAAGCTTTTTATAAAAAAGCTGGGGCTTGAAAAAAGGGACTGTTTTGTTTATCTGGAAGACATGGCAAAAAGTATTGGGTTATTACCTAAAATAGTTACAACTCTTGCTGTCATAGTATTGCCATCGGTGGTGATTGATTACCTTTACAATAAAAGTACCCACTTAAGCGGGGATATGGCAACTGTTATATTCTCAAGCGGATCTACCGGTGACCCGAAGGGAATTGTTCTTACTCATAACAACATTATGAGTAACTTAGAGATGGCAAATGAAATTGTCCAGTTTAATAATAAAGACACCCTTATCGGATCCCTCCCGCTTTTTCATTCTTTTGGTTATACGATTACTCTGTGGCTGAGTATGCTTAAGGGCGTGTTCACGGTTTATGTTCCCGACCCACTGGACGCCAAGGTAGTGGGTGAGATGGCAGGCAAATACAAGGCGACTTTAATGTTAGGCACTCCGACATTTTATAGTCTTTATGCAAGAAAATGTACAACCGACCAGTTTAGTCATTTAAGGCTTGCCGTGGCAGGGGCAGAAAAACTTAGGGCAAATGTATCAGAGGCTTTTTATGAAAAGTTCTCTGTTTCTATTGTAGAAGGTTACGGCGCGACGGAGATGAGCCCTATAGTGTCTTGTAATATTCCAAACTATAATGAAAAGGGGGTGAGCCAAAAAGGCACAAAAGAAGGCAGCGTGGGTCTGCCGCTGCCGGGAGTGTCAGTTAAGGTAGTAAACCCGGAGAATTATGATAAAGAACTCTCCAGCAATGAAGATGGAATGCTGCTTGTTAGCGGCGCAAGCAGGATGGAAGGTTATTTAAACGACAGTCTGAGGACCGAAGAGGCTACCCATAATGGTTATTATGTTACGGGGGATATAGGCAGGATTGATGATGAGGGGTTTATTTATATTGTAGGCCGCCTCAGCCGTTTCTCAAAGATAGCAGGAGAGATGGTTCCCCACATACAGATAGAAGAGGTCCTCCATAAGGTATTTAAACTGGACTCCCAGATGATGGTAGTTTCTTCAGCGGTGGATGAGGCAAAGGGTGAAAAACTTGTTGTTCTGTACCTGCCAGAGGTAAGTGGTCTGATGGATAGGGGCAGTGTAAGTGAAAAACTAAAAGCCGAAGGTATAAGCAGCCTTTGGATACCAAAAGAATTTTATGAAGTAGAGGAGTTTCCCCTCCTTGGCTCAGGCAAGCTGGACTTAAAGGGTATTCAAAAACTGGCTAAAGAGGTTACCGGTCGCAAGTAGGATCCTCAATTTAGAACTTTTTGTCAATCAGCAGTATTGTAGCAATTACTAGAATTATATAATAAGTATATTTAGTTAGTTTATCAGTTGCATCGGGATTTAAGTCGCGCCGAGTTATTTTATCAAGCAGATATTTTACATACTGATCATGAGGGGGCCTCTCGCCTAAAAGCCCTTTTATTCGCCACTGTATTTCAGTTATGAGGCAGCAGTTTAGTAGATGCCAGGAGAGTAGTATTAATATTGAAAGTATATAATGAGCAGCCCTTGTTTCTTCAAAAAGCCATGCAAACAAAAAAAATGAAATAGTCGTTAGGTGTGTTATATGAAACAACACATTGGCAAATCGTAGTAATAAGCTGTATTTAGTGTTTTTATTAGTCATCTATTTTCAGGTCTTCAATTTCTTCTAAGTGGTTGATAACTTTTTTAAACGCTCTTAAATACTGGTCTATGATGCCATTATCCCTGCCCGGGAACGAAGGAAGTTTTAGCAGCTTATTGTTACTGGCTTCAGTTATTGGCAGAGAACATTTATTATAATCAGGTAGAGGTGTTCCTTCCGGGAGGCGAAGGATATCTTTAAAAGCCCCTTCGGTGAAAAAAGGCTGCTGGTGAAGTAGCGGGTATCGTGGTCGTTCTACCAGGACCCCTTCTTTCTCCAGAGCTTTTATTAGTTTATCTATTGGCAGTGCTGGCGGTAGTGCTGGTGATAGTCCTGAACCGGCCTCATTAAATTCAATTAAATATTCAAAATATACTCTTTTTATGTGTTTAGGCGGAAGGAAAGTTTTAAAGCCAAGCTCTTCAAGGCCTTCTGAGAGGTATGTAAGGTTTTTATTCCTTACTTTATTATGTTCCTCCAGGTTTTTTAATTGGTTCTTTCCTATTGCAGCTGACAGTGGTGACATCCTGGTTTTTATGCCAAAACTTGTTGCAGCAAACCTCCTGGCCGGGGTTTCCAGCTCTATTATCCGCGTAATATCTCCCATAGAAACAGCTTTTTCGAAATACTCGTATTCATTGCATAGGAGCATACCACCTTCACCTGATGGTGCAAGCTTGTCGCCTTGGAGGCTAAATACCGATATGTCGCCAAGAGAACCGCATTTTTTGTCTCTCCAGGTCGCCCCATGGGCATGCGAGGCGTCTTCTATAATTTTCAGGCCGTGTTTTTTTGCCAGTCTGGTTATTTCAGTCATTTTGCAGGGCAAACCCCAAAGGTGCACTACAACAATGGCGCGGGTTCTGTCGGTTATTTTTTTCTCCATGTCAATTGGGTCAATGCCCAGCCGCTCGTTTTCGCTTTCACAAAAAACAGGGATTGCTCCAACCCATAACATAGGAAGGACCGATGCCCAAAAAGTTGCAGAAGGAACAAGGACCTCGTCGCCTGGTTTTAAACCTATACTATAAAATGCAGCGAGCAGCGCTGAAGTCCCGTTGTTGTGTGATAGTGCATACGGCCTGTCTGTAAGCCTGGCATAATCATTTTCCAGTTCTCTTATAATAGGGTGAGTGGAAATATTACCGCCGCGAATTACACTTAGCACAGCTTCTTCGTCCCTGCCGGTAAGAATAGGCCATTTATTGATGTCACCGTGTTCAAGGGTGACTGATTTGGGTCCGCCAAGTATGGCAGGTATGTTGGAGTTTGTCTTTTTCATCTGTTAGATAATATTATTTACTTAACCGGTTAGTTTGTCAAAGTTGTTTTTTACTTTTTCCACATAATCATTGATTAAGCTGTCACTCCGGCCCTGGTAGTCTGGCATATCTTTTGCCATGGCCTTAATGATTTCAAGATTTTCGTCATTTTGCCCCAACCCTTCTCGTGGTATTTGCTGCGCAATGTTTGTTCTCCTCCTCAGGTAGTCATCGAGAGTGCAGCAGAATTCATTATCTACAGACCATTTAACTGTTGGAATTGCACTACTTAGCCCCGGGAAAGTGGTCCTGTCATGGTCAGAGGTGAAGATATTATTATTACCGGTTATATGCCCTGTAGGAGTTATTTTTTTTAAAACAATTTTTGTTACTTGTTCTGCCATGGAGAGACAGCCGCTTATTTTTCCACCATAAACTGATATCCATGGGCGGTCTTTATTAGAGTCAATCTTAAAAGCCCTTGATAGTTTAAGGGGGTAGGGAGTTTCGTTAAATGATTTTTTTACGGCAAGAGGCCTTATACCGCAGCGCAGAGAAACTATAGGAGAGTTAGTAATTGAGTCCTTTAAGTGTTTGCTTGCGTGGTGCAGGAGGAAGTTTATGTCATCAGAATTTGGACTGAAACCCTCTTCGATTGACTCTACCATGTTTTCCGTAGGTCCCCAGAGCGCAACAGATCCCCATGGAATTAGTGTAATTGTATCGTCATTTATTCCAAGGTCAAATGTTAACGGGTCATGAAGGTTTTTAGGCCTTTGAAAAGCTACAAAGACACCTTTACTAAAGACATGTTTGTGTGTAGCTTCAATATTGAATTCCTTATTGACTTGGTCTGTCCAAACACCTGCGCAGTTTATTACAATCTTAGACTTTATAGTACAGTTTCTGTTTTTAAAATGGTCTTTTAATTCAAGTGTCCATTCTTTGTCTTTTTTACTGTATTGACCTTTATTTGTAGAGCAGTAGTTCATAGCGATAGCATATTTGTTTTGGTTAGACAGAATCCAGTCCAGTACGAACCTAGAGTCCGAATCTGCCAGAAACCCTTCTTCCATTATGAGAGAGGTTTTAATATCGTCTGTTTTTAAAAAATCTGTTTCTTTGAAGTGATTTTGAAACTGGGGCCTTTTGGTCTTTACCAGTCCAATAAACCAGTAAAGATAAACAGCTAGTGCTACTAAAAATTTATTGTGGCCGTATTTTTTTGAAAGTATGTACCTGAATTGTTTTGGAGATACTTCGTTTTTGTATAGTTCCAGTATTCTACTTCGATCCCTGCATAACCGATATACTGTAGAAAAATGAAAATCTTTTAGGTAGAGGAGTCCTCCCCAAATCATCATGCCAGAAGACTGACTCGTACCTGAGCTAAAATCTCCTTTGTCAATGAGCAGCACTTTGTAGCCTTCATCGCATAGTTGTTTGTATATAGAGGCTCCGTTAATTCCTCCCCCTATAATAACTGCGTCAAAGGACGCGCCTGCTGCGTTATGCCAATTAGATTCTCTAAGGTTCATTTAAAATATTACTCCCCGCATATATAAGGTGTGTCTTTTTGGTAATACTCAAGAAGTCTTCCGGAAACCGCTTCTCTTTCCAGTCTAGTGAGTTCCTTATCGCCTCTTCCGTAAGGCCATCCGTAACCCCAGCGATACCATGTAGGGTATAATGACGACCCTCCGCCGCGAACCCCGTTGAACATAAGCGATGCAAGTTCCTCGCTTCCGGTGGTTTCTAATATACACTTTTTGAACTCATTGTCAGCAGCAAGCCTCTGGTCACTCGAGCCTCCTTGCCAGTAACTCATGTCGTGGCGAAAGCAGCAGCCACACCACAGGTTTTGTTCTGATTTAGAGGCGCTCATAAAGTTGCCGTTGGGGAACAAGCTGCACCCGTCGCTTTTGAAGGTCTCCAGGCTCTCCGTTACCTCTTCTATGGAGTTTTCATTATGTTTGAATTTACCATTTTCCAGGAAGGTTTTTACCTGCTCCATTACAAAAGGGTTGTTCATCATAAAAGTATGGCTCGTTGTCATAACAATAAAGTCGGTCATCTCAGAGAGTCTGGTACTCTCAACGGAAACCTTCCCGTCATCACTGCCCCCAATTATGTATGAGAAAAAGGGGTTAAAACTGACATCCCCTGCAATAACACCAATCTCAATGAGGTTTTTAGAAATTGTGTTTAGTGAGTTGGGAATGCTTTTTTTATCCGTTGTTAAGGCGACTCCCGCATCTCCGTTTAGCCATTTAAAGAGCTCTAGGTCCGAGAAATAGTCGGAGAGTTCGCTGCCTTTGTTTGGCGGTCCAAGCATGACCAGACGGCTTCCCTTAGGGAGGCTGTTATCCTGTAGGTACCGGCGAACAACTATTCCTCCCAGCGAGTGTGTGACAAAATGAATTTTCTTTGTTTTGGTTTTTTTGCAGCTCGACACTGCCGCTTTAACATCGCCGGAGGCTATTTCCTGAATAGATTTGTTTGTGGAATCGTAATTATAATTAACTGTTTTGTAGCCTTGTTTAATTAAATATTTTTCCATGAGGTACATGGATTTGTTGGAGCGGTTTAAACCGTGAAGGAGTACGACACATTCATTGTTACGAATATTGTCGCCATCGGCAAAGGTTATATAAAGCATGGGAATAACTAATATGGTTATTATTGCCGAAGCAGTAAAATATATGGCTAATTTATAGGGGCTGGAGACAGGTTTCATGGCTGTAAGTGTAGCATATATGAAGGGGGTTTGGGAGGCAGAGGGAGTATGTTCTCCGGTAAACATACTCCCTCCCAAAAGAGAGTGGTTTGTTTATGGCAGGAAACCTGCCAGCCCGGGTCCAGGTGACTCGCTGCCAGAATTAAACATTATTCCAACTCCCGAAAATGCAGATTCTTTTTTATTCCTTGGTGTAGCCCATTTAATTGTTCCTGTAGCCTGTATATGTGTTCTTTCTTTATCAGGGAGGGTGAAGTCAACTTTTACTTTTGAACCGGTAAGGAGGTTCATGTTGGTGTGCAAGAATAAACCTCCGGGACTTATGTTGAGAATACTAGCGCCATGATCACGCATGCCCAGGTTGAATGTTGCAGGTATGGTTGTGAATTTTCTTTTTTTGTGCCTGGTTTTTTGAGTATGGCTAAAGAGAGCAGCATTTATGTTTTCTAATATCACCTCGCCAGGCATGTTTTTAGATATAAGGCCCACTGCCCCCAAGTCCCTTACTTTCCACAATAAAGAATCATGTTCGTTCATTGATGCCACGCATAGGATAGGAAAGCTTCTACTTAAATTTAGATTTATCCATTCCAGCATTCTTAGCCCGTCTACTTTATCAAGGTGCATATCCATAAGGAGCAGGTCTATGCTTTGTTTGTTTTTAATATGCCCTGCAAGCTCTCGACCATTATCGGCTGTAATAACCCTGTGACCACCGTCTTCACAAATGCTTACCAGTCTGGATCTTCCAAGCATGCTACTGTCTGCAATAAGAATTGTTTTTTTGTTCTTTGTAATCATAAATAGGCCTCTTTAATATCTGTTTAAAGGTTAATAGAGTATGAAAGTAAATTATAATCCACCAATCAGGGGCGGTCAATCGCCTCTTAGGGTAGTTTTGTCTTCCATTTATGAAGGGTTAGGGTAGTTAAGGCTGGATTGTTTAAGAATTTTGAGAGGTTAGGTTCTTTCTTGATTAGCTGTTTTTATGTTGGTAAATTTTAGAAAATAGGGAGTCACTAGGGTATTATGGGGGTGTTAGGCTTGTTTCTCTTGTTCTTCTTTGTCTTCGTGTTTAGACAGGAATTCGTTTATGGTAGTTTTGTTTCTCTCGGTAATTACCTTAAACTTAACTCCTGCCCCTGTGAAGAAGTCGTTTTTTTTCTCTGCCGGGGTAAGCCAGTTAACTTTGCCTTTGGGGGTTAGGGGAGAGTCTTCAAACCCAGGGATAGTAAACTTAAGGGATAAGGTGGAGCCGATAAAAAGCCTGACATCAGTCTTGAGAAACACCCCGCCTCTGCTAATATTAAGAAGTGTACCTTCGTGACCTGCGGAGCCTATCTCAAAAATTGCCGGTATAGAAGTATGGATTCTTTCCTCAGTTCTGGAGGAAACTGTTTCCTGAAAGAGTACTTTGTTTACCGCTTCTATGGTTTGCCCCGGTGTGAGTCCTTTTATGAGTGTTCCGCTGGACCCCATCTCCGAGGCCTTCCATGACACTTTGTTAAGGTTGGAGAAGTCTGTCATGCAGAGAACCGGAATGCCGGGCATATAACCATTAACATTCATCCACTCCAGCACTGCAAAGCCGTTTATGTGTTCCATATTCATGTCCAGTATTATTAAGTCAAAGTTTATGTTTCCGCCATTTAAGGTGTCAATGACGGCTGCCCCGTCAACGGCTATGGTGACATGGTGGCCTGCTTCTTCGAGCATATTGCCAAGGCGGGCCCTGATTAACATGGAGTCGTCGGCTAATAATATGTGTTTTGGATTTGAAGTTATCATTTATTTTAACTGTAAATAAAGACTACTGTTTGAAAATAAGAATAGTTGGCTTTTAGAATATGTAGTGGGGGCATAAGCCACCCACCTCTACATGTAGTGTAGCTTAAATAAAAGTGCGGGGCAAGGAAAAACAGGCTATTTTCTCCTCTGATAGGTTGAAAACTTTAGTTACGGTAGTTGTAGTTTTAAAACTAAAGTTGCATCTTTAAAATTAAAATGGTTATTTATTCCCCGGAAAAATATTCCCTGCGGCTCACCGACACATCAGATACAAAAATAACTCCTGTGTCTTTTTCAAACACCGGGCCAAGTCCTGCCAGTATGGGGTCAACCCTGTCTTCGGGGACAACTGTTAAAATCATTATAAGGCCTTCCATCTCGTTAAACATGGAGTTAGCTGCTCCTGCTGCGTGGAGCCCGTGGTGACCTTTGCCGGAAATATTTTGGAAAACCGTATAACCGCTTGTTTCAATATCATCAAGTATGTCGGTTACAAATTTCAGTTGTTCACCTTCAATGATTATTTTTACTTCTTTCATGGGGTGTAGCGATAGTTTGGTCATAATCTTTTGCTCCTTTGTATTTAAAGTTTAAAAACTACTTGCAAGGCTCCCAGCCTTTGTTTGGTATATACTCTGAAAAACTTCCCTCCTCAGGGTCTATAGAAACAAGATGCACCCAAGAGTTGTTGTAATAATTCTGCAGGAGTGGGTGCCTCTCAATGATGTCGGTAATTGGCCCGGTCGGTGCTTCTATAATTGTCAAGAGGCGCATTGGCTCATGAAAGGGTTTGCCTTCTGCCATGACAGTCTGCATGGGTAGGCCTGTTCTTAAATCGCTTTGGCTTCCAAACATTATGCCGTTTTTGCATACTACATTATGGTAGATTTTACTTCCGCTGCCAAAGACCTCGTTATCGACAGTGGAGAAGTAGTGTTCCATATTTATCCACTGGGCAACTACCTGAGGGGCAGTCATTATACCCTCCAGGAGCGTGCCCTTGGGGTCAAGTTTAAAGTCATAGGAATGGAGGAACACCCGGCCTTCCAAGTTAACCTCTTTTGAAAGATACCTTCTGCCAATTATGAAGGCCGCATTTCCGGAGAGTCCCCACTCGGGGCGAACCTGACTCCAATCATCGCTTCTCTCTAACACGATTCGTTTTGCCCTCGAAGGGGTGAGACCCTCCCTCAGCTCCGGAAAGCGGGAACATCTCTCGCGAGCATTTAACATGCCTGTTTTTTTCAGGTCAATGCGGAAGTTCTCTAAGTCAGTTTGGTGAGACTGGGGCAGGTTATCTACATCAAAGAAAGTAACATCATCAGTGGTTGTGTCATGTTTGCCTGCTACAAAAAACGTATCATCAGGAATGTTTATACCTTCCTCTCTTAGTGCTTCTCTTACTTCAATTTTGTTTGCAATGTCGGTGAAAACGCGAGCATTTGGAGCTCCCGAGTTACCTCCGCAGGCGCCGCAGTCAAGGGCTGCCTCAAAGGGGTTGTTGTCGGTGGTGCTGCCATGGCCGCAGATTAAAATAAGGCGGGCAAAGTTATCGGTAAGCCCCATCATACGAAGGGATGTTCCTACTGTAGAGACCTGCTGGGTCTCGGTGAGACCAAGCAGCATTATGCGGCTCATGCTGGACTTTGCCCAGCGGGGGTTTATGTGGTAGTTATCTCTTAGTTCCTTAATGCAAGTTATTTGCTCATTACTTGTGAGGAGCTGATTTTCCAGCGGTTTAAATTCTATATTTTCCGCCATAGCTCCGACTCGCAGGTATTCTACAAAGTCGTCAGGGGCATCGCCGGTAATTTTTGGAAACTTCTCATGAAGTGCGCGGCGTATAACTACATGCTGGTTAAAAGAGAGCATGTCATCTGCTTCGTCTTTGGTTGGTTTGTTTATTGTCATTTGCGTTTTAATATCAGGCATCCACTTTGCTTTTACCCAAAGTTTTGTTTTTCTGTACCAACGGGTGAAAAGCGTCTTTCCTATAATAGGCACGCTGTAGAACCACCCTATGGATTCAACCATTACATAAGGGGTAATAACATGTTCTTTAAGGTTACTGTACAGTGTATAGGCTGCTTTAGAGAATTTGCCTTTTTTACGATGTTCAATTAGTTTCTTGCCCTGGTCAAGTCTGGGGATTTCTCTCACAGAGTTTTTTGCTTTCATAACTACAGGGAAGTGGTCTACTTCAAAACTACTTTCCATGGCGCGGTGTTTTATGAATACGGAAAAGAACCCTGCAAAACCGTAAGTTTCGTTCTTCCCAACAGACTCCAGGTGGCGGCGAAAAGGCTCGCTCCTGACATCAATGCAGAAAACCGACTGGGTCTTTGGGCGGCTTATCCCGCCCTTTGTTTTAGCTGCTTTAATTGCCTTAGTTATCTTATCCAAGAGAGGGGCTTTGTATCCCGCTTCAAAGGCTTTTAGCCAAACCGGCCCATGTTTAGCTTCACTAAAGTCATCCATCCATTGGGTAATTGTTTTTAAATCCTCTGCCTCTGCCCTTAATAAATCTTCTAATCCTATAGATAAGGACTCTGCCAGTGTTAAGAGCTGCCAGGCAGATGTCCAGTTTTTTATATTGTCATTTTTACTTATAATATCTTTGCCATACTCATCGGCAAGGGAGACCCAGCGGGAGTTTTTATCGCTGTTGGAGCTTAAGATAAGCCTGTCAACTTGCCTTGAATAGGTATGGCTCATAGAGCTTTTAAGCCTCTCTTTTCTCAAAAAGTATGAGTGTTTATGCGAGGAAATATAATTATTTATGGAGACTACATCACCATGAATGCCTAACTCTCTATGGGAGGATTTTTGTACAAGTTCTTTTTCTAAGTAGAGCCTTATGGCAAGGTACTGAGTCAGGGTTGCAGGATTGCTTAGCTGCCAGGGGTTATCTCTCTGGTCTTCTCTCCATTTTATAAACCCCGTCCACCCTGGCATTCTGGTCAGGTGGAGGGTCAGGTAGTCTTTCCAGTTTTCTTTATTTATCCCCATATCTGTGAGGCTCTCTATGATGGAATCTTCTGCATTGTCGGGCAGTTTTTCCAGTTTCGATTTACTATCCCTGATGCCGTGAATACTACACTCCTTTGCCGCAAGATATTTCCATGCCCCGTAAAAACCTTTTTCCCTGTAAGGCATTACCCATTTGGCGTGGTTTTCATCTAAGAAAGACTCGCACCATTTAATGAGTTCCCTGTCTATGAGATCCGTTAGTTTTTCCTCGCCGCTAACCGAGATGGTTTCGTCTATCCACTGAGATAGGGCTAGTGACCTGCCCAGGTCACTAGTATCCTTTTTTATGTAGCTGTCTATAAAGTTACCTACCTTATTGTCATTGTCACTGCTTTGGGCAGGGGAACTTAAATGCTCCATTAACTTAGAAAGGCGGGGCCTCTGTGGCAGAGAATCAGCAGACCTGCTTACCTCATCTAACATGCCGCTGATTAAGTGAGACTTTAAAACATCAAAGTGAGTTACTTCTCTACCTGCAATGGTTATTTTTTTATCTTCAACATAGGCAGATAAAACATTATCTATGTCTGATTCCTTTATGCGGCCGTTTTTATAATATTCTCTATACTGCGCTATAGGCAGGTATCCTTTTGCCCCTAATGAGCGGGTACCTTCTCTAAGTGCCTCTTCGAAGGTTAGGTCTTCCAACCCATGCAGGGGGTTGTGATGAACAAAAGTACGCATAGGGTAGTGATAAGCAATAATCTCGCTACCCTGCCTTATGAGGCCGCGGACATGCATTCTTTTGGAAAATTTATTTTCTTCTGTCATTATATGAATACCTTATAAGTTTAAATACCTTTAAGTGTGAATACTCTTTTATCCGGTTTTTTTACCTGGCAAAATTAATTATTTCCATCAAGCTGTCATAAGGTGCCAAACCAAGTATAATTAAAAGAGTTACTATTGCAGCCAGAGGCATGACCTCCCCTGCTGTTAAGTCAGTCAAATTATTATTAGTCATTATATTATTTTTTGGCGGTCCAAATAAAATACTCTGCATGAGTTTAATGAAATACCAGGAAGTAATAAGCCATGTTAAAAGTATAAACCACATTCCAGGTCCAAGACTGGTAGTTGGAGCGAATAACAATTCTACATAACCGCTGAAGAGGCCACCTGGCGGCCGCCCCATGGCTGCTACAATGATTAGAGTAAATAGACCTCCAAACCTTGGCATTGTGGTAGCTAGGCCTCCGATGGTCATATTTATTTTGTTTATTTCTATGTCGCCGTAGCGGGTGACAACAAAGCGCCACGCAATGAGTATTCCCGATGTTACGAGCATTAGGGAGAGGGTATAAAAAACAACCTGAGGCAGAAACTTATCAGGTGACGATGTGACTATTTCTGTTGCGCTTTCTGCCAGGTACCACCAGAGCACGGAGAAGAGACTAACTCCGGCTAAACTCACAAGTGGGGCTACTCTGAGTTGAACGAGAGCCTTGCAGGCTCCGTACAATGCTCCTGTTATTGCAATATAAGATATAATTTGCAGGGCGCCTTCCTCAAGGGGCAGGGCAACATTCATTGTTATAACCTGGTAGAGGAGAGATAGCCCTACTGCAGGAAGAATCATGGCAAAAAGAGCAGACTCTACCAGCGACAGTTCCGAGAGGAGAGCCTTGTAGAAACCGTGCAGCGGCAGCAGCGGCAGAAAGATAAAAGATGTTACAATCAGTGCCGTAGGGTTATTTGTCATTATGAACACAGTAATTGAGGCCAATCCCACCAGTGCTGTGCAGATAGCCCATATAAGGAGGGGCAATTCTATTGAACTCTGTTTTCTGTTTTTCAGGAGCAGTATAGTTCCGAAAACTAAAACAGCTATGGCTATTAGTATTGTCCTTACCATTATGGTACCCACCTCAGGTATTTCTTATCCAGTTTATTTATAATATTTAAAAAACGGTTATGCGAGCTTTTGTAGAACCTGTCAATATACAGGGAGTTGATTAACATTACATAAGTTTTTGTTTTTAAATCAGTTGCCCACCCCGGTTTGTTAAAGGCCTTGCCGTGAGCCTGGCGATAATCCACGCCCCACCAGGAAACAACGCCCAGTGCAGTTAGGACTATTATGGAATCAAAAATCCATGACGGCAGGGCAGCTGCCATAAAATAAGATGATACGATATCATGGTCCGGGTATAGGAAATAGGTAAAGGTTTCAACTGCCCAGAGGTAGGTAAACACTATAACCACTAAGGCAGTTATCATAGCCACCGATATTTTTGCTGACAGGTTTATGGTGGCTTTTGACTGCATGTGGTATATGGTCATAATTGCCTGAGATGATGTTACCCAGCTAAAGAACATAAAAATTGTAGCACCCTGGAAATCCATTAGTGGTATGTTTAAAAGTCCATGTGCTGCCAGCAGTATAAGCAGAGGCAGGACTAAAGTAGTGGATAGTCCCGTGAGCCAGGTTACCAGGCTAAACTCAGTTTGCTCGTCACCGCCATAACTAACACCCTCTATGGACGTCTTTTGTAGGGGCGGCGGTAGTGGCGGACTCTTTCTGGTTTTGTGTATTACATTACCACAGTAGAGGAATATGGTGGCTTTAAATAAACCGTGTGCTACCAGGTGGAACACAGCCAGGGCAAAGGCGCCAAGTCCGCACTCCATTATCATAAAACCCATCTGCCCTATAGTAGAAAATCCTAATGTCTTTTTTATATCATTTTGAGTAAGCATTAACGACGACCCTACGATGGTGGTAACGACGCCGATGACAAATATAATATGGAGAGCCGATGGAGATTGTCCATACAAGGGGGCTAAGCGGTTAATCAAAAAACCTCCTGCGTTTATGATGCCTGCGTGGAGGAGTGCAGTCATAGGGGTAGGTGCGTATAGAGCGTCTTGAACCCAAATGTGTAGTGGAAACTGCGCCGATTTACTCATAGCTCCCACAAATATGAGCAGAGCTATTGCAGTGTTTACATCTATACTAAACCCCTGCCATAGCGTCACAGTTTGGTTTATAGTTTGAACTTGGTCAAAAATTTCCGATAGGCTCAGGGTGTTGTATGTTTGGTATGCCAATAGGATGCCGCCTAGAAACGCAAGGTCACCGAGCCTGAGTATAATGAATGTTCTAAAAGCTCCATTCATTGTTGGAAGATGGGTGTGCTGATAGGCAAGAAAATAGAGCATGGTGCTAAGTAGCTGCCAGAATATAAAAAGTGTTAACAAGTTGGAGCTGGACACAAGGCAAAGCAGTACGAAAGTCGCGGAGTTTATCAGTGCATTGAACCTGTTGTAGCCCGGTTCCTGTCTCATGTACTTCATGCCGAAGACATATATAATGAGGCTTACAAGAGCTATAAGGACAAACATTATAGAGGAAAGCCTGTCCAGGTAGAATGTGAAGGAGAAGAGACCATTGCCTGGAACTGCGGCAGGCAGCAGCGCTATGGTTTTCACGCCGGATGTAACTACATTGTAGAGTATTTGCAAGGAGACAAAAAGGGTGACTACATGACAAATCATACCGAAACGGTATGCCTTTTGTGCTAGTATTGGTCCAATTGCGGCGTTAACAGTCGCGGCTAAAAGAGGAGCCAAAAATATGATTATAGGATAGTATGGCAACATAAATTTCTACATTTAAAAAATCGTTTATATAATTTCTATTCACTGCAGTGTTTCTGTGCTGATAAGGACAAACCGTAAATAGAGTTAAGTGTCTGAAAAATAGCTGTCATTATAGCATATAGTAACAAGATTATGACAACCTAATTAGAGGCGGAGCGTGACCCTCTTTGGCGGTTAATGCTATAAAAGTTCCTGCGGGAAATTAAAAAAAGTCAAGGCAGCCATCTCAGGTATTTTTTGTCCAGTATATTTATAACCCTTAAAAACTTATCATTTGTTTTTTGGCATATCCTATCGATATATAAAGAGTTTATTAATGCTACATAGGTTTTTGTTTTCATGTCTGTCGCCCACCCCGCTTTGTTAAATGTCTTGCCGTGGGCCTGACGATAATCTACTGCCCACCAGGAAACAACAGCAAGGGCAGTTAGGGCTATTATGGAGTCAAATAACCATGATGGAAGGGCGGCTGCCATAAAGTAAGATGATACTACGTCATGGTCCGGGTAGAGAAAATAGGTAAAGGTTTCAACTGCCCAGAGGTATGTAAAGACTATAACCACCAGGGCCGTTATCATTGCTACTGATATTTTTGCAGATAAGTTAAGGGTAGATTTTGTTTTCATGTGGTATATGGTCATAATTGCCTGAGATGATGTTACCCAGCTAAAGAACATAAAAATCACTGCCCCCTGAAAATCCATAAGCGGGATGTTAAGAATTCCATGTGCGGCAAGCACTATAAGCAGCGGAAGTATTAAAGTTGTTGTTAGTCCTGTTAACCATGTTACGGAACTAAAGGGTGTTTCATTTTCCTCCGTTACCTCTGCGGTTTTACTTGGCAGGGGCAGGTTTCTTCTGGTCTTGTGTATTACATTTCCGCAGTAGAGGAATATGGTAGCTTTAAAAAGCCCATGAGCTATCAGGTGGAACACAGCCAGTGCAAAGGCGCCAAGCCCGCACTCCATTATCATAAAACCCATTTGTCCTATTGTAGAAAATCCTAATGTCTTCTTTATATTGTTTTGAGTAAGCATCATTGACGACCCAACTATGGTGGTGATTAAACCAATGGCAAATATAATATGGAGAGCCACAGGCGACTGTCCATATAGAGGGGCTAGTCGGTTAATTAAAAAACCTCCTGCGTTAATAATGCCTGCGTGGAGCAGTGCGTGCATAGGGGTTGGGGCATAGAGGGCGTCTTGAACCCAAATGTGGAGGGGAAACTGAGCTGATTTACTCATAGCTCCCACAAATAGGAGCAGAGCTATGGCTGTGTTTGCGTCTATGGCAGTACCCATCCACAGAGGTATGGATTTGTTTACTGCATCAGCCTGGGCAAATATCTCTGCTATGTTAAGCGTGCCGTATGTCTGGTATGCCAGCACTATTCCGCCCAGGAACACCAGGTCTCCAAGCCTTAATATAATGAAGGTTTTAAAAGCGCCGTTCATTGTAGGAGTGTGGGTGTACTGATGTGCAAGCAGGTAGAGCATTAGTCCTGATAATTGCCAGAATATAAAAAGTGTTATTAGGTTTGAGCTGGAAACAAGACAAAAGAGCATAAAAGTTGTGAGACTAAGGAATATGTTAAACCTGCCGTAGCCGACTTCTTCCCTCATGTACTTCATACCGAAGACATAAATAATAAGACTAACCAAGGAGATAAGAACAAACATTACTGATGAAAGGCGGTCTATATATAATGTAAAAGAAAAGAGACCACTGCCGGGGAAAGTACCGGGAAGGAGCGATAAAGTTTCTGTGCCGTATGTAACGACGTGGTGGAGAATCTGGGCAGAAATAATAAGGGCAACTACGTGGCAAATCATGCCAAAACGGTGGGCTTTGTTTGTTAGTATTGAGCCAAGCGCGGCGTTAATAAATCCTGCCAGGAAGGGAGCCAGGAATATAATTATAGGGTAATATGGCAACATAATTTAAATATCTAAAGTTGTTATATAATTTATATGTAAGGTTAGTTAATAACCTATGTCCGCAATATAGCTAAATATCTAAAAAATGTGAGTAATTACACCATATAACATAGCATATACCCACATTAAGGCAACACAATTAGATTCTAAAATTTAAATTCAAAAATCATGTCAATGGCAAGTCCTCACCTATTGAAATAACGAGGTGTCAATATAATATAGGAGTAAAAGGGGGATAGTTTAACTATTCGATAATTAATAAAGGTATTGATATATTTTAAAATAGGCGTCTATTACATTGAAATATTCAATAAATGGGCATAGTTTTTATGCTTTTGGGCAGTTTTTCTAGCCTTAACTTATTGAAAACATTGCCCTATTTATTTTGTATAAAATAGGGCTTGACCGTTTATTTATTTAATGTATAATGTATTTAATTCATTAAATCATTATAATTTTTTCAGCTTGTATCTCTCTCATGATATCGTATCAATCTATAATGTATTGAATTTATTAGCTTTTTTTCAATAAAGGGGTTTTTTACAAGGTATTGGTGTAAGTGAATATCTGTATATGTAGTAAATATTATATGGCTTCAATAGACTAGCTTCCTGGTCTCATCTTCATAGAAAAATCATCTTTGTCAAAAGTAGGCATCTATTTTTCACTTTTCCGTAGTTTTGCATATCTCGGAGTTTTCCGCACTAATTTGATTATACTAAAACACCTCATGTATAACTGATTTATTAGAATAGTTATTATTAGATTATAAAAATAACCTTATGTCTTAAAACATAAAGCTTTGAGGTGAATTATGAAAAGAATAATGGCAGTAGATGATTCTTCAACAATGCTTCGTATAATTTCAAATATGCTCAAATATGAGGGGTTTGAGGTTATTACAGCCGATAGCGGCGAGAAAGCCCTTTCTATTTTATCAGGTGACCATGAGTTTAATGTAATTATAACGGATATTAATATGGCTGAAATGAATGGTATAGAACTTACCCTGGCAATCAGAGGTATAAATGAACATAAAAATACACCAATAATAATAGTAACTACCGATGACAGCGGGTCTGATAGGGAGGCAGGCGAAGAGGCGGGAGCCACAGGCTGGCTCATTAAGCCCTTTATTACAGACTCGCTTATGTCGGCTGTAAACGGAGTTTCTCAGCAACAATAAAAACTCTTTTATAAATATTATGTAAGTTAATTAAAAAGCCGGTTCTATAGCTTAACTACCTCAATAACAGGCTTGTAGGGGTGTCTTCGTTTCCGGTGAGTAGTAAAACTTTGTAAAACTAAAGGGAGGAATAGTAATGAAAATAGATAGAGGGTTGTTTAAAATAGAAAAATCAATTTCTATATATACGGGGCTTTATGTTTTGGTAGCTGCGTCAATTGTGCCTTTAGTTTTTTTAGCTGATACTCCGCTAATGCTGGCTATTGCTATTAACATAGCAACTGCCATAGGTGTTTATACTTTTATATCCATTTCTAATGTAAGTTATGAAGAAAGAAAGGCCCTAATGGAATCTGACATAAAGTCTCTTGAGAGGTCGCCTGCAGCTGGGACATCTGAACAAAAAAAGGAGGGTAGTACCGGTCTTTCCGGCGTTTTAAATGAGGTCCTTGTGAGAGCGGAAGAGACTCTTGACTCTATAGATAAAAATTTTACCAAGGCGACAGAAGCATTTAAAGGTAATTCAGAAGCGCTTTTGGCTAACTTAAATAATGAAGATAAAGAATTAACAGCAGTTTTTTTTGCAGATTACAGAGATAAAGCTATGAAAGAGAGTAGTAAGTCTATAGAGGATATGCTGGCAGTTCTAAAAGACATTCGCCTGAAAAATATAGATTATAGTTCTAACATGATATCTTTAGACACAAAGTTGGAAGATATTGTAAATATAGGCACAGAGGTTATGTGTATTGCCGACTGGGGGAATATGCTTGTTGTTTCCAAAGCTTTTGAGGATTCCAAGTCCGGCAGGTATGGCGGGGAGATGTCGCTTCTGGCAGAAGAACTAGGCGCATTGGTTGCCAAATCAATTAGTGCCTCTGAGAGGATGAACCTGTCGGTTCAGGATATAAAAAAATTAACAGAGGTAAACTTAAAAAACTTAAATGATGATATGACATATAAAAATGCAGCGCTGGGAAAGCTCGAAGGTAGTATTAAAGAGAACTTCAGCAGCAGCAATGAAACTATTAAATATTTAGGTGATACGCTGCAAGGAATTGAAGGGGATTATTTGGTAAGTGATGCTGCTTTCTTTGATAAGGTCGCGGAAAAAAAGTTTTTGGAGGTAGTAAGGCCTTTAAAGAGATTAAAAGAGTCCTTAGTTGAGTTTAGTACTGCTACGAAATCTGTCTCCATTAGTGAGAAAGTTGGTGATATGAAGTTGGTTGGAAGTAATACTAAGGATGTATCTGCCAGGCTTAAAATTCTTGGCTAGTTAAAAGCCCCTGGTTGAAAATCCAAGAAATGTTCCTGTTTTGATTTTTGTTTCTTTGAGGCAGGAATTAACCGACCTTCTTAAGCAAGTTACATTCGAGGTGGGCTATGACCTCAGGAGCAGCGGTATGACTACTTAGAGAGTCTCTTTATTTGTGGTTTGATATTTTTCAGTGCAAGTTCGATACTTCGATGTAATGATAAAACTTATATTAACACCTGAGAATTATGTTAAGTGCTTTTCTTTTAATCCATTTAATATAGATAGGAGTTCGTTATAACGGTCACTCCCAAAGGTACCATCGAGGTACTCATCAAAACTATCCACTAAATCTGCCTGGGCGAATTGGTCCAGCTGGGCGTCAGCCATCATAAAGAGTATGTTGTTTTCTTTATCTATATGCTGCCTTAGGTGGGACACATATTCTGCTGCTGCTGATCTAAAATCTTCGAGGGCGGACTCCGTCCCGCTAACATAGTTACCGGCAGACTCGTTTATTCTTTCTGTTAGTGATCGGCTAATTTCGTGTTCCTGAAGCATTATGCCAACAGGTCCTCCGCGGGCAGGCATCCCCGCAGCTTCGAGGGCGGGGAATAGGAAATTCTCTTCTTTTTTGTGGTGATAGTTGTCTGCAAAGTCGGTTAGGAACTCCGAGATATCCCCAATGTCGCCTGCTTCTACTTTTTCACCACCGTCAATCTTTTTGTTAACTGCTTCCATAATATCCAGCATGAGGGTAATAGATTCATGGTCACTTCTAAGACTGTCTGTTCCTTTTTCCATACATGTCAAACTCCTAATTTGAATTGGAAAATATTATAACATAAAAATGGACATTGTTTTAAACCGGTAGCCGGTAGTATGCCAGAGTTATGGTAGAGTTATGGTAGAGTACGCTGCGGAATTTTTGCCTCGCTAATCAGGTAAAAATCTTGACTGCGGGACTTTGGGGGCGGTTTTGTGGTATCTTATATGAATATGAAGGAAGTTTGGGAAATAGTAGAGCTAAGAGGGCACATTATAGATTCTCTTATCCTATCCAAGGTCTATGACGAGATAATGGCCCGCGGCGGCACCTACCTTACGGAAGAAATCGACATAGGCAGGACAAAAGATGACCCCAGTTTTGCAAAACTTAAAGTAACCGCCACTGACCGGAAAACCCTGGACAGTATACTTACGCGCATTGGAGAGCTTGGGGCAGCGGCGGTAGGGAAAAAGGAAGTTCTCCTTCAAGTCGCAACAAAGGACGGGGTCTTTCCAGGCGGTTTTTATTCTACCACCAATCTCGAAACCGAAATATTTCATAAAGGAAACTGGGTAAGTGTAACAGGCACCTCTATGGACTCGGGTATTCTCGTTGAGGGCGGAGCTGGCGTGTCACGGACCTTAAAGATGAAGGACGTAAAAAAGGGGGATGTGATTGCTGTGGGCTCGGCAGGGGTGAGGGTACTGCTCCCGGAAAAAAGGCGGGACTGTGATTTCCGTTTTATGTCAAGCGGCGTCTCAAGCGAAAAACCGACTGGTCCGCTGATTGCTGCCATCGCAGAGGAGATAAAAGAAATAAAAGATTCAGGCCAGGGCCAAGGCGGAGGCCGAAATCAGGGTCAGATACTTTTTGTATGCGGCCCTGCCATAGTCCACACAGGGGGAAGGGATTATCTCGCCGGCCTTATAGAGGGAGGTTATGTTGACCTCCTCTTTGCGGGAAACGCACTGGCAGTTCACGACATGGAGGTTGCCATTTATGGGACTTCACTGGGGGTTTCACTTAAAGAAGGCGACTATACACATGAGGGTCATAACCACCACATCCGTGTTATCAATACCATAAGGGATGCAGGGGGAATAAAGGCGGCAGTCGAGAGTGGAGTAATAAAGGACGGCATCATGTTTAGCTGTATAAAAAACGGTGTGGATTTTGTCCTTGCAGGGTCCATAAGAGATGATGGTCCCTTGCCGGAAGTTATTACCGATGTACTCATTGCCCAGGATGTTATGAGGGAAAAGCTAAAGGGGGTAACTATGGTGGTAATGATTTCCACCATGCTCCATTCCATTGCCGTGGGTAATATGCTTGGCGCAAGTGTACGCACAGTCTGTGTTGATATAGACCCCTCGGCCATCACTAAGCTCTCTGACCGGGGCACCGGGCAGGCAACTGGCCTTGTCATGGACGCAGGCACCTTCCTTAAAGAACTATCAAGTCAACTATCGAGTAAACTATCCAGTAAGCTATCATGACCAAACTCCTCCTTTGCCGCCCGCAGTACTACGCAGTAAGTTATGAGATAAACCCCTGGATGCACCTGGAGGTTCAGCCGGACCCTAAGAAGGCCCTTGACCAGTGGGACGACTTTAACAATCTTTTAAAGAGTCTTGATGTTACCATCGAGTATATAGAACAGGTAGAGGGACTTCCCGATATGGTCTTTACGGCAAACGGAGGGCTTGTATTCGAAAATAGTTTTATACTAAGTAACTTCCGGTTTGAACAAAGGCAAAAAGAAGCGCCTTATTTCGAAAAGTGGTTCAGGGACGCTGGGTATGAGATTATCAAACTGCCCGAAGACTGCCACTTCGAAGGTGAGGGAGACGCCCTTATGTTTGGAGGCACTTTGGTTGCAGGTTTTAAATATCGCACCGACATAAAGTCCCATAACAAAATAGGAGAGATATTAAAAAAAGAAGTTATCTCTCTGGAGCTTGCCTCCCCGGACTTCTATCACCTCGATACCTGTTTCTGCCCTTTGGATGATAATAGTGCCCTATACTTTCCCGGCGCCTTTGACGACTACGGCAAGAGAGCTTTGGCAGGGCTCGTCCCTGAGCTTATCGAAGTAGGTGAGGAGGACGCCAAAAACTTCTGCTGCAACGCATTAGCTCTGGGCAGGGATATTGTAATGAACCGCTGCACTGATGAATTAAAAACGACCCTTGAAGATAAGGGTCTTACCATCCACACGCTTGACTTTAGCGAGTTCATCAAGGCCGGGGGAAGCGCAAAGTGTTTGGTACTAAAGGTTAGGTAATGGGTAAGGGGGGAGGTTACTCCTCCGGAGCGAACCCCCTTCTAATGGTGTTCTCTGTGACTACCCGGGGAAACATAAAGTGCTGGAGATAGTCCCGGCCGCCGGCCTTTGTACCGACGCCTGACATCTTGAACCCCCCAAAGGGCTGGCGGTAGACCAGAGCCCCTGTGATTTTCCTGTTTATATAAACATTTCCCGCCTCCAGGCCTTCCCTTACTTTATCAATATTGGCAGGGCTTCTTGAATAGATGCCCCCGGTCAGGGCAAAGGTCGCCCTGTTTGCAATCTCTATTGCCTCGTCAATATCCGAGGCTTCCATGACAGAGAGAACTGGGCCAAAAATTTCCTCTTTTGCTATAGACATCTCCGGGGTTACATCTTTAAAGATTACCGGGCCTACGAAATTGCCGTCTTTTGTAACAGGACTGAATTCATAATGGAGTGTCGCTTCCTTTTTACCAATCTCGATGTAGTTTTTTATTTTTTTAAGGGCCCCCTCGTCTATTATGGGGCCTATGATATTTCCCGGCTCTGATGGGTGACCCATTGTAAGGCTCGCAACTGCCTCGGAAAGGCGCTTTAAGAACTCGTTTTTATATTCATCCTCTCCCGTTAAAATTAGCCTTGAGCAGGCAGAGCATTTCTGTCCCTGATACCCCAGAAAAGAACTGACCACTCCCTTTATTGCTTCATCCATGTCTGCCGTGCCGTCAACGATGATTGCGTTTTTGCCTCCCATCTCGGCTATGACTTTTTTAACATTCTTTTGACCTACCTCAACCGCTCCGGCGGACCTTATTATTCCAAGCCCAACTTCCATTGAACCGGTAAATGCCACTGCGTCTGTAAGGCTACTCTCTACCAGGGCTTTTCCAACTGTCCCTCCCGGCCCCGTAATAAGTTGTAGTACTCCCGGGGGGAGTCCTGCCTCGCGGAATGCGTCGGTTATGTAGTAGGCTGTCACCGGGGAGAGGCTCGACGGTTTTAACATGACACTGTTGCCCGCGGCTAAGGCCGCCGCCGTCATGCCGCAGCTTATTGCCAGGGGAAAGTTCCAGGGGGCAATCACTGCTACCACCCCCCTGGGGATATAGCTTGAATAGTTAAGTTCTCCCGGAAGAGTGCCAAGGCGGCGCGGCGGACCAAGGCGTTTTATCTCGCTGCCGTAGAAGTTTAGAAAGTCTATTGCCTCTGCCACATCGCCGTCTGCCTCTGCCCAACTCTTGCCCACTTCAAATACTTCTGTTGCAGCTACCTCTTGTCTTATACCGGTAAGATACTCGGCAGCTTTAAAAAGTATTTCTGCCCTGTCATCATAATGGACTGCTGCCCATTTTTTGCCGGCGCTTTCGGCGTGAGTAATTGCAGCTCGGGCGTCGTCTGCCGACCCTTCAGACATTATTCCGATAATCCTTTGGGGCTGCGCCGGGTCAGTGGATGTAAAGGTTTTTTGGCTCATTATTTCTTTGCCGCCAATTAGGAGAGGGAAGGTTGCGGGGTTTTTAAACTTCTCTTTTGCTTTATTTATGCTGCTTAAAAAACTCTCCCTCTCTTTCTCAAGGGAAAAGTCTGTAAGGGGTGTGTTAGAAAATTTTTCTTTCATCATTATATCAATATCGTCCTTTTCTTTTTTTTCAGGAGGCAGTGTAATGAGGTTTTGGATTTTTGTCTTATCTACAAAAGACTGGCGTAGAAACGATTCATTGGAAGTATTTTCAAGAAGGCGTCTTACAAGATATGCCATGCCGGGCAAGAATTCGCCCACCGGTACATACTCTCTAAGTCGGTAGTCCAGTACGGTGACTGCGTTTTTGATGGGCTCTGCCATGCCGTAGAGTGCCTGGAACTCGGCGGCAGTTTTCTTTAGGCCAAGCTCTTCCATAACTGCCATGGCGTGGGCAATGCTCCTTATGTTGTGGCTTGCAATGGCAGGCCTTACATATTCCGCGTTTTCAAGAAGAATCCTTGTAAGTTTTTCAAAATTTCTGTCCGTTTCGGCTTTACTTTTAAACACGGGCAGTTTGGAAAAGTTCTGAGTGTTGACTATTTTCTCATAGTCCCAGTAGGCGCCTTTAACAAGCCTTACTGAAATTTTTCTTCTCCTCTCCTTTGCCCATGCAATGAGCGACCTTAAATCTTTTTCGCTGTCCCTCAGGTAAGACTGGAGCGCTATGCCAGGGAAGTCGAATTCGGGGATTGATTCTACTATATTCTTAAATGCCTCTAAGGTCAGGTTTTTAAGTTGGTAGTGTTCCATGTCAAAGGTGAGGGAGAGGTCGTTTGCGCAGGCACTTTTGATTATTTTTGTGAGAGGTTTTTTTATGCCTTCAATTGAACCCCTGAAGTCCATGGGGTTAATGCGGGGATAGAAGGACGAAACCTTGAGGGATAAATCTCCTCTTGGAATAGCCCCGCCCGGCTCTCTGTCAAGAAGTTGGTCCTCATCAAAATTTTCTATAAGGTTGCCGAGGGTGTTAATCATATCCATGTAGCGAGTCTCATATAAAGAGGCTTCCCCAAGGCTAAGGACAGCTTCTCCCAAAAGGTCCACTGTAAAAGCTTTTTTGGAACTCCGTAGTTTTTTAAGTTCCGCTGCTGCCTGCTCTGGCGTACTCCCTGCAATGAACTGTTTAGCCAGGCTTTTAACATTTGCCTTTATTATCTTTGCGGCAATTGTTGCCTGAACTCCCCTCTGCGGTATAAGTCTCTTTATTGGTGATGGAAGAAGGTCCTTACCACCGTAGTAAAAATACTCGGTAAATACTTTCAGGAGTTCCTTGTCGGACTTTACTGTAGGGATTAGGTCAACGAAGCGAAAGAGCTGGACTTTGAAGGATTCGTCCTTCATGGACCACTCCATAAGACGACCCTTCCAGCGCCGCGGGTTAAAAAAGCTCGGCACCTGGCCGCTTACCATCTCAAAGAGTTCTTCGGCAATCTCCTGGGTTCGTTTTTCCGTTCTCATTATAAGAATAAGACTCCTTGCTTGGCTTAATGTGGCATGTTTCCTGTTTTTAATTATAACATGAAGACAATTATAACATTAAAATCGCTGGTCCGTCATTTGATTTTGCCGGCGTGACAGCATGATGCTGATGCCGGACTTAATAATAAAAAAATCCATAACTATTCAGTTAGAGATTTGCAGGTTGCACCTGCAAGCAACTTAATTTACTTATTAAATATAAAGTAATCCTCAAATGTTGTACTTAAATTGGGTCAAGCGTCACGCTTGCTGGCAGGAGAGAGGCAGCGTGACGCCGTGATGCTGATGCCGGACTCAATAACAAAAAAAAACATAACTTTCGGTTAGAGATTTGTTGGCTCTGACTGCAAGGAATTTGCAAAGTCAAATAAGGTTTTATTGAAGGTTTCGGGATTCTCAAGAAAAGCGGCATGCCCCGCATCTTTAATAACACAAACTTCATTTTTCCAAAGGCTTGGCGCCCTAAGAGAAGATAGGTATGACTCTTTTACCAGGATTTCATTTCTGCCATGTATTATGGCAATAGGTATTTTGAGGTCTTCTATTATTTTTTTCTCATCTTTATGTCCGCCTCTTGCAAGGCTTGCACCCATAAACACTCTTGCATTA
Organism: uncultured bacterium; assembly: GCA_965371285.1. GTDB lineage: Bacteria > Desulfobacterota > GWC2-55-46 > GWC2-55-46 > DRQE01 > CBDUXU01. The sequence continues at coordinate 5,519 of CBDUXU010000002.1, read as the reverse complement.
CCATCTGTATCCCTTAAGTCATTTTTTATAGACTTTGGTATTTTACTTTTTTCAAAATCAGGGGAAAACTGGGCAGCACAAATAAATTCAATGTCCTGATTGCTGAATTTTTCATTAAAGGCGTATGAAAAATCATCGACTGCTATAAGCAGCGCATCTGCAAAATCATCCATTTTTGATATAGGAGGAGTTCCTGTTATTACAATCCCTGATGCTGGCAATGCATACAGAGCTTCAAGCAGTATATGCCCTCCCAGTGAGAACCCTACAAAAGTGACTTTTTTTAAATTGAGTTTTTCGCAGAATTTTTTTAATATTTCACCATAGCCGGCAATTGAGTAGACCTCTTCGGGGTTTACCGGCTTCTCCGACCTGCCATGACCGGGCAGGTCTATTGCCAAGAGGCGAAAACTCTCAATTAATACCGGGTCTTCCAGCTGGTTTATAAATATGGAAGAGGACTGTGAGTTTCCGTGTAAAAATACTATGGGTGGAAGTTTTTTTTTGTTGTCAAAGTAGTTAATTTTGATATTATTTATGTTAATATAATCATTCATTGTGTCATTATAACTGTTGAAGCGGAGAAATCTATAAAAAAATTAGTTAAACAATTTATATTTATAGATTTAATATTGAAGAAAGAGTTATTTATTTATGAGTAACATTAGTGACATATACAAGCGCTCTGTTTTGCTTAATACCCCTGATTCAATAAGGGATGGCATGTTAAAGCCTATGGCAAAGTTTACGGACAGTTACTGTGCGGCAATTTCCAATATTGGCAACTTGACTTGGGACAGCAGGACAGTTTGTTATAAATACCCCCACAGTTTTGTCTATCATCTTCTTAACTCACCCAAGCTTTATGACCTTAAAGATATCTCTATTGATGGCGGTTTTTGTACTTACGCTTACGCAAATTTTAGAGATGCTGAATTTAGGAAAAACCCTGCTTATAAGGAGAGGTATGAACCCGAAGACATTAAACATTCTTTTCAAACGACATTTTTTGATACAAGGAAGGTACCTGTAGGGGGTATAGGGTTTATAAGAAAGAAAGATCAGCCCTATAGCCTTGCGGATTTTAGAGAGTCGGAAAGGTACACCCCTTATATATATTATGCTTATAGTAAGTATATTTGGTTAAGCAAACTTAACTTTTTTGATTTCTCTAGCATAGATAATTCCTATTATAACGGGGTTTTGGTAGTCAATGACAGGTGTGAGTTGGTTTATGCTAATGAAATAGGAAAGATTATTTTAAAAGAGAGCGGAGTTTTATGCAGCGACGGGGAACTTATGCCGGAGGGGATTTTGAGGGAGGCCGATTTTTTAAATAAGGTTGCCCATGGCAATGCTCCCGGTTGTTTCTATCTTAATAATATTTCTTCTATACTTGGTGAAAACAGGTTTAGTGTCTATAGGCTGGAGAAAAATCATCACGGGTCTATCAAATATAAAGGCAGCGGTTACCTTGTTGTTTTTGATATAGAAAAAAACAGCGTGAAGCTCTATTTAAAACTCACTAAAAGGGAAAGAGATGTTCTTTCCTTTATGGCGCTTGGCAAACAGGATAAGGAGATTGCAGCCGGACTCGGTATATCAATAAAGACTGTCCAGAACCATCTGGATAACATATATAAAAAACTCCAGGTTAGCAATAGAATAGAGGCTTTAAGGCTGTCCAAAAGTCTAGAAATTTATTAGTTAAGTTATGTTTGTTGACTAAATTCAGGTAAAGTTATAAATCAATTCCACTCTCACACTTTCTATCGTTATACACCATAAAGCTTTATCTTATTAAAATAACAGGTTCTGCACATATAGGTATAATTCCCTATTTTTAAAAAGCGAATAATTTGCTTAAATAGAAAGATTAGCTTTAGAGGGTAGGTTTTGTTATCCGGTCTTTAAATTTAAACCTCACTTTGTGACAATTCCAGGCTCCTATTGTAACCATAGAGATGCTGTAAGTATTTGTTTTTAAATGATTTATTTAGCCTTGACCGATTTTTAATTATGTGTTTAAATTAAATCTTGAAATTTATAACAATTGGAACCTAACTAAAGAAACTGCCCATTAGGGTAAGAAATGTACTGACATCTAGCTCAAAGTGGTTATCGAAAATTGCAGTCTGTAGAGAGTTGTCTTAAGAAGAAAGAACAAAAGATTTAAGTTTAGATAAGCAAGTTGCTGGAATTAACATTAGTGTGATAGAGGGTCAAAAAATCTTGCGGTTCCACCGCGGGAATTTCAGGTGGCATCATATTTTTAATGACGCTGTGAAGTACTTGGAACTATCTGACGTAAACTGTCGTAGACAGTCAGAAGTAGTAAAACTTGAAAGCTCATTGTAAGCTCGGGGAGGGGCGTTTTAAAGTACTAGTCTGACATCTTGGGATTTTTTGATAATTAGTAGTCTAACTTTTAATTTTACCGGGGGGTCTAAGATGAAAAAGTTTCTATTTTTATTTGTTTTAGTTGTGTTTTTTAGCCTGTTTATATCAAATTCTGCAGTAGCAGAGCCTGACTGGTCGTCCATTCCTGAGGAAGAAATAACTCTGTTTTACCCGGGAGTTGCTAACTGGGAATTTTTAAACAGTCCTGACCATAGTCTTGGCGCGCGAAATATCAAAAGAGGGAAAAAACAGTGTAAGACCTGTCACGTATCCGACAGCGGCGAGTATGACATTATGACCGAAGAGATTGCCGCCGGCAGGCTTAAGATGAAAAAATCCCGCAAACTATTTGAACCTAGCCCTATTCCGGACAAAAAAGGTTTCTTTTCTTCCAAGGTTCAGGCTGCTTACGATGACGAGTTTATCTATATTAAAGTAAAATGGAAGTCTAAGGGTACCAGCTGGTACAGTTCAGAAAACGGCAGCCCCGATAGGGTTTCCCTACAGATTAATAAAGACCAAAAACTTTTCAAGAAATACGGCTGCATGCTTTCCTGCCATTCATCGGCAGATTCAATGCCTGAGAGTATCTCCCACAGTGAAGTGAGGAAACACCCTTATTATTCAAAAAAGAACAGAGACAATATCAGGCTATATACTTCCTATTCAAGAACAGACGGAGGAGGTTGGGCTGATATTAAAAGTGATGAAGAACTTAAGGCTCTCACTTTGGAGGGAAGTTTTATTGATGTTTGGGTGGCAGAAATTAACGGCAACCATATAAAGTCTAAAGACGGATGGATACTGGAAGACAGGGATTATGATAAAAATGACATAATTGCAAGCGGCAGCTTCGAGGACGGCAGGTATTCGGTTGTTTTTAAAAGAAAACTTAATACTGGAAACCCAAAAGATGTTGCGCTCGCAGATGGTGACCAGTTTTCCTTTGCCCTTGCGATTCATGACGACAAGGCAAAACAAAGACAGCATTATGTATCCTTTCCTTTTACCATAGGTTTGGGTACATCTGGAGAAATCAGAGCAGAGAAACTATAAGGAAGCTGGCAGCTTAATTAGGAAAGCAGCAGCAATATAAGTGAACCTTTAAATCAGGAATAAGGTTTATAGTGAGAGGGAGTTATGGAAGCAGACCATATAATAGAGGAACTTAGGATTGGTTATTTCTCCGTAGATGAACAGCATAAGGAGATTTTAGATACAATAAATTATCTCTGCAGGGCAGTTGAGAAAAAGAAACCCAGGGAAGATGTGCTGAAGGCTCTAAATTCTCTCGAAAGTTCTTTGAATACTCATTTTGAGATGGAAGAGTCCATTATGCTAAGGAGGGGTTACCCTAAATACGAAGACCATAAGTCAGAGCACGGGCATTTTGTAAAAGAATTTGAAAAGCTCAAAACATCCTTATTTGAATACAGCAGCACTGCTAAGTGGTCCGGCACTAAAAAAATGAAGGATCTCCTGATAGATTGGAATATAAATCATATCAAAACAGCAGATAGGGATTTTGGAGACTTTATCCGTTTAGTTGTCGAAAAAGGCACTTCATTCATCATATAAAGTTCCCTTGATTAGTTTCAAAATACCATTTACTTGTTTTTAAATAGGTATTTAATAAAACTTCCGGCCAAATTATAATTTTTGTCACTGCAAAGCTGGTAATTACTAGGAGAAAGTCTTATGGCAAAAAATGAAAGAAATATGCATAGATGGCTTTTGGGCAGGATGTTTATCAGCTGGTTTATTTTATCGTCAATCCTTTCTGCTGTAATCTATTTCTACAATATTAAATCAATTAATAATAGTGTTGCAAAGCTTGCTGTAGAGGAGGCCTCGCACCTAAGAGAGCACTATGACCAGGCAAAGGCCGCTGCTGACGACCTGACTGCCCATATGGATAAGGCGGTAAACATCGGGCGTTTTGTTAATATTGAGATTTATGATGCCCACCAAAAGATAATATACGAAACTCCTAACAAGGACTATGTTTTTTTAAAGAAATTTGGCAGGGAACATGACCACAGACACCTGTTCGAAGACTCTGTAAATTCCTATATCAAGGACTTGGATGGAGAGTCCTATGTCTTTGTCGTCTCCCCCATTAGAGATAAGGATAAAGTGATTAAAGGTTATGTTGAAGGTATTTTTCATATAGATAGTGCAATGATAGCATCTATCTATAACCAGATATTTTATTCCGTAGTAATTGTAATTATAGCTTTGTCACTGGCAACAATTATATTTTATCCTATAATCCTCAGGCTCAACAATAAAATAATAAAACATTCTGAAACCCTCCTTGCTTCAAATTTAAAACTGCTTGAGATACTGGGAACTGCTACAGAGAAGAGAGACTACGATACAAACGACCATAATGTTCGTGTCACCCTTTTGTCTGTTATGCTCGGGGAGGCTTACGGGCTTGGACATAGCACAATTAGAAGCGTCATTAAAGGCTCTCTTCTTCATGATGTAGGTAAAATTGGTATTCCTGATAGTATATTGTTAAAAAGGGGTAAGTTAGATGTTGATGAGATGAAAATTATGAGGGAACATGTTACTCATGGTGTTGAGATAATAGAAAATCATAGTTGGTTGGTAGATGCTTTGGATATTATACAGTACCACCATGAAAGATATAATGGCGATGGTTATATGGAAGGTTTAAAGGGTAACGATATACCAATTGGAGCAAGGCTCTTTGCCATTGTAGATGTCTTTGATGCCCTTCTTATGAAAAGACCTTATAAAGAACCTTTTTCTTTCGAAAAGACTATATCCATCATAGAGCCTAAAAGGGGCACACATTTTGACCCTAAGGTTTTTGATGTTTTTACAAGCAATGCAAGTAGGTTTCACTTGGAACTATACGATAAAGATATACAAGTGCTTGAGGTGAAGATGGACCAGCTTATGGCAAAATACTTCCACACAACAAGTTATGGTGAGATTTCCGAACTAATCCAGTAGGCAGGCTCTGCCTGCAGGCAACAGGCTAGTAGATATTTTTGTATTTTTTAGTGGATTCAAACACAGAGTGTTGCAAGTCATGTTTGCCGGGGAGAGGAACTTACTCATGACTGACCTTCTCCTGTGGCGGG
>CBDUXU010000001.1:0-44780 GCA_965371285.1 uncultured bacterium | reverse complement strand
GTATTGAGCCAATCCAAGATGTAATAAATAAAGTTGCAAGGCTTAAGGCGATTGCGGCCAGCGGAGGTCAGTCCGTTGGCCAGGTAGCTGCCAGCGGAGGTCAGTCAGCAAGCAGTGGTCTGCCTACAAGCCAACCTGCTCCAGCAGCACCAAGTAGGCAAGCTTCTGCTTCACCTGCGCCATCACCTGCTTCTGCAAGTGAATCTAAACCTGCTAAAGAAGAACAAACACCTAGCGCTGAAAGTGAGTCGCCTGCTTCTACTGTTGATGCCTCTAGCAGCCCGGCACCTAAAGCAAGTGGAAGTGTTAATGATTTTGTCGCTACCAAGATACCTTCCATCGGAGGAGCTCTAAGAGCTTCCGGTATAAATTTAGACGGTACTAAAGTTACCTTCCAAGTGCCTGATGATTATTTTGGTGTTATAAGTACAAAGGAGTCTCAGCTTAAGAAATTATGTGAAGAGTTTTATGGCAAGACAGTTTCAGTGAAGATAGAAAAAGGCGGCGACCTGGAAGTCTCTGCTTCTAACAATGGCGGCGGAGACCCAAGGCCTTCTGGTCCTTCAGAGACATCTGCATCATCCTCTAATAATGATATCGATGACACTGTGAAGAGTGCTTTAAGCATCCTCGGCGGCAAGGTGATAGACGAAAGAAGACGGGATTCCTAGCAAGCGTGACGTTTGTATCCAATTTCAGGTACACCTAGGTATTAATTCTATGCCTATTAATATTGGAGTTTGTTGATGTGGAATAAGTATTCAAGGGATACTGATAGCAAGCTTAACTTTATAGCTACTGCTATAGTTATAGCCATTATTATTTTGACAGCACTTATTGTAGAGTTTTTTTAAATTGATTTAAGTAACAAAAATATTAAAAGGAGAATCAAAAGTCGGGTGCCCCTGTAGAGTGGCTTCGGCGCCTCGCCGATGAAGTATGTAGAACCTATATCAAGACTTGTTGAGACGCTAGCAAGGCTTCCCGGGATTGGTAATAAAACTGCCTCTCGTTTGGCGCTTTTTATTCTTAACTCTCGGAGTGAGTATATTGATGAGTTTGTAGAAAACCTTATAGGTGTTAAGGACAAGGTAAATCTTTGCGCTGATTGTATGGCATTTTCCGACCATAAACTGTGCAGCATCTGCGATGATGATTCAAGGGATAAGTCGATTATTTGCGTAGTAGGTGATTATAAGGACATGATTTCTTTAGAATCCACAGGGCATTTTAAGGGGGTTTATCATGTTCTCCATGGTACATTAGCCCCTCTTAAGGGCATCGGCCCTGACGAAATCAGGTTGAAGGAGCTTTTAGCCAGGGTGGAGGGCGGCAATATTAAAGAAGTGATACTTGCCACAAGTTTTGATGGCGAAGGGGATGCAACTGCCCACTACATTATAAAGACCATAAAAGAGTATTCCGATAAAGAAGGTTTGGAAATAGAGCTCACCAGGCTGGCATCGGGAGTGCCGGTAGGCAGTTTTATTGAGTATATGGATGGCGCAACTCTGGGCAGGGCGCTGGACGGACGCCGAAAGTTCTAGCCGGCGAGTCGCCGGTGACGATTTCAGGGACATCAGGCAGTTAATTGCTGAATTAGTAAATTAGACACACCTGATATACATTCTTAAAAAAGTGTTGCAGACACCGCCGGTGCCAATTTCGGCGCTTCTTTTGTTTAAAAATTAGTTATATTGGATCATAAGTTTGCCTGTTAATTGAAGTTGCTTAAGTCCTTGTTTTTTCAGCTAAGTTACCTATTATGCCCTAATAACCCCATTTTTAAGGGGTTTTTACCTCCGTCACGTCCCATCAAAGTCGTTGACATAGGACTTCTGGGCATGTTAGAATTTTTAAATCCGCTTTTCTAATATGGTGTTCTAGTAACCCTAAGAAAATCCCGATGGATAAAGAGTATTCAGCTTTGAGATTGTATACAGTATACAGAGTAAGTCATTTATTTTGTGTAAGTGGTTTTGTTTTCATTATACGAAACTGTAATAGATATTAATTGTAATATAGTCATATATAAGAACAGATAGAAGGAGAAATATTTTAATGGATCAAGAGCAATATAAAGTACTAAGAGGCCCGGAAGCTTTCTTACCTCCTGCGGCTGCAACAATGGGAATTATGCTTCCAAACGAGGGAGACGGTTTAATTGAAGGCTCCATCGTACCGGAAGATGAAGTAATGGTAAAAGTTGCTGAAGAGTTTTTAAAAGGCAAGGTACCAACAATTTTCCCTGGTCCACTGGTTCTTTGGAACTGGAATGAGAAGTCTAGAAAAAAGGCTGCTGCTATTGCCGGCCTATATCAAGCAATTAAGGATAATGCAAAGAGTGACCAAACTCCTATGATTATTCCTATGCCTGATTACAGACCAAAGTATCCAAAGATTAACCCGGAGATAGAGATTAACCCAAACCATCCAAACCTAACAATCTGGCACAATAAGATTGATGTTTGTATGTTTGTAGGTGTTCATTGTCATCAGGCAAACCTTTCTCTTAAAATCATTAGAGGGGGAACAGATTGTTATACAATGGCAATGTGTGCCCAGCATGGACACGAAGATGCAATGGTAACATTCAGAGATGCAACAGCTGAGAAGATTGATACCCTGGCTAAGACCGTTAGAAAGCTTGGCGGTAAGTAATTTGCTAGGGACTGACCCATTTTAAATGTCAAAAATATAATGTAATTTAAATAGTGGTCTGTCCCTGCTTAGACAGGTAGTATAAGTTAAGATAATATAGGGCGTTAAAGTGAGTAGTTAGTTGATTTAACATCCATAAGAATTATTATAAATATATAGAGGTGAAAAAATGTCAGAAAAAGATAAATGTACTTTAGGCGCCACCACAGAGATGGGGCAAAAGATTGTTGATATTGAAGAGTTCTTTAATGAAGTTCCAAGAGAAGACCATTTCATGACTGGTTCGGAGATTGTTAAAGAAGCAATTAAAAGAGCTAATGTTGATATGAGTATTTCCTATCCAATTACGCCGCAAAGTGAGGCCGCTCATCTTGTTGGTGAACTTTGGAAAGAGGGATATGTTAGAGGTTACTTTAGAGGCGAAAACGAATTTGCTGTTATGAGTGAGTGCGCAGGAGCGGCACTTGGCGGAGCAAGGGTTTTTACAACTACCTCTGGTCCCGGTACTCTAAGGGCTTATGAGAACTTCCCCATGTGGGCAGGTTCAAGGTTACCAATCATTTTAAACATGATGGTTAGAGGCGTAAACGCTCCTCTTACCATTCAGCCGGACACACTTGAGATTGGAATGATTCTGGAGACGGGTATGCTTATTTGGCATGCTGAAACTGCCCAGGAGCTTTTTGATTTTCTTTTAAAATCTTTCATAGTCGCAGAAGATCCGGCAGTTCATCTTCCAATATCAGTATGTATTGACGGCTTCTTTGTTAGTCATACTAAAGAGATGGTAAGTCTTCCATCGCCGGATTATTCAATTCCTGGGTACGACCCGTACAGGTCACCTGTACCTGTTATGGATATGGAAACCCCACCTGTTCGTATGATGAGGGATCCATTCGTTATGAAGTCTAACTACATTAGTTATGCTACACAGGCTTCGTGGCAGCAGGAGGTTAAGGCGGCTTGCGAAAGAAGTAAGCCACTAACAGCAAAACTTATTGGCGGTCTAATTGAGACAGAGAACGAAGACGCAGATATTCTAATAGTGTCTTCCGGTACTGCTGTTTCACAAGGTCGCGAGGCAATAAGACTTCTTAAGAGTGAAGGCATCAAGGTTGGTCTTGTTAAGATTAAGACAATCAGGCCTTTCCCTAAAGATGAAATCAGAAAAGCACTCTCAAAGGCTAAACATATATTTGTTCCTGAGTTTAATGTTGCAGGATGGATGGCCAGAGAGATTAAATCAGTAATAGATAGAAATGAAAGAGTTGTAGCAGGACCTCATGTGGCAGGTGGAATGACCATGCCTCCGGAGGTTCTTGCTGAAGAAATAAAGAAAACATTAGCCCTAAGAGGGGAGGCCGCAAATGTCTAAAGAAGTTATAAAAATAAATACAGAGTTCAGGGATATAATGCCCGTTGAGTACATTGATTTAGTTGATAAAGCATCATATGGTAATGAAGATCGTGGTTGGAGAGACATGGGAGAGGCAAAGGAGCTTATTGAAGAACATTCACTTTGTGCCGGTTGTCCCGAGAGTACAGCCTTTCGCGAGATTTTAGCTTCAATGCCAAATCCGGAAAACACTGTTATGGTAGGCTCCACAGGTTGCACAAGTCTTGTGTTTCCTCATATTGCTATCCATAACATTCACTCACTTTTTGGAAACCAAAATGCAATTGCATCAGGTCTTCAAAGAGCACTTGCAATCAGATATCCTGATGTCGTAAAGGATGTTGTTGTTCTAGCCGGCGACGGTGCTACAGTTGATATCGGGCTGGACATGACCTTGCAGAGTTGGTTTAGGCAGGAGATGTTTACAACAATCTGTTTTGACAATGAGCTTTATGCAAACACAGGTGGTCAGGAGAGCGGACTTATGCAGAAGGGTTTTGTCGGTAAGATGGCCCCTAAAGGTAAACAGTTCGACAAGGTTGACATGCCTAGGCTTGCAATTGATTCAGGCTGTCATTATGTTGCAAAGCTTACTGCAAGTAAGCCTGCTGTCGTAGAGAAGGTTATCAGAAGAGCTATATATGTTGCCCGTGAAATCGGTCCTACATATGTTCAAATCTATACTCCATGTATTCTAGAGATTGGAAAACAGAGTATGGAAGGTCTTCAGGAGATGAAAGATTGTGAGGTCAAGGGCGAGAGGTTTGAGTTCTTTGAATATATGAACGACGAAGCCAAGGCTCATATAGAAAAAATAGAAGCTGCTGCTAAGGCAAGAAAAAAAGCTAAAAAAGAAGCAGCCGCAGCAGCTAAAGAGTAGGCAGTATATAGTAGATAATATAATAAGGAGTATTTTAAAGTTATGAGAGATCGTATTAATATTCGTATGTCCGGGCTTGGCGGGCAAGGTGTTGTTACCTCTGCCCATGTCATAGCAACTGCCGCATCGAAGGATGGTAAGGAGGCAATTTCTAACCCCTTCTTTGGCGCAGAAAAAAGAATGGCACCTTCTGAGAGTTATGCTAGAATCAGCTCCGAGGTAATCTATGACAGGGGAGAACTTGTTTATCCCGACATTATCATGATTTTCCATCCTCAGGTTATTACCATGGGCAAAAGTTATACAATGCCTTTTTATGACGGCCTTAAGGATGACGGGTTTGTTATTATCAACTCTAATGAGAATCTGCTTACAGAGGCTGATAAAAAAAGGCTTGATGATAAAAATGTTAAAGTGTTAAACTTTGATGCAACAGAGATGGCTGTAGAGATTGCCGGAACAGAGCTGGCATCTAACATGGGAATGTTAGGGCTTTTAATCGGTGCTACAAACATAGTAACCATGGAGTCTTTTGAGTACGCTCTAAATGACCGTTTTGGCAAGAAATATGTTGCATCCGGCGGTACTGCAACACTTGATGAGGCGATTAAAAAGAAGTTTGCAAAGAAGTCTCAGCTTCTTGAAAAGAACATGGAAACCGTTAAAGCTGCATATGAGGTAGGGGCTAAATGGGCTAAGGATAATGCCGGAGATATGTTAGCCTAAGTTTGCTTTTACTTGAGGGGCGAGTTTGTGCCCTGTGGCTGTTTTTATTAAAGAAAAATAAAAAATGAACGATATATTATATATAGTTAGGAGATACGATGTATTCAATTGCTATTATAGATGCAGATAAATGTACCGCTGAAAAAGGTTGTAGGCTGTGCATAATGTTTTGCCCAGAGCCAGACACAATTCTTTTTGACCCTATTACAAAGAAAGCAGTTGTTGTTGAGGACAGATGCAAGGGTTGTGAGTTATGCGTAGAAGTATGCAGTAAAGAGTTAGCTGCAACAATGATTCAGAAACACTAATTTAATCTTTTTAATATCTGGAGCTCTCTTTTTAAAAGAGCTACCTTTTATGGTTGGTTTCTTATACAGTAGGTCAATAGTTACACTTTTAGAGGGGATTTGAAATGGCTAGAAGCTCATTAGTAATGTTTGAAGAGGAATCCAACGAGATTGATGCGATTATCGCTAAGCTCCTAAAGGAGACAAATGGTAAGTGCGTATTTCTAGTAGATAAAGACGGACAATTAATATCTCAGACAGGCGAGACAGAAGGTATAGACACAACCTCTCTGGCATCCTTGACTGCAGGCAATATTGCAGCGACCGGCGGTCTTGCTAAACTCATCGGAGAAAAAGAATTTTCAATTTTATTCCACGAAGGAGAAAAGGATAATATCCATATCTCCATCGTGGACCAGCGTGTAATCCTTGTTGTCATCTTTGATGAAAGATCTTCTCTTGGTCTCGTTAGGCTTAGAGTTAAAAAGAGTACTTCGGAGCTTGAAGAAGTAGTAAAGAAAATTTTAATGAAAATGGAAACAGACCAAAGCGAAGACATTCTGCTCGAAGAAATTACAGACGACGACATAGACAGTCTATTTCAATAGCAAGCTTCCAGCTTGACCGAATGTAGTCAGATTTGGTGTTATTGATTTAGTGAATGTTAGTTTGTTATAAGGTTTTGTATCTGCAATAGAGTGGAGCAATGATTGCTACGCGTCACGCTCCCAGCGTAGCACGCTGTGCCCTACCGAATTTACGGTATTTAGTCGTAGTTGATTTTGAACAATAGAATATGTTTTTAATCGAGTCCAGCATCAGCGTCATGCTGTCACGTTGGAAAATTAATTTAAGTGGAAAATTAAAAGAATATGTCTTTTATCAATTATTCAGCAAGAGAGATTAACTGTAAGATAGTTTACTACGGCCCTGGGCTTTGTGGTAAAACTACAAATCTTCAGTTTATCTATGAAAAAACTAATCCCGACACAAAGGGTAAGATGATCTCCCTTGCAACAGAGACGGAGAGAACACTTTTCTTTGATTTCTTGCCTCTTTCCCTTGGAGAGATCAAGGGATTTAAAACAAGGTTCCATCTATACACTGTCCCGGGCCAGATATTTTATGATGCTTCCCGTAAGCTTATTCTAAAAGGTGTTGATGGCATCGTTTTTGTTGCTGATTCTCAGGCAGAAAGAATGGATGCCAACATGGAGAGTTTTGATAACATGAAATTAAACCTCCAGGAGCACGGGCTGGAGCTCAATAAAATTCCTTATGTTATACAGTATAATAAGCGCGACCTTCCAAGCGCCGTGCCGGTAGAAGACCTAAGGGCGGCTCTTAACCCCGACGGATTGACAGAGTTTGAAGCAACTGCACCATCAGGTGAAGGAGTTTTTGAAACCTTAAAGGGTGTCGTAAAGCTTGTTCTTGCAGAACTTAAAAAAGGAGCCTAAGGCTCGTGGTGCTTAAATATTGCCCTTTCTAATCTTTTTTAAAATTACTTTCCCAATTTATAATAACCTTGTTGTTAACAAAAACCTAACTATGGAGTGATATGTTATGTCTTTAAAAGATACTATTTCCGGTGATGTAAAAGTTGCAATGAAAAGCGGTGAAAAACTTAAAGTTTCAACCCTTAGAATGCTTCTCTCTGCCATGAAATATAAAGAAAAAGATTTAAAAAGAGAGCCTAATGACGAGGAGATTCTCCAGGCAATCACCACTATGATTAAGCAGAGGAAAGACTCCGTAGAGCAGTACACCAAGGGCGGCAGGGACGACCTTGCATCTAAAGAAACCAGCGAGATAGAAATTCTTATGGAGTATATGCCGGAGCAGCTCTCAGGCGAGGAAGTCAAAAAGATTATAGAAGAGACAGCTACGGAGCTTGGTCTAAAAGAGATGAAAGATATGGGTACTCTCATGAAAGCATCTATGGCAAAACTTAAGGGCAAGGCAGATGGTAAGGTAGTTAACAATATTGTGAAGGAAGTTTTATCTGCATAATTTATTGCAGGTTAGTTATTTTGTTAGGGCAAAGATTTTATGGATAGTAGCAATTCAGATTTTCTTTTAGATTCATTGGGCTTTGATTTTATAAGGTCCTCACTCAGTAGCCACACTTATACTGCTATGGGTTCCTCCGCGGCAGTTTCAATAACACCTAAAACTGATATAAGAGAAATTAATGAGGGGTACCTGGAAGTAGGGGAAGCCTTAAGGCTCTTTAGTGAAGGCATGAGTTTGCCTCTTGGCGGAGTAGAGGATATTAGGGAAACCGTTAGCGCGAACATTCCTAAGGGTTCTTACCTGACTATACCGCAGATTATTAAAGTCCGCTCTACCTTAGAATCTCTTGCAATCATCAAGGGCTTAGCAAGAGAAAATTTTTCTACAGTATATCCAAAACTTTACAGCTATATTAATTCCATTTCAAATTATAAGCAGCTCTTGGGCCAGCTTACAACTTCTATTGATGAAAAGGGAGAAATCACCGATGACGCATCTTATGAGCTCTTTGATATAAGGAAGAACCTCAGGGGTTTTAAGACAAAAGTAAGGTCTAAGCTCGATTCGATGATAAATGACAAGAAGTATGAAGGGTATTTTCAAGACGATATATTTACTCTCAGGGAAGACCGTTTTGTACTTATTGTTAAAGCAGAGTTTCATTCCAAGATACCTGGTGTTATGCACGGAAAATCTTCAACAGGTCTAACATATTTTTTAGAGCCCTATGAGATTGTAGAACTTAACAACTCTCTCTCTATTTTGAAAAAAGACGAAAAAATAGAAGAAGAAAATGTTTTAAGAGGTTTAACCAGCTCCATTATAGAAAGAAGTTCAGATTTAATAACAGATATTTATACTGTGGGGTCAGTGGATATTATACAGGCAAAGGCAAAGTTCGGTCTTTCCATTGGAGCCTCTATTCCTGCTGTTACAGATGATGTAGGCGGCGATATAAATATTAAAAACGCTCGCCATCCTGAGCTGGTATTAAAGGACGATGTTGATGCTGTGCCGGTAGATATTAAAATCTCCAGCGGCGAGAAAGTATTGGTCATCTCCGGAGCCAACACGGGGGGCAAAACGGTGGCACTTAAAACCCTGGGGCTCCTGACTCTGATGGCTGCATCAAGCATTCCCGTAAGCGCAGACAGTGATAGTGAGTTTATTATTTTTGAAAAAGTTTTCACCGACATAGGTGACAGCCAGAATCTAACGGAAAATCTTTCTACATTTTCTGCTCACCTTAAAAGGCTCGGAGAAATACTGGACGGGGCAGATAAGAAGAGTCTTGTTCTTGTTGATGAAATTGGTGTTGGCACGGACCCTGTTGAGGGAGGGGTTCTCTCTCTTGTCATATTAGAGGAGCTTAGCTCCCGCGGAGTACATGTGGCAGTTACAACTCATGCAAATATTTTAAAAACCAGGGCCCAACTAGGTAAGGGTTTTAAAAATGTATCAGTAGAGTTTGATGAGAAAACAATGAAACCTTTTTATAGGCTTGTTTATGACTTGCCAGGGGAAAGTATGGGTCTCAGCGTTGCTTCAATGTATGGAATTCCGGCTCATATCATAAATAAGGCAAGAGCCAAGCTAGATGGCGGCGGTGAATCAAGTGAGTTTGTAGAAAGCGTAAGAGAGTTAGACAAACAAAGGCGAGAGCTAAGGGAGACTCAAATCAGATTAGAAGAGGTAGAAAAAAACAGAAACGCCGCCCTGGAGAGACTTCGAAGTGGTCGTGAGTCTATGCTCAAAGAGGCTCAAAAGAAGACAGCCAAAATATTAAAAGAGGCTGAAGATAAGCTAAAGGGCATAATAAGCGAGGCGCGCAAGGCAAAAGCTGAAGAAATATTAAAGGGGAAGGCAGAGACTGACCTAGCCGAGACGGCTTCTAAGTTAGACCGGATTTTTGGGGAAGAAAAGCCATATAATCCAAAGGTAGGGGATTTTGTTAAAGTCGGAACAAGTAGGGGAGAGGTTTTGTCCTTAAATAATGACAAAAAAACTGCAGAGGTTTTAATAAGCGGTAAGAAAGTCACAGCTAAGTTTAAAAATCTAACTCTATCAGAAAATGCTAAAGAGAGAGTTCCTGTTTCAAAGCCCACTTATCAAGTAGAATCTGTTGAACCTACTCGCGAAGTAAATATAATTGGTTTGAGAGTTGATGAGGCCCTTCCGGCAATGGATAAAGTTTTGGATGATGCCCACATGAATGGCGTGGAAAAGGTTGAAGTTATACACGGCATAGGCACAGGGGCTCTTGCTAAGGCTGTGGCAGCATCTCTTAAGAAAAATAAAATTGTGAAAAACTACTACAGAGGCGAAGGCAGCTCCGGGGCCGGGGTTACAGTAGTAGAGCTGTAACTCTATTTTGAAAGAACAACCATTATGATATCAAAAGAACAAATAGAACAGGTCAAGGACCGCGCAAGCATTGTAGAAGTGATTGGCGAGTATGTACCTCTGACCAAAAAGGGAGCTAACCACCTGGGACTTTGTCCCTTCCACGGAGAGAAAACCCCTTCTTTTACAGTGAGCGAATCAAAACAGCTTTTTTATTGTTTCGGCTGTCATGAGTCAGGCACTGTTATAACTTTTTTAATGAAACACGCAAACATGGCTTTCCCAGAGGCTGTGAAAACCCTCGCTGCAAGGTATGGCATAAAGATAGAAGAAACCGGCGGAGGCAGGGAATCTTCTCACAAGAATGACCCCCTTTATAAGGCGAACCTTTTGGCGCTGGATTATTTTGTTTCTTCTCTTGAGTCTCCAGGCGGAAGCAAGGCGAGGGAGTATTTAGAGAAGAGGGGTTTAAGTCAAGAGATAATAGAAAAATTTAAAATAGGTTATGCTCCCGACAGTTGGGACGGTATTTCAAATCATCTTTCTAAAAATAATATAACAGCAGAGTATGGCGAGAAGGCCGGGCTGCTGTCGAGAAAAGATGTCCGTACCTATGACCGCTTTCGGGGGAGAGTTATGTTCCCTATTACTGATACTCGTGGCAGGGTGGTTGCTTATGGTGGAAGGTCTTTAGATAATGGTGACTCTAATGGAGCTAAATATTTAAACTCATCTGAAACAGATATATTTAAAAAAGGCGACACACTTTATGGTTATTATCAAGCTCGCCAAGCTATAGGTCAGAAGGGCTACTCTCTTGTTGTTGAAGGTTACATGGACCACCTTGCGCTTTTTAAAAACGGGTTCGAGAATGTTGTTGCCACAATGGGCACTGCCCTAACGGCTGACCATATAAGAAGGCTTAAGAGCCTTGGCGGAGATATTTATACTCTTTTTGACGGAGACAATGCGGGAGTGAAAGCCGCTGTTCGTACTTTGCCAATGTTCTTGGAAGTTGGTTTAAGCGCAAAGGCTGTGGTCATGCCAAAAGGAATGGACCCTGATGATTACCTGAAAGAATTTGGCGCCGAAGGCATGGAGAAGGTTATAAAAAATGCACCGTCACTTATGGATTTTTGCCTGGAAAATCTAAAGACAAATTATGATATGAAAAGCGGCGAAGGTAAGGGTAAGTACATGGATGCCGCCTTGGAGTATTTAAGAAAAATTAAAAAGGTCGCCGAAAGAAATCACTATGCATCTAAGGTCAGTACAACTGTAGGTGTAGAGCTAACGGATATTCAATCTCTAATTCAAACTGATGGGGATATAAAGAGTACTCCAAGTAGAATTAAAGGCAAGCTTGCGGGAGTTAGTAAGAACAAAACTGCCCAGTCAACTATTTTAAAAGTGCTCATAAAAAAACCGGAACTTTACACTGCTGATATGGCTGATGTTTTAGACACCTTCAGGGATGGCGTTTTCAGTAAAACCGCCTCTGCCTTGGAGAGGTTTTTCTCGGTTGGAGGCACAGACTCATCTGCCCTTTTAGAAGAAACCAGTGATAACGAGGTCAGAGCCTTTTTGGGGTCTGTCCTTATAGAGGGAGATGAGGGTTTTTTTGAAAATCCTGAGCAGATGTTAAATGACTGTATAGACAGGATTAGGTCAAGTGGCGAATTTAAGGCTGCAACCATCGAGCATATCGAAAAGCTGAAATCCAGCGGCAGAGGAGACCTGGCCAAGGAGATTGAGGCCAGGCTTAAGAGGAAATAAGTCAATAACTATGGCGAGAGGCAATAGACTTCTTGACACTGTTTTAGTGTTTGCTTAGAATATAAGACTGTCTTGGCATCAATGCCATAGACTACTTTTATGTAGGACTTTTCATGGGCCCATAGCTCAGCTGGAAGAGCCACCGGCTCATAACCGGTCGGTCCCAGGTTCAAATCCTGGTGGGCCCACCAAAATTTAAAATATATTCTTAAGGAGTTTACATTTGTCTAACCCGCTAGAGATACTTGCAGCTATCCAAAAAATTGATATAGAAGTAAAAACAATTGAAACAGAATCGGCGTCATATAAAAACAGGATAGCAGTACTGGAAGACAGTATAGAAGATAAGGTTGGCTCCAAGGACTCGAGCTCCGGGGAGTTAGAAGAGCTTAATAGTAAAAAAAGCGAGTTAGATGAAATAATAAGAGTAGCAAAAGAGAAAATTGCCAAAGATGAAGAAAGACTGGGATCAGTTCAAAACGACAAAGAATTTAAAGCCTTCACAAAAGAAATTTCTAATGCAAAACAAACCATAAAACTCACAGAAATACAGCTCGAAACAATCGCGGAACAAATTGGCGGTAAAGAAGGTGAAGTCAGTGACAATAATGGCGAGCTGGACTCTACTAAAGCTGAGATAGAAAACCTGACTAATGAGTTAGACGAGAATACCAAGGAGTGGGATAAAATTCTTTCTGACAAAAACTCTGAGAGGGTAACACTAGTGGAGAGCGTTTCTTCTTCTGTACTTAAAAGATATGATGCAGTTAGGCAAAAAAGAGCAGGAGTGGGTCTTGTAAATGTTATAAAAGAAACATGCCAGGGCTGTTTTATAAATATACCGCCTCAGACATTTATACAACTACAGAGAAGCACAAATGAGGAAATACTGGAGTGCCCTCATTGCCATAGAATAATTTATTTTGAAAAACAGGAAGGTTAATCATGTTTTGAGTTTTTAACCTTCCAAACTTACCTTAAAGGGCGTAGAGACATTGTCCGAAAATCCCAAAAATCATAATATAATCACAGATAATATAAAAAGAGAGTTCCTTGAGAGTTTAACCGAAACTCTTGATGTGGAGACTGCTGCCAAGGAGCTCAATATAAGCAGGGAAGATGCAAAAAATATCTTGTCTTCACTCTATGAGAGTTTTGACAAGGGTAGCTCCGGTGAATCCAAGGGTGAGCTTGCTGCCCCAGAACTTATTGCCTATGTTGACGGAGGGTCTCGCGGTAACCCGGGCATAGCAGGAGCAGGGGCATATATATTAGACAAAAACAAAAAACCTGTAAAAAAACTGAAGAAGTATTTAGGCATAGCCACAAATAATGTTGCTGAATATGAGTCTCTTTTAATGGCTCTTAGTGAAGCAAGAAAAATGGGCTGCCTTAAGATGCAAGTTTTTGCCGACTCCGAACTTGTAGTAAAGCAGGTTCGCGGCCAGTATAAAGTCAAAAACGAAACACTGAAAATTATATATAAACAGGTCATACATCTAGTAGAAGAATTCGATTCCTTCCAAATCTCCCATATTCCAAGAGAGAAAAACACTGTGGCAGACTCCCTGGCAAACAAGGCTATGGATGAGGGAAAATAAAAATTAAATATGTTATAATCAAACTTTGAGGTTCGGAGACTGTCGCTGGTCATTGGTAGCAGTATCAGTGGCGAGAGGAAAGTCCGGACACCATAGAGCAGGGAGGTCGCTAACGGCGACCGGAGGCAACTCCAGGGAACACTAAAGGGCCACAGAAAATAAACCGCCAGTGGGTAGTGTTTACTACTTACAGGTAAGGGTGAAACGGTGGGGTAAGAGCCCACCAGGCTGGTAAGTGATTACTGGTGCTAGGTAACCCCCTCCCGGTGCAAGGCCAAATAGGCTATATTTCAGGAACTGCTCGTTCCTATTCATTTATATTTAGGTATAAATGAGAATATAGCGGGTAGGCTGCTTGAGCCTGTTGGCAACAACAGGCCTAGAGGAATGACAGTTATCTAATAAAAAACTCGTTTTTTATTAGTAAACAGAATCCGGCTTATACGAGCCTCAAAGAGGGTCTGAAGGGGAATTACCTAATAGGTAATTTCCCTTCGCCACTTCCAGCGTCCCGCTGGACCGAGTTATCAGGTACATTCCGCTATTTACAAACTTATCTAAAAATTTATGACCCCTCATAGTTATTTCTTGAAAAAACCCAATTTAGAGTAAACCCTCACTATAGTCCGCATATTTTCTTAGAGAACTGTCGCAGACCCATTTGACATAATCTGGAGCTCGCTTTTCCATTACTATAACCTACAAATATCCAAGCATTTTTATAATTGAGTCCAGCGGTCAGCATCATGCTGCACGGTGGTTTATTTCCTTGACAAATCCCTAAAAGAGGCTTATATTTATTGAAAAGTGGTGTATTGTGGTATGTAGTGGTATAGTTATGCGTGATTAGTGCCACATGCTTTGTTTTGTGGAATTTTATGTAAAACCTAAAGACCTTAAGGAAGAGGTATGTTTAGAGGCAATTATGTTTAGAGGACGGTTCGACCATACAATTGACACCAAGGGTAGGATGAGTATTCCTGCTAAGTTTCGCGATGAGTTAAATGACTCATTCGACACAAGGCTTGTGATTACTACATTTGACGGGTGTCTTATTGCCTACCCTCATGCCGAGTGGAGAGCGCTGGAGGAGAAGGTAGCAGGGCTTCCTGAGTTTAAAAAAGAGACTCGTTCATTTTTGAGGTTTTTTTATTCAAGCGCCTCAGATTGTACGATTGATAAATTAGGCAGGATTCTAATTCCCCAGCCCCTTCGTGAGTACGCAAAGCTGGAAAAGGAAGTTGTCCTTGTCGGGGCATTAAAACAGTTTGAGATTTGGAGCAAACCTTCATGGGAAGTTGCAGAGGCTGCTGCCATGAAGGGTGATGATATAGGTTCTATGTTAGACCGTTTGGGTATTTAAATGACTACCTCTAATGGTAACTTTGGTCACTCCTCTGTAATGGCCAAAGAAGTATTGGATGGTTTAAATGTTAAACCGGGCGGGGTCTACATAGACGGAACTTTGGGTGGCGGAGGCCACTCTAAACTTATATTAGAAGCCGCCTCTCCTGATGGATTTTTAATAGGCATTGACAGGGATGATGATGCACTTAAAGAGGCAGGCAAGGTTCTCTCGGGATTTAAAGACAGATTTATTGTAGTGAAGGGTAACTTTAGAGACATAAAAAACATTGCCCGGAAAGTTTGCAAAGAAAAAGAGCTCGGCGGTATTGACGGTATAGTTTTTGATTTTGGAGTTTCTTCTTATCAGTTAGACAGACCTGAGAGGGGGTTTAGCTTTATGAGAGATGCAAGGCTCGACATGAGGATGGATAGGTCAGAAGGTCAGAGTGCTTACGACCTGGTAAATGAACTTACAGTAGATGAACTTAAAAATATATTTTGGAATTACGGCGAAGAAAAAAAGTCCCTCACAGCAGCCAGGGCGATTGTAAGTGCAAGGGAGACAGGGCCAATAGAGACAACATTAGAGCTTGCAGGGATTATAGAAAAGGCAATAGGCAGGGGAAGCTTTAAAGGCAGAAAGATACACCCGGCAACAAAAGTTTTCCAAGCCCTCAGGATTGCCGTAAACGACGAGCTGGGCAGTATTGAAGAAGGATTAAAGGGCGCGATGGAAGTCCTCACCCCCGGCGGGAGGGTTTGCGCCATAAGTTTTCATTCACTGGAAGATAGGATTGTTAAGAACTTTTTTAGGGAACTGGAGAGAGGTTGTATATGTCCGCCGGAGTTCCCTGTATGCAGGTGTGATAACAAACCTAAGGTTAGACTTGTAAGCAGGAAAGCAGTTAAAGCTACCGATGAAGAGATAAAAACAAACCCAAGGTCAAGGAGCGCAAGGCTAAGGGTTGCAGAAAAATTATAAAGTCTTAAGGGAGACTTAAAATGGCACCATCAAGGTCGAGTGTAGCAAGTTTAAACAAACATAGCGTGCTGAGGCATCAGAATGTTAAGGCAGCTAGAAACTTACATGACATGAGTTTTTTCTACACTGCCGTAATGGCATCTCTTGTGTTGGTGGGAGTCGTGCTTCTTTATACCTGGACCAGGGTAACGGTAACCAGTATTGGTTATGACATTACAATGGCACGAAGCGTTCATATGGATTTAGAGGCTGAGAACAGAAAGCTTAGAATCAAAATAATGGAGCTTAAGTCTCCTGAAAGGATAGAAGCTATAGCACTTAAGGATTTAGGGCTTATCTATCCGGCTCCTAATCAGGTAGTTAGGATTCGATGAAGAAAAAAAACACTTGGTTTAGATTCCGTGTTTCCGTTATATTTTGTGTTTTTATTTTATTTTTTGGAGTTATATTTTTCAGGGCTTTTCAGATACAGGTTTTAAAGGGTGACGCCCTCGTAAAGATGGCGGAGAACCAGCAAACAAGAGTTCTTGAATTACCTTTTAAAAGAGGCGGAATTTATGACAGGCATTTTGAAGAACTTGCAGTAAGCAGAGAGGTTGATTCTGTTTTTATTCAACCGGCAAGAGTGAAAGATAAAAAAGAACTTCAAAGGTTAGTTTTAGAAAATTTAGATGTTAGCAAAAGGGAACTAAAGAAAAAGCTCGACTCTTCGAAGAATTTTGTATGGCTTAAAAGACAAGTTGATTTAACAACCGATGTAAGAAAGGCCATTAAAATGAATGCAGGCATCGGCTTTTTAAAAGAGAGCCGAAGGTACTACCCTAATAAGGAGCTTGCCTCCAATCTAATCGGGTTCACCGGCATTGACGGCGGGGGGCTTGAAGGTGTGGAGCTTGTCAGCGACCACCTCTTAAGGGGTGCATCTAAAAAAGTTACTGTTAATAAAGATGCAAAGGGAAACCTGCTTCTTTTTGAAGATATAGACAGTAATTTGCAGGGCGTTGATATATCTCTTACCATTGATAAAAAAATTCAGTACATTTCGGATAAGGCGTTAAAAAATGCAGTTACCAAGGCAAATGCCCGCGGAGGTACGGCCATTGTGATGAACCCTCACACAGGTGAGATTCTTGCCATGTCTAGTATGCCTACTTATGATCCAAATACTTTTGGCAGCTTCACTCCCTCTGACTGGAGAAACCGCGCAGTTACAGACAGCTTCGAGCCAGGTTCAACTATAAAACCGTTTGTAGTTGCCGCTGCAATTGACGAGGGGCTTGTAAATGAAGATAGTATTTTTTACTGCGAAAAAGGTGAGTATAAATTACAAGACAGGGTATTCCATGACGGTAAGGAGTACGGCTGGCTTTCTGCATCAAATATCATAAAACATTCAAGCAACATTGGCGCCATAAAGATTGGAGAAAAATTAGGCAAGGTAAAACTCTATCGCTCGCTTAAGTCCTTTGGACTGGGAGAGAGAACCGGGTCTGCTCTTCCCGGTGAGGCTAGAGGGTCACTTAGGCATTACAGTAAGTGGTCAGGGGTTTCTCTTTATACAATTTCTTTTGGCCAGGGTATAGCTGTAACTACCCTGCAGCTCGCAAGTGCCGTATCGGTCATTGCTAACGGAGGTTATCTTATGAAACCTCGCATAGTAAAAAATATAAAAAGCCCTGATGGAAAGATTATTGAAAAGACAGAACCTATAATTAGAAGGAAAGTTATATCTCCCGGTACTGCCAGAAAAGTTACTGAAATGATGAAACTTGTAACAGGGGAAGGCGGGACAGGTAAACTTTCCTCTTTTGATGGTTTTAAAGTAGCAGGAAAAACAGGCACTGCGCAAAAGGCAGACCTTAAAAAGGGCGGTTATGAAAAAGGGAAGTATATTGCATCTTTTGTAGGTTTTGTTCCAGCCGATGATCCTATGCTTGCCATAGTGGTAACAATTGATGAGCCGGAGGGAAGTTTTGCAGGAGGAGTCATAGCTGCGCCGGTTTTTAAGGAGATTGCAAAACAAACTTTAAATTACCTTGGAGTTGTGCCTGGTAGGGGCAGTGACGGGTTTGGCGGCCAGGTTGTGGCTACTAGCAAATTAAACAGTGATGCGAGACTTGTTTCCACAGCTATAAACAATATTAAAGAGAAGGTAGATGATGAGGAAGAGTTTAGTTTTGATGGTACTGTGCCTGACTTTACAGGTCGTACAATGAGAAGAGTCGTTCGTATGGCAAATAAAAACAATATGAATGTAGTTTTTAAAGGTAGCGGCACGGCAGTTAGTCAAAGCCCTAAACCTGGCAAGATTTTAACTGGTGGTAATGTTGTTACAGTAGTCTTTAAGTAGAGAGGGACTTATATATGAAATTAGGGGTCCTTATAAAAGGCATTGGTGCTAAAGATTGTGTTGGTAGTGCTAACAGCGAGTCGGTTGTAACCGGCTTAACATCCGACTCAAGAGAAGTGGAAAAAGGTTTTTTGTTTGCTGCCATGAGAGGGTCCGGTACGACAGGGGCAAGTAGCAGCGACGGTAGGGATTTTGCAAAGGACGCGGTAAGTAGAGGCGCAGTTTGCATCCTTACAGATAAAAAGATTGATGGTTTAGAGTCGCCTCAGGTTGTAGTAGAGAATGTTAAAAAAAGTTTTGCCCACATGGCAGCATTTTTCTACGGGGAGCCGTCGGATAAACTCTCCCTGATAGGGGTAACAGGAACTAACGGTAAAACTACTACGGCTTATTTGATAGAAAGTGTTTTAAAAGAGGCAGGGTTTAATGTAGGAGTTATGGGGACAGTTGAGTATAGGTATGGAGGCAAGAAAATACCGGCGCCTTTTACTACCCCTCAGGCTCCTCTGCTTCAAAAAGTTTTAAATGACATGGTTGGCGCGGGCATTACCCACTCTGTTATGGAAATTAGCTCTCATGGATTAAGCGAGTACAGGGTAGACGGCTGCAGGTTTGAGGTGAAGGTTTTTACTAACCTTACCCAGGACCACTTAGATTACCATAAGACAATGGATGATTATTTTGAAGCAAAGGCGAGGCTTTTTACGGATTATTCATTAGACACGGGGCTGGGTCATGCAGTTATAAATGTAGATGACAAGTACGGGTTAAAGATTGCAAAGGAAGTTTTAAAGGTTGATGGCAACACTTTAATTGATTATAGCCTGACCGATAGGTCGGCAAAGGTACATGTTAGAAATTTTGATATTACTTCAAGTGGAATAAGTGCCAATGTTAGTACCCCTAAGGGAGATATAAAAATAAACTCCCCTTTTGTAGGGGAGTTTAACCTCTACAATATAATGGCTGCCATAGGCGTGGGGTGTTCGCTGGATATAAAAGCGGACATTATTGAAAAAGGAATTAACGGTTTAAAGGGAGTCAGGGGCAGGCTTACGAGAGTCGAAGGCAGTTCGAAAAATAAATTCTCCGCCTTTGTAGATTACGCCCATACTCCCGATGCTCTGGAGAGGGTAATAAAGACAGTTTCGGATTTTACAAGCGGCAGGGTGATTACAGTTTTCGGGTGCGGAGGAGACAGGGATTCATCAAAGAGGCCTTTAATGGGTAAGGCAGCAGCAGAGTTATCGGATGTGGCAATTGTTACTTCCGACAACCCAAGAACAGAAGACCCTCTCTCTATTATTAAAGATATTGAAGAGGGAATGTCGGGGTTAACTAAATTTGCTGATGCAGGCGAGGTAACCGGTAAGGGTTATTTAGTGATAGCCGACAGGAAGAGTGCCATAGAATGTGCAGTAGAAATGGCAAATCAGGGAGATACTATTTTAGTAGCAGGCAAAGGCCACGAGGACTATCAGATTATAGGCAGAGAAAAGAAACACTTTGATGATGCAGAGGTTTTGGAAGGAGCTTTAAAATAATTAATTCAAGGGAGGCCTACTGGTGGAGACTAATTTGAATTGGCCGTTTTATTTTTAAAGACAAAAGACAATGAATCTGCTTTTAAAAGAAATTATTGAAGTTCTGGATGCTTCTAGTGATTTAGATGTGTCTGAGATTAAGGTGGAAGGAGTATCAATAGATACTCGTACCATCAGCAGGGGCGACCTATTTTTTGCTATAAAAGGTGAGAACTTTGACGGCGGCGACTTTATAGAAGAAGCAAAAGTCAAGGGGGCAGTTGGTGCAGTAGTTAGCGGAGAGGTTTCCTTTGGCAGTGATGACAACTTTAAAGTTATTAAAGTTGAAGACAGCGTAGGGGCTCTTGGAGATTTAGCGAAGTATTATAGAAACAAGTTAGGTGCAAAGGTTATTGCAGTAACAGGGAGCGTTGGCAAGACAACAACAAAAGATTTTATTTATGACCTGTTAGTTAGCGGCGGTTTTAAAACAGTAAAAACTTTAGGAAATTTTAATAACCTAATCGGGCTGCCTCTTAGTATTTTTAGGCTCGTTGATGACACTGAATATGGGGTTTTTGAATTAGGCATTAGCGAAGTAGGAGAGATGGAAAAGCTGGCAGATATTACAGGACCCAACTGCGCAGTGATTACTAACATAGGCAGGGGGCACTTGGAGGGTTTAGGCACGGCGGAAGTTGTGGCAAGAGAGAAACTTAAACTTTTTAGTGCAGTTAGGGACGGTGGGGTTGTAGTTATAAACGCCGATGATGTCAGGCTAAGCGGCTACGAGTTGCCGGATAGTATGGCTGATAGAGGTGTAACTAAAAAGACTTTCGGTTTTTCAGGTGCTAAAAAGCCGGATGTAGAAATTAAAAATATATCGAGAGAAGGGGGCGGGCTTGTGGTTGTTTATAGTTTGAGCGGCGTGAGTTTAGAAGCTGTCATGGCCACTCCCTATGAGTGTAACGCATGCAACGGAGCCTCTGCCATAGGGGCGGTAGTTGCCTTAATAAAAGATTTTGATACCGGTGCCATAAAAGCAGGGCTTGAGTCTTACTCTGGGGGTAGTGGAAGGATGAGTGTTATTGATGCTGGAGGCATTATTATAATAGACGACACTTATAACTCTAACCCCGAGTCTCTAAAAGAGGCTCTCAAAACCCTGTCTTGCATGGAACCAGATGTGGACGGAGAGAGCGAGACGGGCAGGGCTAGGGGAAGAAAGATTGCGGTAATTGGCGACATGTTAGAGCTTGGAGATGTTTCAAAGCCTGCACATAGGGAAGCAGGTGCGGCGGCAGGAGAACTGGGGATTGACATTGTAATAGCCGTTGGAGAGTTTGCCGGGGATGTGATTGAAGGCGCTAAAGATGGTAGCAACATGGAAACCTTCTCTGCCGCAAACGCAAGAGAGGTGTCTTCATTAATAACAGGCATTGTTAAACCGGGAGATACTGTTTTAGTTAAGGGGTCACACAGCATGGGTTTGGAAAAAGTTGTAGAAAGGTTAAAGAAAATATAAATATGTTTTACCATTTTTTATATCCTCTAAGTGATACATACAGTGTTTTTAATGTTTTTCAATACATTACCTTTCGCGCAATTTATGCAACGGTTACTGCCCTTGCTATTAGTTTTTTAGTTGGGCCTTATTTTATAAGAAAGTTAAAAACCATGCAGGTCTCTGAGGTTATTGGAGAAGACAGCCCCGAGAGTCACCAGCAAAAAGAAGGCACTCCTACTATGGGAGGGGTTTTAATAATTTTCACCGTTAGCCTTTCGGTGATTCTTTGGGGGAATTTCTCAAGCATTTATACCTGGATTTTGCTTTTTGTACTTCTTGGCATGGGAGCAATTGGTTTTGTTGATGATTACGGAAAGTTAAGCCGCACGGGAGGCAAGGAAATGAGTGCCAGGCTTAAAATGTTTCTTCAAATAGTAGTTGGCTCACTGGCAGTTGTTTATATGTACTCCGATGGTTTTGATACTACCGTGTGGCTGCCGTTTTTTAAAGATTTAACTTTTAACCTGGGAGTGTTTTATATACCTTTTGCAGTGCTTGTGATAGTTGGAGCATCTAACGCCGTCAACTTAACTGACGGACTGGACGGCCTTGCAATAGGCCCTATGGTTATTGCAGCAGGTACTTACATGCTTTTTGCGTATATTACGGGACATGCAACACTAGCAGATTATTTGAATGTTGCATACATTCCCGGAGCCGGGGAACTTAGTGTTTTTGCAGGGGCTATGGTTGGCGCAAGTTTGGGTTTTCTTTGGTTTAACACATACCCTGCATCTGTGTTTATGGGAGACATTGGTTCTCTCTCCTTAGGAGGGGCACTTGGAACAATTGCAGTTATGACAAAACACGAAATAGTACTTATTTTAGTTGGAGGAATTTTTGTAGCAGAGGCACTTTCCGTTATATTTCAGGTTGGGTCTTTTAAACTTAGGGGCAAGAGGGTTTTTGCCATGGCTCCCATTCATCACCACTTTGAACTTAAAGGATGGGCAGAGCCGAAAATAATAGTAAGGTTTTGGATTATAGCAATAATCCTTTCTCTTATTGCTATAAGCACCTTAAAACTAAGATAAATGATGGTTATAAGTATTAATAAAATACCTTATAAGATTGTTGGCAGGAAAATACTTGTAGTCGGCATGGGCAGGACAGGGCTGTCTGTTGCAAAGTTTGCATCCGACAGGGGGGCTAAGGTAATAGTAACAGATTCTAATGACGACATAGAGTTAATAAAAGAATTCAAAAAACTGCCTGTAAAGATAGAGGTAGGCGGTCACGACTTAAAAAGTTTTATAGGGGCTGATTTAATAGTTATGAGCCCGGGGGTTCCGCCAAGTCTAGAGGAGGTTGCCAAAGCCCAGGCTCGCGGAGTGGAAGTTATAGGAGACATGGAGTTTGCCTCCAGTTTTATAAAAGCTCCAATTATTGCAGTAACAGGCACTAACGGTAAGTCAACGGTGACAACTCTTATCGGCAAGGTTTTAAAAGATGCAGGAAAGAAGGTTTTTGTCGGAGGCAACCTTGGAGTCTCGGCAATTGAGTGTGCATCAAGAGAAGACAAGGGAGATTTATTAGACTATTGCGTACTGGAAGTGAGCAGTTATAACCTGGAAACAACTAACCGCTTCCACGCGCACATAGCTGTGTTGTTAAATATAACGGAAGATCACTTATCCAGGTATAGTGATTTCCAAGAATATGGAGAAACTAAAATGAAAATATTTTCCAATCAGGAAGCTGAAGATTTTGCGTTGTTTAACTTAGGCGACATCGTAGTTGAAGGTTTGGTTGAGAAAAATGTTCTCTGTGGCAGGTCTGTACCCTTTACTGGAAGCGGGGCACTGACCGAGGGTTATTACCTTGATGGAAACAATGTTATAAAAACCTCCGGAGGGGTTGTTGAAAATGACACTTACTCCCTGGCAGGTTTTAAGTTAATGGGAAAACATAACCGGGAAAACGCCTTGGCAGTTGTGGCAGTAGCAGAGCTTTGCGGAATTCCTTTAATAGATGTAGAAAACTCTGTAAATGAGTTTGAAGGTTTGGAACATAGGATGGAAGTGGTAAGGGAGTTAGACGGGGTGACCTATGTAAATGACTCTAAAGGTACGAATGTCGGGGCTTTGAAAAAGGCCTTGGAATCTGTAGAAGGAGAGGTTGTTTTAATCGCAGGAGGAGTTGATAAGGGAGGGAATTACGATGTTCTTAGGGACCTGGTCAGCGAGAAGGTTAAGTTTATGATTCTCCTTGGAGAGGCAAAAGAAAAGATTAAGGCTTCTCTTGGCAGTTATACAACAGCTTATGAAGTGGATAGTCTTGAAGACGCCGTAAAGGTGTCGGCAGCCCAGTCAAGGAGCGGTGATACGGTTCTATTTTGTCCTGCTTGTTCGAGTTTTGATATGTTTAAAAACTTTGAGCAAAGAGGGGCTAAGTTTAAAGAGCTGGTAAGGAGTTTATAGGATTATTATAAGGCAGACTAATATAAGGCAGGCTATTATAAGGTAGAATAAATGGTACATCATAAAGACATAGACAGGCTTTTAATTGTCACCACACTTTTTTTAGTTATGGCGGGGCTCGTGATGGTTTATTCTACAAGTACCTTTGTTGCCCTTACTAAATTCGGGGATGAGTATTTTTTTGTTAAAAAGCAGCTTATATATTCCTCGCTTGGGTTAGTTGGGTTTTTCCTGGCAGCTAGGTTTCCCTATGAGAATTATAGGAAGTTAGTTTACCCCATACTGCTTTTGGCAATAGTGTTTTTGCTTATGATTTTTGTTCCCGGCATTGGCCACGAAGTGGGGGGGGCAAGAAGGTGGATTAAAATATTAGGCCTCACTTTTCAGCCCTCGGAGTTTGCAAAGATAGCTGTCATAATTTTTCTTGCCTATTCATTGGAGGCAAAAAAAGATAGGCTCCATGAGTTCATGACAGGGTTTATGCCTAATATAATAATACCCGGCGTTATCGTAATTTTGGTCATCTGCGAGCCTGATTTTGGAACGGCTGTTACCATAGTGGCTAGTATTTTTATTATGACCTTTGCAGCCGGAGTTAAACTCAAACATTTGGGAGCTTTGGTTCTTTTGACACTACCTGCTCTTTATATGGTTGTTATAAACTTTGGTTATATGATGAGGCGTATTCGTATTTATTTAGACCCCTGGAAAGACCCTCAAGGTGACGGGTTTCAGATGGTTCAGTCTTTTTTAGCCTTCGGTTCCGGCGGGGTTATGGGAACGGGGCTTGGTGAAGGGAAACAAAAACTCTTCTATCTTCCTGAAGCTCATACTGATTTTATCTTCTCAGTTATTGGCGAGGAGTTCGGTCTTATTGGAGTGACAGTGATAATTGCCCTTTATGTTTGTCTTCTTGTCAGCGGCACCCGTATTGGTTTTAATGCAAAAGATTCTTTTGGCAGTTATCTGGCCTTGGGGCTTACATTTATGTTGGTTCTCCAGGCTGGTGTAAACATGGCTGTGGTGCTGGGGATATTTCCTCCAAAGGGACTGCCTCTGCCTTTTATAAGTTACGGGGGAACATCACTGGTTTTGTCTATGGTAGCAGTAGGGATTATACTTAATGTTTTTATTAGAGGTCACGAATACTAATGAAACTTATAATGGCAGGCGGCGGCACGGGGGGGCACTTGTTTCCCGCTCTTGCGCTGGCAGAAGAATTTAAAAACGCAGATATTGATATTGAAATTATTTTCACAGGTTCAAAGGGGAGGCTGGAGGAGACCATAGTCCCAGGTTATGGTTATGAACTCTACCTCTTTGACATAGAGGCCCTTAAAAAAAGAAGCGGCCTTGGCCGCATTAGGTCACTCTTTAAGGCTTTAAAGGCAGTAATGAATGCAATGACAATGCTCAGGCAATTAAAACCCGACGGGGTTATAGGAAGCGGGAGTTATTCCTCGGGGCCCGTATTAATGGCAGCATCACTTATGGGGGTTAAAACCGCCATAATGGAACAGAATGCGATGCCTGGGTTTACGAACAGGATTTTAGGTAAATTTGTAGATAGAATTTATATAGCATTTGAAGAAGCAGGAAAATATTTTCCCGAGGGAAGGACGGTTGTTGTAGGTAACCCTGTGAGGAAAGAAATTCTGTCCGTAATGGAGAAGAGAAAAACTCTAAGAGACGGGGGCAAGTTTAACCTCTTTGTTTTTGGAGGCTCCCAGGGGGCTACTGCTATAAATGCATCTTTTCTTGATGCAGCGGAGTATCTAACGGATATTTGGGGCGACCTGAATGTGGTACATCAATCAGGGGACGAGGGTTTTACTATGGTAGAGAATGCTTACAAGAGAAAAGGTTTGAAGGTAAGTCTTAGTAAGTTTATAGAGAACATGGCAGATGTTTATGCTACCAGCGATTTGGTTATCTGCAGGGCAGGGGCAACAAGTATTGCAGAGCTTACATCCCTTGGAGTTGCATCGGTGCTTGTGCCATATCCCTTTGCATCCGATGACCATCAGGAAATCAATGCAAGGAGTATGGAAAAAAGAGGCGCTGCGGTAATTATAAAACAAGACGAATTGACCGGAAAGATATTGGCTGATGTAATAAGGGAGTTTTACGAGAACAGGGGCGAGCTAGCGAAGGTAGAGTCCTCGGCAAGGGCTATGGGAAAGCCAGATGCATCAAAAAGAATTGTTACTGATTATATGAAAATTTTTAAGAGGGAAAATGTATAGAGGAAGAATAAAAAATATTCACTTCATAGGCATAGGTGGAAGCGGCATGAGCGGAATTGCCGAGGTGTTAGTTAACCTTGGTTATAATGTAACCGGCTCCGACTTGGCAAAGAGCGAGAAAACGGAAATGCTATCTTCTATTGGCGCTACCGTTTTTATAGGGCATAAAAAAAGTAATATTGACGGCACTCAATGTGTTGTTTATTCTTCTGCTGTAGATATGGATAACCCAGAGATAGTTGCTGCAAAGGACAAACAAATCCCAATTATCCCGAGAGCAGAGATGCTGGCAGAACTTATGCGTATGAAATATGGAATAGCAGTTGCAGGCACTCACGGCAAGACAACTACCACTTCTATAATAGGATCGCTCTTGGCAGAAGGGGGGATAGACCCGACCATCGTAACAGGAGGCAAGCTTAATTCAATTGGTACAAACGCAAAACTCGGCAGCGGAGAATTTTTAGTGGCAGAGGCAGACGAAAGTGACGGAAGTTTTTTAAAACTCTCTCCAGTAATAGGAGTTGTTACTAACATAGATAAAGAACATATGGAACATTACGGGGACATGGAAACAGTAAAAGCAGCTTATGTTGAGTTTATGAACAAGGTGCCCTTTTACGGCTGTAATATAATTTGTATTGACCACCCGACTTTGCAGGCACTCCTGCCTTCTATTAAAAGAAGGGTAATAACTTACGGGTTATCTTCTCAGGCAGATGTTTACGCAGAGGATATTAAGGGCGACGGCAGTCGGACCAGTTTTACTCTTTGGATAGGGGATGAGAGTTTGGGTAAGGTGGATATAAATATCCCCGGCACTCATAATGTATATAACTCTCTTGCTGCAATTGCTGTTGCCCATGAATTAGGCATAGACATAAAAGACATTAAAAAAGCTCTCCATGAGTTTAGCGGAGTTGAGAGACGTTTTCAGATGAAGGGAGTGAGCGGCGACATTATTGTTGTTGACGACTATGGTCACCACCCTGTAGAAATAAAGGCCGTACTTGCTGCTGCTAAAGACGGTTGGAAAAGGCGGATTGTGGCGGTGTTTCAGCCTCACAGGTATTCCAGGACAGAGGATTTGTTTGAGGAGTTTACAACTGCCTTTAATGATTCGGACAAACTTATTTTAACTGACATATATCCGGCAGGAGAGAAAAAAATTAAGGGAGTTAGTTCTAAAAAACTCTTTGAGGCCATTAAAGATCGCGGCCATAAGGATGTTTGTTATGTGCCTGATTTAGAAAAACTGGGCCAGTACCTTTTTGAGGTCGCAAGGGCGGGGGATATTATAATTACCCTTGGCGCGGGGAACATCAGGGTGGCGGGGGAAGAATTCTTAAGATTAAAAAAGGAGCTTCATAAAGATAAAAACCTTAAAGTCGTTGGCGGCAGTAAGGAGGGAAAATGACAAAACAGTTCTCGCTGCTTTTTATTCAGAGGTTTAAGGGTAAGGTTCTTTTTAACATTCCAATGAGTGATTATACCTCTCTGGGAGTGGGAGGGGCTGCCGATGTGATGGCTTTTCCAAAAGACGAAGGAGACTTAAAAGACCTGCTTAATTTTGCAAGCAGCAAAAATTATTCTGTCTACCTCCACGGCGGAGGAACAAATGTAATAGTCAGGGACAAGGGAATTCGCGGAGTTGTGATAAACATGTGCGAAGGGTTTAAGGACATAGTTTGGAATCCCGACAACACGGTAATTGCAGGAGCCAGCGTAGGCCTTCATGAACTTCTTAAAGGATGTAAGGAGAGAGAGTTAACAGGTTTTGAATTTACCTCCGGTATTCCAGGCACAGTAGGAGGGGCGGTAAGGATGAACGCCGGAGCTTATGGTGCTGAGATGAAAGACATTGTAGAAGGAGCCGAGATTATTACCAAAAAAGGCAAAAGGGGTTTTCTTACCAAAACTGAACTGGGTTTTGGTTATAGAAAAAGTGAAATGCCCGAAGGGGCGGTTATAGTCAGGGGCCATTTTAAATTTGAAAAAAGCGACAAGAAAATAATAGAAGAGAGAATCAGGGAATTTAAGGAAAGACGAAGGGGAACAAGTGCAATTAATAAACCTAACTGCGGCTCTGTTTTTAAAAACCCTGAAGGTCACCACGCAGGCAAACTTATTGAAGAGGCGGGGCTGAAAGGGCTGGTATCAGGCAAGGCGCAGATATCGGAGATTCACGCAAACTATATAGTAAACCTTGGCGGGGCAAAAGCCAAAGATGTGTTAAGCCTGATGGCAACTGTCAGGGATAAAATCTACAGTGAAAAGGGCATTACCCTGGAGCCGGAGGTTAAAGTCATAGGCGACGGCTAGGGGGTTTTGGGAGTTAAAGTGAACTTGGAATATTTAAAAAATAAAAAGATTGCCGTACTGATGGGAGGACTCTCAAAGGAAAGAGATATTTCTATAAAAAGCGGCAAGGCGGTTTTAAAGGCTTTAAAAGATAAAGGTTATAACGCCGTCTCCATAGATGTAGGACGGGATATAGATTTAGTTTTAAAAGAGGAAAAGATTAAAATTGCTTTTATAGCCCTTCATGGAAACTTTGGTGAAGATGGAATTATCCAAGGGGTGTTAGAGCTTTTGGGAGTTAAATATACAGGTTCCGGCGTTATGAGCTCGGCTATGGCTATGGATAAGGGGTTTACAAAACAGGTACTTAAAAGCAGAGGCATCGGTACACCGGATTTTTGTCTCTTAAGTCTAGGTGATGGACTGGGGCTAAGTTTAAAGAAGGCAGGGACTATGAAGTTGCCAGTAATAGTAAAACCAGTTTCTGAAGGTTCCACAATTGGAATTAAGATAGTTAAGGAAAGCGAAGAATTAGAAGATGCAATAAAACATGCTTTTGAATTTGACAGAAGCGTTATGGTGGAGAGTTTCATAGAGGGTCGTGAGTTTACAGTATCGGTAATGGACGGCGGCGCAATGCCTGTAATTGAAATCAGGCCAAAGTCGGGGTTTTATGATTTTGAGTCAAAATATAATAAAGGCAGGACAGAGTTTGATGTGCCGGCTCTTATTGATGAAAGTTTGGCTAAAAAAATGAGTGAGATGTCGGTGGACTGTTACAACTCACTGGACTGCAGAGGGGCAGCCAGGGTTGACCTCATGTTAGATAAAAATAATAACCCCTTTGTAATAGAGATAAACACTATACCGGGGATGACGGAGCTAAGCCTCTTGCCCATGGCTGCAGAGTCGCTGGGCATAAGTTACGGGGATTTGGTAGAGAAGATACTAATTAGCGCAGTTAATTGATTTTTAAAGAGCAGATAAAAAATGTTTAAAAAAACTAAAAAAAATAAAACTCCCAAGGCTACCAAAGCTATCAAGGTTATAAAGAAACGAGCAAACAGGAGAAGCTCAAACGAGCCCCAGGGAGTTAAAATTGCCCAGTACATAGTCAGGATAACAAAGGGGCTTTTTATAGGAGCCGCGGCTGCGGTTTTTCTTGGAGTTGTAGTTTGGCTCTACACGGCCCTTACCATTCATCCTTACTTGGATATTAAATCTATTGAGGTAAGAGGTGAGATCAGGCTTGATGATGAGGATGTTGTAAACCTCTCCGGCATAGAGAGCGGCTCAAATATTATAAAAGTGAATATTAAGGAAACGGAAAAAAATATCAGGGCCAATGACTTTATTAAATCCGTTACAGTAAAAAGAATATTGCCCGATAAAGTTGTTATTGATGTAGAAGAATTTATTCCTGTTGCTTTTGTTACAACCGGAGGACTTTATGTTATGGACAATAGAGGCGAGATATTTAAAAAGTTTTCGCCAATGGACGAGTTAGACCTGCCTGTTATAACAGGTTTGGAGAATGTCATAATAAAAGCCCAGGAGCAGGAATCTTTAAAGGTTATGGCTCTGGATTTTATAGAGTCAACCAGGGTTTCAGCAGGTCTTGATGTGGGAGAGGTATCAGAGGTTCATGTAGATAGTATTTACGGCGTTACTGCTTATACAACCAGAGAAGGGGTAGCGCTTAGGCTCGGCAGCGGAGGTTTTGAGAAAAAAATTGCTAACTTAAAAACATTTTTAGATTCAAGAGAGAATGGCTTAAAGGGTATTAAATCAGTTGATTTGGATAACGACAGGGGAATCATAGTTGACTTTAAAGAAGGCAGTGGAAGCGAAGCTTAAGAGTTAATAAATTAGTCACTAATAACGGTTGGAGGAAATATGGCTAGAAAAGACAATTTAATAGTAGGTCTTGATATAGGTACAACAAAGGTTTGCGCCATAGTGGGGGAGCTGACAGACGAAGGCATAGAAATTGTCGGCATAGGGACTCACCCCTCTAAGGGACTGAGAAAAGGCGTGGTAGTTAACATAGAAGCTACGGTGGACTCTATACGCAAGGCCGTAGAAGAGGCGGAGCTCATGGCAGGGTGCGAAATTAACAGCGTCTATGCAGGCATCTCCGGAGGCCACATCAGGGCCTTTAACAGCCACGGGGTTATAGCAGTCAAAGACGGCGAAATTTCCAAAAGTGATGTAGAGAGGGTAATAGAAGCGGCGCAGGCTGTGGCAATCCCCCCTGACAGGGAAGTTATCCATGTTATTCCACAGGAATATATTATTGACGACCAGGAGGGAATACAAGAACCTTTAGGCATGAACGGAATAAGGCTGGAAGTGAAGGTACATATTGTTACTGCTGCCGTAACTTCTGCTCAGAACATTATCAAATGCGCCAACAAGGCAGGGCTTGATGTATCAGACATAGTCTTGCAGCAAATTGCCAGCAGCGAAGCTGTCCTGACTCCCGATGAGATGGAGCTGGGAGTAGCTCTTATTGATATAGGGGGAGGTACTACCGACATTGCAGTCTTTCACGGCTCCACTGTAAAATATACAACAGTAATTTCTCTTGGCGGTAACCAGGTTACAGGAGACATTGCCGTAGGGCTTAGGACTCCCACTGCCGAGGCGGAAAAACTTAAAAAGAAATACGGCTCTGCCATGACAGCCCACATTGCCAGCGACGAGAACTTTGAAGTCCCCGGCGTAGGAGGGCATAAACCAAGGCAGGTTTCCAGAAACATACTGGGAGAGATAATAGAGCCAAGGATGGAAGAAATTTTTGACCTTATAAACAGAGAAATAATAAAGTCCGGTTATGACAACTATATATCCTCCGGTGTTGTGTTAACCGGCGGCGCAACGGCAATGGACGGGGCAGTGGAACTTGCGGAGCAGGTCTTTAACCTCCCTATCAGGTGCGCGTCGCCAAAAGGAGTGGGAGGGCTTGTAGATGTCGTAAGCAGCCCTATGTATTCAACAGGAGTCGGGCTTGTTATATACGGGGCAAACCATCTGGACGTCCATGAGTTTACCAAAGGAGGAGACAGTATCTTCGGGAAAATTATAAGTAAGATGGGCGGTTGGGTTAAAGATTTTTTCTAACAGGCTGCGCCTGTTTTTTAATAAAACAAAAGATGGTGGTTTCACTATCAGGTAGAAGGCAGCAGGTATAGTTATAGTATATATTTTAAAAAGTGGTTGTGTAATTAAATAAAAGAAACTTAAAACACAAGGAGGTATATTATGTCGTTTGATTTTGAAGAAGATTTTACAAACAGTGCAAAGATAAAAGTAATAGGAGCAGGAGGGTGCGGAGGTAACGCACTAGATACTATGGTAAGGGCAGGGCTCGAAGGTGTTGAGTTTATAGCGGCCAACACAGATAGCCAAGCGCTAGACGCTTCATTGGCTGATGTTAAAATTCAGCTTGGCTCTGAGCTTACAAAAGGCCTCGGTGCCGGGGCCAATCCGGACTGCGGCAGAGAAGCTGCCCTTGAGAGCAGGGAAGAAATCTACGACTCTCTCTACGGGGCAGACATGGTGTTTGTAACAGCAGGCATGGGAGGGGGAACAGGCACAGGAGCAGCCCCTGTAATAGCCCAGGTGGCTAAAGATGTTGGAGCACTTGTTGTGGCAGTTGTAACAAAGCCTTTTGCTTTTGAAGGTTCAAAAAAGATGAAGTTTGCAAGCGCCGGGCTGGAACTCTTAGATGGGGTTGTAGATACGGTTATAACAATTCCAAACCAAAGGCTCTTAACTATTACAAGCAAGAATACATCTCTGACAGATGCTTTTAAAGAAGCGGACCAGGTACTCTATCAAGCTGTAAGAGGAATTTCTGATGTAATAACAATCCCAGGCTTGGTGAATGTTGACTTTGCCGATGTTCGTACCATCATGTGCGACATGGGTAAGGCTCTTATGGGCAGCGGCGTGGCAAGCGGAGAGTCGAGGGGTGCTGACGCAGCGAGTCTTGCAATCTCAAGCCCTCTCTTGGAGGACGTATCCATCAGGGGAGCTAAGGGAGTGCTTATTAACATCACAGGTTCTTCGGACCTAACCCTCTTTGACATGAACGAGGCATCTACCCTAATTCAAGCAGAAGCTGATGACGATGCAAACATAATCGTCGGAGCGGTTATAGATGAATCACTCTTTGAAGAAATCAGGGTCACAGTAATCGCAACGGGCTTTGGAGATGAGGCGACTTTCACTGTTACAGATAAGGCAGAAGAGACCAGAGAACTTGTTTCTAACCTGGATATGCCTGTTATTACCACTCTACCGGGAGCCGCGGAGCCGGGCAGAAAAGAAGTTAAAAGAGTTAGTAAACTTGGCGGATTCAGAGCAGAAGACGAGGACTATTACGACACACCGACTTTTTTAAGAAAACAGGCAGACTAGTAAATACCCTTATTTTATAAGGGTATTAGAGGTTTTTAATTGCCTGACACCTTGAAAAAAATCGCTTTTTATGGGATAATTACATACTTAAATAGTGCTAGTTATACTTGGCACTATGTAGTTAGAACTTAATTAGAAAGCGGTGCAGTACCATCAGTTGGAATATAAAGAAAAAGGCAAGAGAAGTACTCTCTAAAGAGAGAGGTACAATCTTTAAGGAACATGGCGGCAAGGTCAGGGTATGTTTGGTTTATCCAAATAGTTATTACCTTGGCATGAGTAACCTGGGAGTGCACACCTTATACAGGCTTCTAAATAGTTTGCCTAACTGCGTTTGCGAAAGAGTATTCCTCCCTGACACTACTGATAGTAATAAATTAAATGTAGATGAATTCTTTGACTCCAACACGCCTCTGTTTAGTCTTGAATCACAAACTCCAGTTAAAGATTTTGATGTAGTAGCCTTCTCAATTTCCTTTGAAGACGACTATTTTAATTTGCCCCTTATATTTGACCTGGCACAAATTCCCCTTAATAAAAAAGATAGAAATGAATCTCATCCCCTGACCATTGCAGGAGGGGCTGCCATATCCATGAATCCCGAACCTCTCTCGGATTTTATGGATAGCTTTTTTATTGGAGAAGCAGAAGGGTTTGCAAAAGAAATTATAGACATTATTGATGAGTCCCTGAGCACAAGCAGCACCAAGGAAGAAACACTTAGGAGCCTTAGAGAAGTTACGGGAGTATATGTACCACTATGGTACGACTTTGAATATGACGGCAACAGAATGACCAGGATTAATATTACCGATGGTGCGCCAACTAAAGTCAGAAGGGCCATGATAAATTATGAAGAGCCCTTCGAAATTGCCCAAACTGTTATACTCACTCCTGATACGGAGTTCTCAAACACCCATCTTGTAGAAATAGAAAGAGGGTGCGGAGAAAATTGCCGCTTCTGCCCGGCAGGTTTTTTATACCTCCCACCGAGGGAACATGAAGTAG
This sequence comes from uncultured bacterium, assembly GCA_965371285.1. Classification (GTDB taxonomy): domain Bacteria; phylum Desulfobacterota; class GWC2-55-46; order GWC2-55-46; family DRQE01; genus CBDUXU01. The sequence goes on along the minus strand of CBDUXU010000001.1, from coordinate 10,925 downwards.
GGCCCGTTATGGATAGTATAAAAACAGATGAAACCCAAAAAATTGGATTAGTCGGGGCAGCTGTTAGTGAATACACCCACATTAAAGACGTACTAAAGAGCGGAATTAAAGATAATAAAGAAATGACCCTGTCATCACTACGCTTAGACGTTATAGATGAAGAGTTTTTGGAAACATTAAAAGAATCAGGATACAAAACAGTAACCATGGCACCTGAGGCAGCTACCCTCAGGCTCCGACGCGTTGTAAACAAAGACATTACCGACGAGAGTATATTAAAAAGCATCTCCATGATAAAAGATGCAGGTTTTAACAGGGTAAAACTCTACTTCATGATAGGACTGCCAACAGAGACTGACGAAGATATAGTAGCCATGGCAGAGCTGGCAAAACAAATTAAAGCTACTCTCGGCGGGGGCAAACTCATACTTAGCGTAAACCCCTTTGTGCCAAAACCCTTCACGCCTTTTCAGTGGCATAATTTCGAGAGGGTAGAAATCCTGAAAAGACGTTTTAATATTTTAGATGCAATGCTTAAAAAAGAAAAGGCAATTGAAATTAAAAAACTCACGCCGGGAGTTGCATACACACAGGCCTACCTCTCGCTGGGGGACAGACGAGTAGGACGAGTTATAGAAGAGTCTTATGAGAAGGGAGTGCGCCGCGCCATGAAGGACAATAAAGAGGAAGTGGAGAGAATCGTCCACTCCCTAAGAGTGCCGGAAGATGTGCTTCCATGGGATGTAATAGAACACGGGCTCTCAAGAGACTATATGTGGTTTGATTACAAAAGAAGCCTAAAAAGCGACACAACAGGAGCATGTCAGGTAGGCAGCTGCTTCAAATGCGGAGTCTGCTAACGGCGAGGCGCCGTTGCCAATTTTCGTGCTGCACTACGCAGTTAACTATATTATGAAGTATTTGGTAATTGGTGCCTTTTAAATTGACTGTCACAGACAGTAACCCCGCAACACTCTGTGTTGGCACGCAGTTTTAGGGGCATCAGGTTCTTGCTTATATTATGAAGTATTTGGGGATTAGTGCTTTTTAAATAGACTGTCGCAGACAGCGTAGCTCCAATTAAGTAAAAGATAAAATGACAAAAAACAATAAAACAGACAAAATTAATATAAAGGACTATCTAACACTGGTTAGTAAACCTGGCAGGTATGTTGGTGGGGAACTGAACTCCGTAACAAAGGACCTGTCTAAGGTAGATGTTACCTTTGGTCTGGCATTTCCTGATGTCTATGAGATAGGGATGAGCCACCTAGGCATACAAATCCTATATCAAATTCTAAACGACAAAGACTATGTTGCAGCCGAGAGGGTATTCACCCCTTGGGACGATATGGAAGCATTGCTTCGCGAGAAGGACATTCCACTAGGAACAATAGAATCTGACATTACTCTAAACGACCTGGATGTACTCGGTTTCTCTCTTCAGTATGAACTCTGTTATACAAACATCCTCGCAATGCTGGACCTGGGCAAGGTGCCGTTTTATAGCAGGGATAGAGGAGAAGAGGATACTTTTGTAATTGGCGGGGGGTCAGTTGTGTTTAACCCCGAGCCTGTGGCAGACTTTTTTGATGCCATCTTACTTGGCGATGGAGAAGAGGCAATCCTGGATATTGCAAATGTCATCAGAGATGCAAAGAAGGATAAATTATCAAGAGAAGAGACTCTCATAAACTTAGCCAAAATTGAGGGGATGTATGTACCTTCCTTTTATAAAGTTAACTATAATGCAGACGGCACAATAGACAGGGTAGTTAAAACAAACAAAGCCGGCGGTAACCTCCTGAAGAAAACCGTTGTTGACCTAAACGAAGCCCCCCTTCCAGTGAAACCGGTCGTTCCGTTTATACAAACCATACATGACCGCTTGGGAGTGGAAATCTCCCGCGGCTGCACTCGTGGATGCAGGTTCTGTCAGGCAGGAATGATTTATCGCCCCCTAAGAGACCGGACTCCTGATAAGGTCGCCCAGATTGTAAAAGAAGGACTTAAGAACACAGGTTATGATGAAGTCTCTCTTATGAGTTTAAGTACCGGAGATTATTCATCTATACAAGGACTCCTTACAGGGCTTATGGGGTGGTTGGAAAAAGAGAGGATTTCCATAAGCCTGCCGTCTATGAGAGTTGGCACAGTCAGTAAGGAACTTGCCGAAGAGATTAAAAAGGTACGCAAAACCAGTTTTACTATGGCTCCCGAGGCAGGGAGCGACAGACTAAGAAAATTAATCAACAAAGGCATAGATGAAGCAGACCTAATAAAATCAGCAGAAGATATTTTTAGATTAGGGTGGAAGTCCATTAAACTATATTTTATGACAGGACACCCAACAGAAACTATGGAAGACATTCACGCCATTGTAGAACTAGCCGACAAGGTACGCCAGGCTGGCAGGAGAGTTATGGGAGGAAGGTCGCCTCAGGTAAATGTATCGGTATCTAATTTTATACCAAAACCCTTTACTCCTTTTCAGTGGCACACCCAGGAGAGCATGGCAGACAGTAGGGAGAAACAAATATATTTAAAAAGAGAAACTGCCAAAAGAAAGCTTGGCTTCCGCTGGCACGAATGCAGCATGAGCGCATTAGAGGGAGTATTCTCCAGAGGAGGAAGAAAACTCTCCAAAGTAGTAGAGAAGGCATATGTTCGCGGAGCAAGATTCGACGCATGGGGAGAGAGGTTTAACTTCCAGCTCTGGTCGGATATCTTGGCAGAAGAAGGCATTACAATCGGCGAGCCGTTAAAAGGGGGAGCCCATGATGAGGTCCTTCCTTGGGATCACCTGGATCCTGGGGTATCAAAAGAATTCTTGCTCTTCGAACTGGAAGAGGCAATGAAGGTGATAGAAACCCCGGATTGTGCCCACCACGCCTGCGGAGATTGCGGAGTCTGCGACCATGAGATTATTAAAAACAGGATAGTCATAGATGAGGTGGTAACTATTCCGCTTCCAATGACGGCTGAGCAAGGCGAGAATTCTATCAGGGCTAGAATAAGTTTTGAGAAAACCGGTGTATTTAGATTCCTCGGCCATTTAGACCAAGCCCGGGCAGTTGCCAGAGCAGTCCGCAGGGCTGGAATTGCCATAAAATACTCGAAAGGGTACAACCCTAACCCTAAAATCGCCTTTTTAAACCCACTGCCTCTAGGGGTGGAGAGTTTGGACGAATATATGGATATTGAGTTCGATGAGGAGCGTTTTAGACTAAATGAGGCTCAATTAGTCGATATTTTGAATAAACACCTCCCAAAAGGACTAAAAATCACAGGATGTTACTTTATACCCTTGAAACTTCCATCTTTGTCTGCTATGATGGAGTCACAAAAATATCGTATTTTTCTGCATAAAAACCCTTCGGGGATAAACATAGACCAAGGAAGAATTGAGAGCCAGATAAACAAGGTTTTGAGCACAGATACTTTTGATGTGCAATTAGAGAGAAAGAATAAAGTTAAACATTTGGATTTAAAGCTATTATTAGAAGAATTGTATTTAGACGAAGATTTAACAGTAAATATTTCATTAAAATTTAAAGAGGGCGGTTCAATTAAGCCCCACGAAGTAGTAGAAAACATTTTCAATCTCTCTCACAAAGAAGCAACTCTCACTCCTATCCTTAAAACTAAAACAATACTGCAGTCCGTCTAATTTTTTATATTAGATAGATATAGCAAGTAATTTCGGTTCTCGAAAGTGTAACTGCTTGAAATTCAAGTGGTTTACGCCGTTATTATGTTGTTTTCAGTACGCCTGGTCAGTAAAAAAACGAAAAGGCAATAGGAAAATTGAAACCAAAAAAAAGAGATATACTGGTGAACTCAAATCCATTTGAGGCTCGCCTTGCTGTTGTTGAAGACAACAGCCTTGTGGAGCTCTATGTAGAGCGAGCAAAAGACAGAGGAATTACAGGAAACATTTACAAAGGTACCATCGTCAGGGTTCTGCCCGGAATGCAGGCAGCCTTTGTAGAAGTGGGGCTGGACAGAACGGCCTTTCTCCATGTATCAGACATAAAACATGAGGATGAAGACCTCGAAGAAGAAGAAGACGAATTTAGAGAAGATAAAAAAGAAGAGGCTGAGGCCCAGGCAAGTACAGGCTCAGAAAGGCCAAAATCCGGTGGCAGGGACAGTTCTCCCAAAGGTTATAAAGCCGGCCGCGGCAGAGGCCGTACCGATAAAGACGCCAGAATTCAAGACCTGGTAAAAGAAGGTCAAACTATCATGGTGCAGGTTGCCAAAGAGCCAATAGGCACAAAAGGCGCCCGCGTAACATCCTATGTTTCCCTACCGGGGAGATATCTGGTCCTCATGCCTACTTATACCAGAATAGGCGTATCAAGAAGAATACAAAGCGACAAAGAACGCCGTCGCCTTAGGTCAATCATAAAAGGATTGCGCGGAGACAATAATTACGGCTTTATCGTAAGAACTGTTTGCGAGGGGGTTAGCAAAGAAGATATAGAAGCAGATATGGAATTCCTTATTATGCTCTGGCACGGAATCCTAGAAAAGGCAGAAAAGGGTGGAAACCCAAATATGCTTCTTGAAGAACTGGACCTAACACTTAGAACAATCAGAGACACAATGAGCAGGGATGTCTCCAAGTTCATAATCGACTCAAAAGAAGAATACGACAGGGCAATTGGATTTACAGAAAACTTCGTACCGGAGCTAAGAGGCAAGATAGAACTCTACAAAGGTTCTACCACTTTGTTTGACAGCCACGGAATAGAACTGGAGCTTCAAAATGCCATCGAAGTCAAGGTATGGCTAAAATCCGGCGGACACATAGTCATAGACCAGATGGAAGCACTGACTGCAATAGATGTTAACACCGGTAAATTCGTAGGTAAAAAGAACTCCGAAGATACAATCCTAAAAACCAACTTGGAAGCAATTAAAGAAATCGTGCGCCAAGTACGCCTCCGTAACATAGGAGGTATTATAGTCTGCGACTTTATTGACATGACTGTACAGGCCAACAGAGAGAAGGTTTATCGCGTACTAAAAGACGCACTTCGCTCCGATAAGGCCCGCACTAATATCTTGAAAGTCAGCGAGCTTGGACTTGTAGAAATGACCCGCAAAAGAACTCGCGAATCCATCGCACAGTCTCTTTGTGAGCCATGCCCCCTTTGCGAAGGTAACGGGCTTATAAAAGCAAAAGACACAATTATAATGGAAATCTACCGCGAACTACTTACCCTGCTTCCAAAAAAATGGCGCAAGGCAATAGTATACGTAAGCCCCGTAGTGGCAGACAGGATAGACGAAACACCGGAGGTGTTAGACAACCTACGCAAGAAGTTCAAAAAGAAAATTGCCATCAAGCCTATAAATGAATTCACACAAGAAGAATTCGAAATCGTCTAGGCGGCGAGTCGCCGCTGACAGTTTCAGGTACATCATGTTTTTGATGGCTTATTAAAGTATTGACTTGTTTTTTTAATTGGATGCAAACGTCACGTTTGCTGGAACCGCATGACTATTATCTTAAGTGTTATAGGTGCTGTATTAGTATTAGAGGGCATTCCTTACTTCATCTCTCCGGGGAAGGTGAAGAAGTGGTCCCTCATGATTCAAGATGTAGATGATAAAGTCCTTCGTATCACGGGTTTAATATCCATGGTCTTAGGGCTTATTTTTTTGTACCTAATCCGCTACTTCTAGGCAGGTGTGACACCTGCACTCAGTTTCGGTGACATCATGTTTTTTATTACATTTTGAAGTATTTGAAGCTTGGTAGTTTTAAATATAGTTTTTCTATATTGCGGTGGGGCAATTTCAGGTATATCATGTAGTTTATTTGAATTATGAAATATTTGGGGTTTAGTAGTCATTAAATGGGTGGAGCAATGATTGCTACGCGTCACGCTCCTGGCGCTGGACTCTTTTTCAGGTACATCATGTCATTAACTAGATTCTGAAGTCTTTGGGATTTGGGAGTCATTGCGAGGAGGTACCACCGCAAGGTGAGTACAACGCGGCAATCTCGTCTTAAATGTCAATACTAAGTCAAAGGGTAACGGTAGCGTGTGAAACTAGTTTATGATAAGTTATATTCCTATGATGAGAAGTAACCCCACAAAGTCCCTTAAGAGTTTTATTACCATATTATTTCTAGCCCTATTTGTTGTAGGCTGCGGGGGAGCGGTAGTGCCAAGGACCATGGCAGCTTCTCCGACCATAAGGGTCTTAATACTTGGGGCGCAGGAAAGTATATTTATAAAAGGCACAAAGCAATATCCCAAGCTATCTTTAGTCTTTGATGAGGAAGCTGAGGGCTTTAAAGTAAACGACAAACCTGCAAACCTTCCTTTAATACTCACTCCATCTAAAAAATTTATAGAAATCAACGGTAAGAAATACCGAGGCAGGGTCGAACTCCATCCTGCCAAGAAGGGTGTTTTAGTAATAAACGAACTACCCCTTGAGTTATACCTTGTAGGTCTTATTAACGGTGAGATATCCTCTAAGTGGCCAATTGAGGCAATTAAAACCCAGTCTGTTATTGCCCGTACCTATGCCCTATACCAAAAAGAAAAAAGAAAAAATGAACTCTATCATTTAAAGAGCACCACCGCCGACCAGGTCTATATTGGCGCAGACAAAGAAGACAAGGCTGCTTACAAGGCAGTTAAATCTACCTACGGTGAAGTGGTTATATACAAAGGAGATTTGGCACTCACTGTTTATCACTCAAGCGCCGGGGGCAGGACAGAGAATTCAGAAGATGTTTGGAGCGAGAGGTTTCCCTACCTTCGCTCCGTTAACAGCAAATACGACGCAGTAGCTCCTAATTATGAATGGAGGTATGAAATACCTCGGTGGACTTTTCGTGAGAAACTAGCCAAGGGCGGTTTTACTATTGGAGAAATTAAAAAAGTAAAAATCTCAAAGAGAACAAGGTCTAAGAGGGTGGCAGAGCTTATAATATATGACAAAGACAGGAAGAAACATAAATTAAAGGGCGAAGATATAAGGCGTACTATTGGTTATTCGCTTATAAAGAGCACCAAGTTTAAAGTTAAATACAGAAAAAAGAAATTTATATTCTACGGAAGCGGGTCCGGCCACGGAGTGGGGCTAAGCCAGTGGGGAGCCAAAGGCATGGCAGATGCAGGATATAAATATAACAAAATCCTTCGTCATTATTATAAAGGAACAAAAATAAAAAAGCTCTATTAGCAGCCTGGGGACTGAGTCCCTTCTCTAAAAAGACTTAATATATATAACTATGACTTTAACCCCCCAAACCCCCAAAGACTTTGACTTCCACTTGCCCGTTGAGCTTATTGCCAAGTACCCACTAGATAAAAGGGAAGACTCAAGGATGATGGTCTTGGATTGCAAGGAAAAGTCCATAAACCACAAGCAGTTTACCGATTTCATAGACTACCTGAACCCGGGCGACTTACTAGTGCTAAACGACACGACTGTTATTCCGGCTCGCCTGTTGGGCAAAAAACAAACAGGCGGCAAGGTAGAAGTCTTACTCATTAAGCAATTAGAGGGTGCGAGCGGTGGCGTCACGGCGTTGGGTGTCACACCCTGGCAGGCAATGCTTAAGGGTGGTAAAAGTTTAAAACCTGATGATGTAATTACCTTCGAAAGTGGCGACAAGTCGCTGGAAGTCACTCTTGTTGAAAAAGGCGATGATGGTTTTTGTATAGTGAGCTTAAAGGCAATTGGCGGAGATTTTGAAACTGTTTTAGAGGCAGTGGGTGTTATGCCACTTCCTCCTTATTTAGATAGAGAGTCAGAAGAGAGTGATAGAGAGAGATATCAAACAGTATTCTCTGACACCTCCAAGGCAAAGGCAGTTGCAGCGCCAACGGCAGGCCTACACTTTACCGAAGAGGTGCTGGGTAAGATAAAAGCTAAAGGGGTTAAGGTAGGTTTTATTACACTCCACACAGGTCCCGGAACTTTCTTGCCAATAAGAGTAGAAAATATTGAAGACCACAAAGTACCATCAGAGTGGTACTCTGTACCACAAAGTGTTTATGATGATATAGTCTCTACTAAAAAAAATGGTGGGAGAGTTGTAGCAGTAGGGACTACAGTAACAAGAACCTTAGAGGCTGCTATTGGCAAAAATGATAATGGCGACTTAACTAAAGACAGGTTAACCGGCGAGACTGACATATTTATATACCCAGGCTACCAGTTCAAGGTAGTGGACGCGCTCCTGACAAACTTCCACCTTCCCGAGAGTAGCCTTATAATGTTAGTTAGTGCATTTGCAGGAACGGACTTTACAATGGATGCATACAAGGAAGCAGTAAAAGAAAAATATCGCTTTTTTAGTTATGGCGACTGCATGCTAGTCGGCGACACGCCGAAGTAAATTATAGGGCAGGGGCAAGCCCTGCCTCATGTAATGACCATTGTACAATTAAATGGTTTTTTAATTCTTGCCATAATATGACCCGTATAAAACTGTCGCAGACAGTTGGCACTGGCATAAACACAAATGTTTAACCTTTTGAAAAAATAATGGTAATAAGTTTTTTTATAAATATAAAACAAAAATGAAATTCACTCTACATAATACTGACCCAAGCGGGGCGAGGCTTGGAAGCGTAGAAACTGCCCACGGTAGTTTTTCTACTCCTGCATTTATGCCGGTAGGTACTCGCGGAACTGTTAAGGGTATGACCCCGGAGGAACTAACTGGGATTGGCACGGAAATCGTTCTCGCCAATACCTATCACCTTCATCTTCGCCCTGGCAACAAGCTCATAAAAGAACTGGGCGGTTTGCATAAGTTTATGAACTGGAAGGGACCAATCCTCACCGACAGCGGGGGGTATCAGGTATTTAGTCTTGCCAAGAACCGCAAGATTAGCGAGGAGGGAGTACACTTTCAGAGTCATATAGACGGAGCCAAGCTCTTTTTAACCCCCGAGTTGGCAATAGAGATTCAAGAGGATTTAGGCGTGGATATTATCATGCCCCTTGACGAATGCACCCCTTATCCGGCAGACAGGGCTTATACCAAAAACTCAATGGATTTAACTCACAGGTGGGCTAAGAGGTGCAAGGAATTTCACAGCCACCCTAATCAGGGACTATTCGGCATAGTTCAAGGGGGAATGTATGAGGATTTGCGCACTGAGAGCGCCCAAACCCTTGTCGATATGGACTTTGACGGCTATTCCATAGGAGGCTTAAGCGTAGGAGAGGGGAAGGATTTAATGAGGGAGATGACAAATGTGGTCACCTTGAGGCTGCCTAATGACAAACCCCGCTACCTAATGGGGGTGGGATACGGCGAAGATATCCTCATGGCAGTCGAAGCTGGGGTGGATATGTTTGACTGCGTCCTCCCCACCCGAAACGCACGGAACGGAACTCTCTTTACAAGTCGGGGAAAATTAGTTATAAAGAACTCTCAGTACGAGAAGGACCCCTTGCCCCTAGATAGCGATTGTGAGTGTTATACATGCACCAATTACTCTAGGGCATATCTCAGGCATCTTTATATGGTTGGCGAAATACTGTCATCTCGCCTGAATACGATTCATAACCTCTACTATTATATAAGTCTTATGGAAGGTATAAGAGAGGCAATTAAAGAAAATAAGTTTAAAGAATTTAAAGAGGCAACCTTAAGCAAGCTTACATCCGGCACATAAACAGCCAGTAAATAAAAGGAGAGTTTTAATAATGAAATTTTTATTAGTTACTATAATGTCAGTATTTTTTACCGGCGTTGCAAAGGCAGAAGAAGCCGCAGCAGGAGGGGCATTAGGAGGGATTGCCAATTTTGGCCTTCTGGTAATACTCTTTGTAATATTTTATATATTAGTCATAAAACCTCAAAGTAAAAAACTAGCCCAGCACCGCGACATGGTAGCAGCCCTAAATGATGGAGATAAAGTTATAACTAATGGCGGAATACATGGTACAGTAACCTCTGTTGGTGATGACAGCATCACCCTTTCTATAGCAGAGGGTGTAAAGGTTAAATTCAGCAAAGAAGCGGTTGCCATCAACATTACTGCAGAGAGCGCTATAACCCCAGAGGTTACAAAATAATAATAGTATCGTTAAATAAGTTATCGTATAAGTTTGATAAAATTTTTTAAGGAGATATTTTCATGCAATCCATTTTAGGGCGTTTTTTACTTCTCGGAGGGTTTACATTTGTAGCTCTCATGCTTTTTTTGCCGTCAACGCCTCTATCAAATAAACTGCCTTCCTTTTTGGTAGATAGTGTTCCAAAGATTGTTCTCGGTCTGGACCTCCAAGGCGGTATGCACCTGGTCCTGCAGGTTGACAGGGAAGCAGCCATTGAAAACTTCACCCAAAGGCTTGCCGATGGCATAGAAAACATTATGGAAGACAGGAATGTTATTGTTCTTTCTGTTAAAAAAGTCGGACAATCTGAAATTGCAATTGCCTATGCAGGAGAGAACTCTGAGGCAGATGTACAAAAAATTATGAAAGAGGAATTTTTTATCTTCGATTCTCCTGAGGATAAAGATGGAAAGCTTCATTACAAGATAACTGAGGTAGAAGTAGAGAGATTAAAGAAGTGGGCTCTCTCGCAGGCTCTGGAGACCATAAGAAACAGGATTGACAAGTTCGGAGTAACTGAGCCTCTTATACAAAGGCAAGGCCAGGACCAGGTTGTCATCCAGCTCCCCGGTATAAAAGATACAAAAAGAGCAATAGACCTTATTGGCAGAACTGCCGTGCTTGAGTTTAAGATGTTAGACGAAGACAACGACCCGGTGGAGGCAGAGAGATTCGGCGCGCCTGCGGGGTCTGAAATACTTTATCAAAAATCAATTGATTCTATTACAGGTGAGGAAATCAAAATTCCCTACCTTGTTAAAAAAGAAGCTTTCATGACAGGCGACTTAATATCAGATGCCCGTACCGCTTTTGAT